>FR891231.1:63469-67381 GCA_000433515.1 Candidatus Colimorpha enterica | reverse complement strand
TATCTGCGGGTGGCGGACGATATTCGGCATCTGGAGCATACTTGTTCCGATTCCCTGAGACAGCAGCCCGCCCCATTTGTTTTCACGGAAGCTGATTACCGCAAAGCCGACCATCTGCGCACAGCACCCCGCGACCGCGGCGGCACCGGCAATTGCAAGCCCCTCCGAGCCGCCCTGAGCCGCGCTTCCGGTCAGGATAAGCCCCGCGCATATCGCCGCGCTTGATATCGGGAGAGTAAGCACGACACCGATGACCACCGAGATTATCACAGCCGAGACAAACGGCGCCTGAAGTGCCGCCCAACCGATGAAATCGCTGATATGCCCGACCAGCTTTCCGATAAGGGGAGCTACATATATCGAAAGCACTCCGCCGATAAATATCGTGACGAACGGGGTGACGATTATATCGACCTTGGTTTTCTTCGACACGAGCATACCGATCTCAGCCGCGATTATCGCGATGAAGAACACGGCAAGCGGTCCCCCGGCTTTTCCGAGCGAGTTTGCCGCATAGCCTACAGCCGCCGAGGAAAAGATAACGAGCGGGTGAGCCTTCAGCGAATATGCGATTGCCGCCGCCATTGCGGGGCCTGCCATTGCCTGAGCATATTTTCCGATGTCGGCAAGAAAGCCGAGCCTCGGTATCATTCCGAGTGCCGTGAATATCGTTCCGATAAGGAGCGAGGCAAATAGCCCCTGAGCCATTGCTCCCATCGCGTCAATGAAATACCGCTTGAACAGTTTTTTTACAAGCTGCATTGTCTGCCTCTTTCCCCGTGCGCGCCATCTGCGGGACACGGATGTTTTATTGTTGACGATATAATTGTAACATTCCGCAGGCGGCAATTCAATAGCCGTTTTTAACAGATTATTAACGGAATCGCCGCACGGTGCGGTCATTTGTCCCATTTGTGCTTATTCTTAAGGTCGCCGTAAAGCGAAATATAGCTGTCGTGCCGGCTGACAGGGATAATTCCGTCCCTCACAGCCTGACAGACCGCACAGCCGTCCTCGCAGAGATGCGTGCATTTTGTGTACCGGCATTTCCCGATGAAGCGTTCAAATTCCGGGAAGGTGTCAGGCAGCTCTTCCTTGTCAAAAAAGTCGAATCTGACAAAATCAAGCAGGCTGAAGCCGGGGGTATCGGCGATATATCCGTCCCCGCCGCCGGAAAGGTCGGAGAGGGAATAAAGCTCCACAGCACGGGTAGTATGCTTCCCTCTTGCTATCTTCGCGCTGATCTCGCCGGTTTTCAGGTCAAGCTCAGGGAAAAGCGATGTCATGAGCGTTGATTTGCCCACTCCGGAAGCCCCGGCGAAGCAGGATATCATTCCGCGGCAGGAGGTGCGGAGGTATTCCCGTATCCGCTCCCGCGCGCTTCCGTCTTTTCCGGAGACAAAGGTAACAAACCCGGCTTTTTCATACACCGCCGCAAGCTCCGCCGCCCTTTCCGGAGCGATATCCGCTTTCGTCACGGTTATCACCGGGCGGATTCCGCAGTGCACGGCAATGCAGGTCAGCTTGTCAATGTTCAGAAGCACCGGCTCCGGCTCGGCGGCGGCAAAGGTTATGAATATCACCCCTACGTTCGATATCGGCGGGCGGATAAGAAGGTTCTTCCGCTCTCCGATCGCCGATATCACGTTTCCGCCGTCGGATATAACAGTCACGTCGTCTCCGATGACCGGCTTCAGGCTCTCGTGCCGGAACGCGCCCTTTGCCTTACAGGATACCGTTTCCCCGTCTGCGAATCTGACGGTATAAAGCCCGCCCACGCCCTTTATCAGTTTTCCGCTCCGCTCTTCCATCATGCCTCCGCCGGTTATCTTACTGATTATATTTTATACTTTTTTCAGCCGGATTGCAAGGGCTTCGGCGAGAAAAATGCTCTGCGGCGAAAAATCCCTTGATTTCTTCGGCATTTTGTGTTATCATATTGTCACGGTGTCACCGGGCAGACCGGCGCACGGATTGTTTCCCCGCGCCTTGTCTGATGCCTTCATTTTTATGACCGTTCCTTTCCCGGCAAACATCCCGTCTGAAATTTTTTCAGACTTTTTACCGTCGCGGCGTCGGCTTTTTCCGGCACCGCGCATTCCGCAGGACACCGGAAATATCAACCGACAGGACAGATTTTCATGGACATACTGAAAACAATATCATCAGAGCTTTCGATCTCCGAAAAACAGACAGAGGCGGCGGTAAAGCTGATCGACGAGGGCAATACGATACCGTTCATCGCCCGCTACCGCAAGGAGGTCACGGGTTCGCTTGACGACACCGTTCTCCGGAATCTGAATGACAGACTGACATATTTAAGAAACCTCGATGCGCGGCGCGAAGAGGTGCGCGGGGCTATCGCGTCTCAGGATAAGCTGACGCCTGAGATATCCGCGGCACTTGACGGAGCCGTCATCCTCGCGGAAATTGAGGATATCTACCGTCCCTTCAAGCCGCACAGAAAGACCCGTGCCGACGCCGCAAGGGAGCGCGGGCTGGAGCCGCTGGCTGAATATATCTCGGCTCAGAATAAGAAATACACAGTCTCAATTCCGGACGAGGCGGCGAAGTACATCGACCCGGAAAAGGAAATACAGACCGCCGACGACGCGATTAACGGCGCCTGCGATATAATTGCAGAGGACATCTCCGACAATGCCGATTACAGAAAGCGCATCCGCGAGCTGTCGGTGGAATTCGGCACGCTCTCGACCGAAAAAACCGGAGAGGATCCCGACGGAACATACACGATGTACTACGAATTCTCCGAAAAGCTGTCGGAGATACCGGGACACCGGGTTCTTGCGATAAACCGCGCCGAAAAAGAAGAGGTCATAAAGGTCACTCTCGGCGTTCCGTCAGACATAATCCTCAACGACCTGTTTGCGAAGGTGATAACCGAACCGAAAAGCCCTGCGTTCCGGTATATGGCAAGTGCCGTCATCGACGGGTACGAAAGGCTTATCGCTCCGTCGATCGCAAGGGAGATACGCGCGGACATATTCGACGTTGCCTCCGAGGGCGCGATAAAGCTGTTCTCCGAAAACCTCAAGAACCTGCTTATGACTCCGCCGCTCAAGGGCAAGACGGTTCTCGGACTTGACCCCGGTTACAGAACAGGCTGCAAGCTTGCAGTCGTTGACAGAACCGGGAAGGTGCTTGACACCGCGGTGATCTACCCGACAAAGCCGCATGAAAAGATCGAGGCGGCGGAAAGAATAACCTCCGGGCTGATAAACCGCTACGGCGTCGATGTCGTGGCTATCGGAAACGGAACTGCGTCGAAGGAAAGCGAGATATTCATCGCGGGGCTTATAAAAAAGCTCAGCCGCCCGGTAAAATACGCAATGGTCAGCGAGGCGGGAGCGTCTGTCTACTCGGCGTCAAAGCTGGCAGCTGACGAATTCCCGGATTTCGATGTGACGCAGAGAAGCGCGGTGTCGATTGCAAGACGGCTTCAGGACGCGCTTGCGGAGCTGGTCAAGATCGACCCGAAATCGATAGGCGTCGGTCAGTATCAGCACGACATGAAGCCGGCAAGACTTAACGAGGCACTCTCCGGTGTTGTCGAGGACTGCGTAAACTCGGTCGGGGTCGATCTCAACACAGCATCTCATTCCCTTCTCTCCTATGTAGCCGGGATAAACGCAGCATCGGCAAAGAATATCGTGAAATACCGTGAGGAGAACGGCGAATTTCGCTCAAGAGCCGATGTGCTGAAGGTGCCGAGAATCGGGGCGAAGGCATACGAGCAGTGCGCGGGCTTTCTCCGTGTCTCGGGCTCTGATGAGATCCTCGACTGTACCGGTGTCCACCCGGAGTCATACGGGGCGGCAAGAAGGCTGATATCACGCTTCGGATATACCGAGGACGACGTGAGAGCCTCGCGGCTTTCGGGACTCCGTGAAT
>FR891231.1:55735-63334 GCA_000433515.1 Candidatus Colimorpha enterica | reverse complement strand
GCTCTTCCGGGGCAGGAATTCCGCGACGATGTTATGGACATGAGCGACCTCAGGCCCGGAATGGTCCTTACCGGAACGGTCAGAAACGTCATCGATTTCGGTGCGTTCGTCGATATAGGCGTGCATCAGGACGGGCTTGTTCACGTCTCGCAGATTTCTTCAAAATATATAAGGCACCCATCCGAGGTCCTGTCGGTCGGCGACCGGGTAACGGTGAAGGTGCTTGAGGTTGACGTAAAAAAACAGCGGATTTCTTTGACCATGAAAATGTAACGGTTTTAATAAATTATAAAAAATCGCCTCGAAATCTTTGATTTCCGTTTTCAGGGCAATTTTTATTGTACAAAACTTACAAACACAAAGCCGAAATTTTGGCGGGTTGACCCTTTTAATCCGCCGGATTTTCTGCTAAAATATTATAGTGAAATAAGTAATGTAGCGGTTGCGGTCCGGATGCGGTCCCGGCGCATACAAATATTCAGGAGGATTACATGGCAAGCCTTTCATTCAAACACATTTATAAAAAGTATCCGGGCGGAGTAACCGCCGTTTCCGACTTTTGTCTTGAGGTAAGAGACAAGGAGTTCATTATCTTCGTCGGTCCTTCCGGATGCGGTAAATCCACCACTCTGCGTATGATCGCGGGACTTGAAGAGATCACCGAGGGCGAGCTTTTTATCGGCGACCGCCTTATCAACGACGTCGCTCCCAAGGACAGAGACATCGCAATGGTGTTCCAGAACTATGCGCTTTATCCGCACATGACCGTTTTCGATAACATGGCGTTCGGTCTTAAGCTCCGCAAGGTCTCAAAGGAGGAAATCAAGCGCAAGGTCGAGGAAGCTGCCCGCATCCTTGACATATCCCACCTTCTTGACAGACGTCCGAAGGCTCTTTCCGGCGGTCAGAAACAGCGTGTTGCACTCGGCCGTGCCATTGTCCGTGAGCCTAAGGTCTTCCTTCTTGACGAGCCGCTTTCCAACCTTGATGCCAAGCTCCGTGCGGCAATGAGAACCGAGCTTACAAAGATCCACCAGAGACTCGGAACCACCTTCGTATACGTTACGCATGACCAGGTCGAGGCTATGACCATGGCTACCCGTATCGTTGTCATGAAGGACGGTCTTATCCAGCAGGTTGATACTCCTCAGAACCTCTATGACTACCCGGCAAACACCTTCGTCGCCGGCTTCATCGGAACTCCTCAGATGAACTTCATCGACTGCACCCTCAAAAAGAAGGGCAGCGATCTGTATATCGTCTTCGGAAAGAACGAGATAAAGCTCCCCGCCGAAAAGGCAAACGATCCGGCTCTTGCCGACTACATCGACAAGGAAGTCATCGTGGGTATCCGTCCTGAGTGCCTTAAGGACGAGCCGGTCGCTATCAGCTCCATGGCCGATTCGGTCATCGACGCTCACGTTGATGTCACAGAGCTTATGGGTGCCGAGATCTATCTCTATATCTCCACCGACGGTATCGATCCTCAGACCCCCCAGAATCTTGTTGCACGCGTTTCGCCCCGCTCCACCGCAAGAACCGGCGACAACATCAAGATCGCTCTTGAGGCTGCAAGAATCCACATCTTTGACAAAGACACCGAGAAGTGCATAGTCCACTGACAAACTGAAAACCCGGGCTGTCGTCTCATCCGACAGCCCGATTTTGTTGTGTTATACTCTTGACAAATCAGCCGCCGTATTATATAATTGTAGAGATAGTAATATAACATAACAGTTGCTCTCTGTTGCCGGGGAGCCGAAAACGAAAGGATGCTTTCGCTTAGCGGAGGTAATGGGCTTTTATGAAAAAAAACGTTGAACGACAGATTCCGAAAACCGTAACCGACCTGCTCCAGCTTGTCAGGACCGGAGCAGAGTGCTTCGGCGAAAAGGATATATACGTCTATCAGGAAAACAAACAGGAAAAACACCTGTCATACCGGGAGAATTACGAACGCGTTCTGTGGTTCGGAACGGCTCTCTGCCATTACGATCTTGATGGAAAGAAGATCGCTGTCGTCGGAGACACTCACCCGTCGTACATGACCGCGTTTTTTGCGACAATTGCCTCAAACAGCACTATCGTTCCGCTTGACAAGGATCTTAACGACGATGCGCTTATCGATTTTATGAACATTGCGGAGGTCAGCGCCGTAATATATACCGCAAGCTTCAACAGACGCCTTATCAACTATGCAGACAGGCTTCCCGCCGTGAAGTATTTCATCCCTATCATCGACGAGGGAGAGGACTGCGCAAAGGACAATGTCATCGCTTTCAACGAGCTTCTTGAGATCGGCCGTATGCTTTATGAGGGCGGCAACACCGCATTCACCGATATTGAGCCTGATCTTGACCACCTTGCGGCGATTCTTTTTACCTCCGGCACCACCGGAACAAGCAAGGGAGTCATGCTCACCCACCGCAATTTCGTTGCGGCAACAAACGGCTCCGACCAGTCAATGACCCAGTTCAACCGGAAGAACGTGTTTGTTGACTGCCTGCCCATGAACCACTCATATGAGATAACCTGCGGACAGCTTGCCATTCAGAACCTCGGTGCAACGATGGTTATAAACGACAGCATAAAGAATGTTCTCCGCAATTTTGTGAAATACAAGCCCAATGCGCTTATGCTCGTGCCGCTCTACGTCGAGACCATGTACAAAAAAATCTGGTCGGAGATCGACAAGAAGGGCATGAAAAAGAAGGTGCGCACCGCAATGAAGATCAGCGATGCCCTTCTCAAAGTCGGTATTGACATGAGAGAAAAGTTCTTCTCTCAGATCACTGGCGCCCTCGGAGGAAACCTTAAGATCATCGTCGTCGGCGGGGCTCCCATGCGTCCGGAGATAATCAGCGATTTCCGCAGCTTCGGCATCTACATTCTTGAAGGATACGGAATCACCGAATGCTCTCCGCTCGTCGCCGTAAACCGTCTCGGATCGGAAAGACCTCATTCGGTAGGTCCTGCTGTCGAATGTTGTCAGGTCCGCATTGACAAACAGCCTGGCGAAGAGACCGGTGAGATCGTCGTAAAGGGCGAAAACGTCATGGTCGGATACTACAACAACCCCGAAGCCACAGCTGCCGTGTTCACCGACGACGGCTGGTTCAAAACCGGCGATATCGGTTATATGGACAAGGACGGCTACATATATATTACCGGACGCAAGAAAAATGTCATAATCCTCAGCAACGGAAAGAACGTATTCCCGGAGGAGATCGAGGAGCATCTTTCCGACAGATCCGATGTCATCGGCGAATCAGTCGTTCTCGGACGCCCGAATGCCTCCGGTGAGACCGTGATAACCGCCGTTATCTACCCGAACCCCGACTTTTCAAAGGACAAAACCAGAGAAGAGGTCGAGGCGGCGGTGAGAGCAGCCGTTACCGAGGTCAACAAGTCGCTTCCCGTCTACAAGCAGGTGCGCGACACCGAGCTTCGCGACACGGAATTTGAAAAAACAACCACAAGGAAAATCAAGAGATTCCTTGTCAGGTAATATTTTATCAGGAGATAACACCATGTTTGAGAAAGTAAAAGAAATGCTTATAAACGATCTCGCCGTGAATGCGGACGAGATAAAGCCCGAAGCCGAGCTTATAAACGACCTCGGCATCAATTCCCTTGAGCTTGCCGACCTTATTCTTCTCTGCGAGGAGAAATTCGGCATTGAAGTCAAGGATGACGACATCCATAAGTTCATTACCGTCGGAGATGTCGTTGCATATCTTGAGGAAAACGTAAAGAATTAAAAAAGAACACGTCCGGCATCCGAATGGGTGTGTTCCGTACCGAACGCCAGCAAAGGAGTGAAATGATTTGGAGAAGCTTGTTAAAATCCTGATTACCTTTTCGACGATTGTTGCAATACTTCTTGTCATTCTCGTCATCGCCGTGATAATTCATTGGCTCCGCACCCGTGCAAAAACCGAAAAACTGCTCGGAAGCGGAAACCGCGGAGGCAATTTCGTGTACGATCTTCTCCGGACCTCGTTTTCAAAGTCAAGGCTGATCCGTCGCGCAGTCCTTCCGGAATTTCTGCCGGACGGAAGTGTCAGACGCGCTCCCTGTGACCTGATTCTTGTCGAACGCGGCGGTGTGTTCGTCATAAGAGTACGCAACATTTCCGGCGCGGTTGACAATCCTCCCGGTGCCGAATGGTACGTAAAAACTCCGCAGGGGGTTATTACGATACCCAATCCGTTTGACCAGAACAAGCCCGGCGTGCGTGCGGTGAAGGAGATTCTCAGGCGCGAAAATGTGTTCAACGTTCCGATATACAGCCTTGTTGTGTTCACCGGAAAAAGAGTGGTTTTCCGCAACCGCAGCGAAAAGCTGACAACTGCCGAAACCGTGCTTGACACCCTCCGGGACTTCAACCGCAACAGATTTCTTAACCAGAATGAAATCTCCAGTGCAATCGGTGCGATAAAGAAGTACCTTCCGAACACAAACCCCAGAACAGCATAATCAAACGACCGGGCTTTGCCGCGTAAGCAAAGCCCGGTTCTGTAAAATCCGAGAGGTAAGAGGTTAAAAACACAATGATAATTCTCAAACGGTGGATAAAAGAGGTTCTCAGCCTTTTTGTTTTTCTCCGCTTCGGCAACGTGTGGAGACTTTATGACCACATTCTGAAAACCGGAAGGCGGAACGGGATCTGCGCGAGTGTGTTCTGTCACTACGTTGACCGTCAGGGCGGATTTATCGGCATCGGTGCGAAATTCGGAACCCATCCGTATCTGCCGCACGGGCTTCACGGTATTTTTATTTCACAGAAAGTCGTCATCGGTAAAAATGCCGTCATTTTTCAGGGCGTGACGATCGGCGCGCAGAGAACAGCGGGAAGCAAAAACAACGGAAACCCGACTATCGGAGACAACTGCTATATCGGAGCCGGGGCAAAAATAATCGGAAACGTTAAGATCGGAAATAACTGCCGCATAGGTGCGGGAGCCGTTGTCTACTCGGATATGCCGGACAATTCCGTTGCACTCTGCGCTCCCACAAGAATCATCACAAGAGACGGGGTGCCGGACAACCGCTTTTTCCGTCTTGACGATAACGGCAGCACGGAATACTGGAACGGTAGCTGTTTTGTAAAAGCAGACATATGATATAAAAATGACCTTCTTCGCCTGAGCGGCCGGAAGGTCATTTATTATTCACTTTTTACGAAGCTCCTTCTCCTGCCTGTCGCAAAGGGTATTTATCCTGTCAGTGAAGGCAATGAGCGCCCTGCTCTTCCCTCCGCGGCTTTTTTCGATTATACCCATAAGGCGCATTCCGGCGGCATACAGACGCGACCAGACAGCGGAATGGGCGCGCTGTCTGTCGGCTTTTTCGCGCTTGATTTTTGTACGGCTTCCCTCGGCAATACGTGCACCGGTTGCGAGGTCAAAGGAATCGCCGCTGTAAGGCGCCGCGGCATCAAGCCCGAGCTTATCGCGAACCGCCTCTGCAAAGCTGTCGCAGACCCCGTCGGCACCGTGATTGACATAAACGTGTGCCGGTTTTTTCTGCATTGAGCCAAGCCAGTCAAGAAGCATATCCCGGTCGGAATGTCCGGAAAGCCAGCTGAGATTCACAATACGTGCTCTCACCCTGATTTCCTCTCCGAAAAGATTTACGTAATCCGCACCGTCGAGCAGCCGTCTGCCGAGCGTTCCTTCAACCTGATAGCCGACGAACAGAACCGTCGATTCCGGCCGCCAGAGGTTGTATTTCAGGTGATGGCGTATTCTTCCCGCCTCGCACATTCCTGACGCCGAAATTATGACCTTCGGCGTAGGGTCGGTATTTATCAGCCTGGATTCGTCGCCTGAAACAGATATCCGGAGATTCGGGAAGGATATCGGGTTTATGCCCCGGTCGATAAGCGCCCGTGTTTCGTCATCGTAGTACACACGCAGTGCTTTTCCGTAGATATTTGTAGCTTCAATTGCAAGCGGGCTGTCAAGCCAGACCGGAAAATCCTGTTTTGTCAGGTGCTTCTCCTTAATCCTGCGGATCATATAGAGCAGCTCCTGTGTTCTTCCGACCGCAAAAGAAGGAACAACGACGTTTCCGCCCTTCGCAAGTGTTTCGTCAATAATCTCCGCAATACGGGATTCGTAGTCGGTCGGGACCGGTTCCCTCTCTCTGTCGCCGTAGGTCGATTCAATTATCACGGCATCCGCCGCATCCGGATAGACCGGGTCGCAGAGAAGCGGACGTCCCTTTGTCCCTATATCGCCGGAGAAAATGACGGTTTTCGTAACGTCTCCTTCTGTCAGCGTCAGCTTGATCCCGGCAGAGCCGAGAAGATGTCCGGCATCGAAGAAAACAGCGGTAATTCCGTCGGCAGGCGAAACAGTATCTCCGTAATCGGCAGGCGAAAACTGCTTCATCAGCGCATAAACATCCTCTGTTGTGTACATCGGAGTATATCCGCCCTCGCCGGAGCGCTTTGCACGGCGGTTTTTCCAGACTGCCTCGGTCTCCTGAATATGTGCGGAGTCCTCCAGCATTATCGCGCAGAGGTCGCGTGTTGCTCTTGTCGAGAACACCTTTCCGCGGAAGCCGTTCTTTGTCAGCAGCGGGAGCTTTCCTGAATGGTCTATGTGCGCATGGGTGAGAAAAACGTAATCAATGTCTGCGGGCGGATACGGTATCCCGCTGTTTTCGTAGATATCGGGGCCCTGCTCCATTCCGCAGTCGATAAGGATCTTTTTTCCGCATACCTCAAGCAGTGTGCAGGAGCCGGTCACTTCATGTGCCGCACCGAGAAATGTGATTTTCATTATGATTTCAAACCTTTCGGTAATTTATTAAAAGATTCAGCGGTATTGTGGTACTGAGATAATTATATCACGATCAGGGGAAATTATCAATACCGCTGTCATTTTTTTCTTCTCACGGGACGGCAAAAAATCACAGACCCGTAAAATGGTCTGTGACTTTTTAAGATTTACCTCTTCTTTTTCCTGACACAGGAGATCACGATCCCGATAACCGCCGCTGCTCCGACGGCTCCGAGAGCTATCCGCAATGCAGAGCCGTTCTTTTTTGGTTCGGTCGTTTCTGATGTATCGTTTTCTGTGCTGTTTTCACTGCTTTCCGGCGTTCCGGAAGCGGTCATGCGGTCATAAGTCGCGGAAGAGGCAAATGCCTTGTAAAACGCATTTCCGACTGCAGTGTAGCCAGCTTCGTTGAAGTGTCCGCCGTCCGAGCAGAAAGAGTCTGCAAGCCCGTTTTCATTGACCGCTGTATTTATGTCAGCAAAGACAACCTCTTTTCTGTCGCTGTCAAGCGATTTTGAGAGCTTGATAAGGTTCGAGTTGAGTTTTTTCGCCCACGCATTGAATATCTCGCCGTTTCTTATCGGCGGGACTGCACCGGCTATGAGCATTCCACCGTCCGGCAGCGCTTTCAGAACTGTTTTTGCAAGCAGCTCCCAGTTTTCTGATATTCTGTCTATCATCGAAAGGTCGCCGGATTCAAACGAAAGTCCGATATCATTCGTTCCGAGCATCATGAACACCGCATCGGGCTGATATTTTTTCAGCCATGGGTCGATGTTCTGGGCAATGCCGTAGTGAGGCGGAGCTT
>FR891231.1:55113-55647 GCA_000433515.1 Candidatus Colimorpha enterica | reverse complement strand
GCTGTTGCCGTAAGCCGTTCCGCCGGATTTCTGAGAACCGACGAATACAAAGCGCAGCTCCGGCGCATTCTCCGCGATAAGTGACGACAGCAGTTTCCGGTATCCGCACCGCTCCTCTGCCGGGATGTCCGCGTTCTCTCCGTTTGTCAGCGAATCTCCGAGGGGCATTATCTTAAGCGGAGCAGGTTCTCCCTTTGCGGTAAGATACCAATATGCCTCGATGTATTTCGCCTGCCCGGCGGTTTTCAGTGCGGCTGCAGAGCTTTCGCCGGAATCATCGTCGGTTATATACTTTCCGTCGGCTGTCGATATCGTGAATCTTCCGCGCTGATGCCCGGTTATAATAAGTTTCTGCTTTATTTCGCTCTGCCTGAGAGAACCGCTGTCGATACGGAAGTAACAGCCGGCGGAATCGGTGAGGTAATACCCGCCGTCCGCTGCTTCAAGGCGGAAATACTCTGTATCTCCCGCACGTATCACTCTGCCGGTATCGCAGTTCATGAATGAATAGTCTTTTCCCGCTTCAATCATCGT
>FR891231.1:49785-55043 GCA_000433515.1 Candidatus Colimorpha enterica | reverse complement strand
CCGCGCACAGCAGTATTGCCGCCGCTTTCAGTCTCCCGCTCCTCATTTTTTCGCCTTACTGTACTTTATCACAAACGCATTCATAGTCTCGCGGTCTGCCTGCGAGATCCCGCCGTGCTTCTGGTCGGCAAGGCGCAGATAGGTAACGCTGTGACCGGCATCCTTCATGCCGCCGACGAATCTCTCCACGCCCTTGACCGGAAAGACCTCGTCAAGCTCGTCGGCTGTGACGAGATAGGGTATCTTCGGCAGATCCGCCGTTCTCTGCTCCGGAGAAATCGTGAGCAGTGCCTCTTCAAGCGGCATATCGTAAGCATTGACCGCCGAGAGAAATGTCCGCGGGAACGCCTCATGTGACGAGAAGCACTCCACGACATTATAGCACGGGCAATGGGCGACACAGGCGTCGATTTTGTGACGGCTGTCCATCGAATAGATAAGTGCCGCCTGACCGCCCATGCTTCCGCCCATAACCACAAGGCTGAACTCGCCTTCACTGAGGCCGTATTTGTCGGCAAGAGCGTCAACCACAAGGTCGGTTATCCTGACTGCGCCCTTGTTCATCCAGCTCCACGGACCGGGGAACATATAAGCGACAACAATCCCCCGCCCGGCGCATTCCTTTGTGAATGAGTTATTGTAAACGATCATATTGTCCATGGAACCGCCGAGGCACGAATTTCCGTCAAGTCCGGGGAATTCAAGAACAAATCCGGTGACGGCAGTGCCCTCCGGAATAAGAGCCTCGTTCGTACAGCAGTAGGACGAGACTGTCCGCTTGTTTATATATTCCGAATCGGCGACGGCATAACCGGCAAAGCCGGGATCCTCCGTCGCAGCCTGTTCAGCGGTTGATCCGGCAGAGCCTTCTTCACCGCCGGATGCGCTCCCGCAGGAGCATAAAACTGATGTAAGCATAATGAATACCGTAAGAAGAACCGTGATTTTAATCTTCATGGTCTGTTCCTTTCCTGTGGAATCGAAATACTGCCGGATCCCGTCGATGCCCGATGGGACGGAGGGATCCGGCAGTCCTTTTGTTATGACCGGGGTGCTTACCGAGCCCGACAACCGGAAGTCGGGTCACTATGTTGCGGCGGAATGCGCGGTACCTGTCGCTTCCGCCGCGGATATCTCAATGATTATCTTCTTTTCTTTGCGATAACGACGCCTGCCGCCGAAACGATGGCAACAAACGAAACGATAAGCGCGGTGTCAGAGGTTGTCGGGTTCTTTTCGTCGGCTCCGGTTCCGGGAATGATCTCGTAGTGGTCGAGAGCAAGACGGATGCCCTGCTCGAGGTCATAGATGCTGACGGTGTGCTTTTTGTCCTTGAGTCCTTCTGCAACAAAGAAGTACGTAGGATCGGTATTGTGTACCTTTCCGGTCGGGTCATCCTTTGCATCCTCGGGGATCGGAGGCTGGAGAGCGTCCTTGACAAGCGGCATTTCCTTGCCGTCAACAAGGATCTTTGCGGTCTTGCTGGAGCCCGTACCGCCGTTGCGGTAGCAGGTTCCGATCTTTATCGCGGTTCCGGTGAACTGTATTTCGACAACCGTATTGTTGAGAACGTTCACGCCCTGCGCGTAGAGATCATCGCTTCCTTTTACAAGCTTGAATGCCGGGAGGTGATGCGACTGGGGATTCTTTGCAAAGGACACCTGGATTCCGTCGCCCGGGCCGTAAATCCCGTCAGTCAGTTCCGCGATTCCAGGCAGATCGATCTTCGCAGATTTTGCGTCTTCTTCTATCGACCAGAAGGTGACGTTTTCGTTGCCGAGTATCGGATATACCTCATACCCCGCGTCGGGTGTGATGATCCTCAATTCGGCTGAAACCGAGACGGCGAGTGCTGTCATAAGTGCGATGCCGAGGAGAATTGCTGTAAACTTTTTCATAACAGTTTCCTTTCAGATTTATTTTTTCCGGTTATCGGGGTCGGTAGGCACCCCTGCCGTCCCCTCTCCGACGGTTGCCCGGAGAGGGGACCTGTAATTTCAGTCGTTTGAATAGCGGATGCCGGAGATGTAGAACATCCACTTGTTGTTTTCTCCCTGTGTGGCACTTACGGAAGTCGAATTTTCACCTGAAACGAGTTTTACGGTGTGCTCACCGGCAGAAAGTCCCTCTCTCACGATGCTGAAGGGCTTTCTGTCGTCGACAGTCTCGATAAGCTCCCCGTCAAGATATACTCTGAGGTCGTTTGTAACCGAGTCATTTTCCACGTTGTTATATATGTTTACCGACGTTCCGGTAAATTTGTATTCAACAGACGCGCCGGCGCCCGACCATGCGGCAAGGAGGACTGACTGCCCGTCCGCCTCGTGGAGCAGAAGGGTGTCGTTTTCTCCCGGCAGGCTGTAGACCACATCGGGATCTTTTTCGAAATTGATGTTGGCTTCAGTCCAGAGCTTTGCCTCGATGACTTCCTTGCCGGTCTCGATCGCCGCGACTCTTGTTCCGTCAGCCAGCTTTGTACCGCCGTAGATTCCGAGTTCGACAACGTCGCACAGTGCTGTCTTTATCTCCGGGGAGGTTTTGTCCTCCGAATCAAGGGCGCGTATGCAGAGCCACACGGTTTCGGGGATATCGGTATCAAAATTTGCCCCCCACACATCGGAAAGCTCACCGCCGTAGGAATCCGCGCTGACTGCCTTTGCGATCGGGTCGCCGTCGGCTGTTTTTGCTATATAGATATGCTCGAAAAGGTTTCCGTCGGGATCCTTTACCTTGGTATCAAGAGTGAAAAGGATGGTTCTGTCGTTCTTGCGGTAGCATTTTACCAGCTTGGGATTGTAATAATACTGCTCCTCTTCGCTTACTCCGGTGCTTCCGGAGGGAGTGGTTTCGTCCTTTTTGCCGGTAGTTGCCGCGGAGGGAGGAGTATCGCCTGTTTCCTTCGGGTCGCCGCCCTTGTCACAGGAAAACATCAGGGCGGGAACAGTCAACAGAAGTGCAAGAATTAGTGTCAGCTTTTTCATAGCCATTCTCCTTTGATTTGTCATTTTGCTTCTGAAATCCAGATCATTTCGGAGCCGCTCTGCCCTTCGATCCTGACGGTAAGCCCTTTTTTCATAAGCTCTGCGCCGGTTTTTGTGCAGTTCTGTTCCGGTCTGTCCTCGAATTTCAGATTGTAGGTCGTTTTTTCGTCAAGCCCGCGGAGATACACTGTTTTCTCGGCGCCCTCCGTATCGGTCGGCTTCCAGAGAAGAACCATGCCCTTTATCTCATTCTCCGAGTCGGTGTCTATATACTCAAGTCCGTCCCAGTGAATGCCGTCCGGGCGCGGGAGGATATGATACAGGTCGCCGTACTTGATAAGCGGCTTCATAACGGTATTGTAAAGGTTCTTTATGTAGTAATCCCAGTAGGAAATGTCCTCCTGCGACGCTCCTCCCCAGCTGCTGAGCATTACCGCTCCGGTAAGCGTGCATCTGAAGCCGTACAGATAATCTCCGATTCCGGAATAATACTCCGAGCCGGGGGTGTACGTCAGCGCATTCACCGGCAGCTGAAGCTGAGCTGCGGGTATGCAGTAGGATGAGTCATAGAATGTGATGTGTGCCGACATGAACTCCGAAGCATCCTCGCACTGAATGACCGACGCCTTCGACATTGTAAAGAAGTCCTTCATCGATCCGCCGGAGCTGCAGGATTCGTAACGGAATCCGTCGACGTTTTCCGAGAGATAGTCAACAAGCTCACCGAAACCGACCGTACACCAGTACTGAACATCGTTTCCGCCGGCAAAGTGACGGTTCTTCTTGTCGGATTCACGGCAGATAGGCTCAAAGTCGGAGCGCCACGTCGTAACTCCGTTCTTTTTGAAGAAATCGCCGAGATACTGCTTGTAGAACTCAACGCATTCTTCATTTCCGAGGTCTGCGGAGTTTCCTACACCGGTTATACAGATATTTGAGAACCACTCGGGATGTCCGTTCCTTCCAACCGATGTCGGGAGTCCGGGCTGATCAAGCTGTGTGTCCTTCAGAAGTACGTAGAGGGTCAGCTTTACCCCGGCTTTGTTTGCTTTGCTGACGAAACGTTTCAGCGTCGTACAGCCCGCGCTCTTCAGAACGCCGAGATAGGCACTGTTTCTGACCTCAAGAAGTCCCTCGTTTGTCCTCCACTGACCGGTGACGATCTCGTCCGACCACCAGCCGTAATCCCACTTGATTTGCTGGATGCCGTATTTCGCAACGTCATAGCCGAGCTGCATATCCTCCTGCGTCAGGGGTTCGTCCTTCTCTTCAAGCAGATTTGAAGGTGCTTTGTATCTCAAAAACCAATGCTTGAAGATATTTGACCCGATATCAACGTCGCCGTCATATGCCCCGATGTATACCGACGGGAGGTAAAACACCGCTCCTGCGGGTATCTGGGTTCTGAAGCCCTGTTCGTACAGGCAGACCGACAGCACCGCTCCGTTGTTCTTCATTCCGGTCGCGGAGAGCTTTCCGTTCGTCCACTCAAGGGCAAAATACACTCCGCTGTCGCCGTAATCGAGATACATCATGGGGATCGCGCCGCTGTCATTCCAGTTCTGGTTGACGCGGGAATAGGCAGAGGCCGTGGTTCCCTGTGTAAGCTCGGTCTGATAGATCCCGCTTCCGGAAGCAAGCTGGTTATTGTACGGCACTTTCCAGCCCTCTGCCGTGCCGCTTTCCTTGTTGAAGGTCCATGCCACCGGAACCTTGTCTCCGCCGGTGCTTGCACGGAAGAAGGCTCCCGGCATAAGCGTCATTGCGCGGTTTCCCTTGTTCGTCAGATATCCGAACAGCTCGACCGGTCCCGGCATATCGGCTCTTACAACGGCGTAAACGTCGTATTCTGCCCCGGCATCGCCGTCGTCAAAGATGAATCTGTATCCGCTGCCGCCTTTTCCGTCGGTATATACAGAATATCCGCGATATACCCAGTCAAATTTTTTCTTTGCCGATGTGCCGGTCTCATATGCCTCCGGGAGAGCATAATCGGTCGGCGCCCCGGTCTTTTCTTTTCCGCTTTCGGTTTTCAGTGAGGACAGGGAGAGCACCCCGTTTTTCACCGAGATAACCGATTCTGTTGTTTTCGATTTCAGAACAAATTCTGTCTTGTCATTCCGCACGGCTTCTTCTCCTGTCCCGCCTGTCGTGACGCTTCCGGTCCCGTCGTCCCCGCCGGTACGCGAACAGGCGCAGAGGACAAGTGCCGTAAATACCGCCAGGACAGCGGTTATTATCCCGGTTTTTCGTATCACGCTTTTTCCTTTCTTTTTC
>FR891231.1:39038-49759 GCA_000433515.1 Candidatus Colimorpha enterica | reverse complement strand
CGTTCCTGCCGCTCGTCCGTTCGTCGCGGAGCGGCAGGAACGGGGAACAAAATCACTTTATGTAGTAGATACCGCAGTAGTAAGCCGCTGCGGAGTCGAACTCACCTTCGGTTGTGTTGACGAATTTAACGGTGTGCGTGCCGTAGGGTATCGTAAGATCCTCGAACACTATATCCGGAGCAGCCTTCCAGAAGTACTTGGAAAAATCGGTCATTGAAATCGTCGTGTACTCCTCACCGTCAAGGTACATTTTGAGCGCCGGGACATTGTGGCACGTCCTGCCCTCGTCCTGAACATTGCAAAGCATCGCAAGGCGAAGACCGGAGCCGGTGTAGGTAAATTCGCAATAACCGTTCGTATCGCGCACGAAGGTACAGATGACCGCGTTTTCGATAAGCACGTCGCGCTGAACCGGGATCCCGTCCGGAGCCTCGAATTTTGCGTCGGCAAGCGGAAATGCCGTCCACTTGACCGCATCGATCACCTTATCGGTTGTCTCAATCGCGGCGATTCTGCGGCCGCCCTTCTGTACACCGCCGTAGATTCCAAGCTCAACCACGTCACAGAGAACGGTTTTCAGGTCACCGTCACCGTCTCCGTCCGGCTCTTCAAAGCATATCCAGCACTTTTCGGGAAGATCGGTATCAAACTCTGCCCCCCACGTCTTTGAAAGCTCCTTGTCAGCTTCATACGAATCGGCGGAAACCGCCCTTGCTATCGGCTCTCCGTCGGGAGCAGCGGCCGCGTAGATGTGGGTATACAGATTGCCGTCGGGATCTTTTACCGCTGTATCGACGGTGAAAAGTATCGTGCGTGCGTCCTTTCGGTAGGCATTGTCGATCCTCGGGTTATAGTCGTACTTTGATTCGTCGTCCTGCGGCGGATCGGTTTCCTTTGTTGAGGAAGCCGAAGGAGCCGCCGTGTTTTTCGTTCCGGATGATTCGCCGGGCTTTCCCCCCGACTCCTTACATCCCGCGAATGCCGTCAGCATCGCTAAGCACATGAGTACGGAAATAATTCTCTTTTTCATGATAATAACCTCCGATAGTGTTTATTTTTCAATCGATCCGTCGGCGAAAATGTACTTCTCACCGGGTGCGATCTCAAGTCGGTTGTCACCGTGCATGGCATAAACGGTCATGCTGCTCTTATTGAGAAAATAATCGTCAGTTCTCTCGCACCCGCGGGTCGCAAGGACATATGACGCTATCTGACCGTTTGTTGCGCACCACACGTTGTCCGCCTCGCCCATCTTTTTGAAAAGCGCTTCAAGGTTGCCCCATCTTGTTGTTCCCTCTATAAGCGACGGTTTGTCAAGCTCATATGCGTGACCCCAGATGTAGAAGCAAAGCAGGCGGTGGGTATTCTTCTTCAGGAATTTGTCGGACAGCTCCGGGCATCCCTCCCATGCGTCGTGGCAGGTGGGGAGCCAGCTCATGAAGTCCTCCGGAAGCTCATATTTGTAAAGCACCGCGGCGCTTCTGCCGTATATAAGCCCATATTCCCTCAGGACTTCGATTACGTGTTCGTTATAGCTGTTTCCGGGATAGCACATTCCGATAGCGCGCTGTCCGGTCAGCTTTTCCATGTAATCCATGTCGTCAAGGACCTCTTGCTTTATCGTTGCGTCGTCCACCTCGGCAAGCATGACATGGGTCGCCGTATGGGATGCGATCTCAAAGCCGTCGTAGAAATGCGGTATTTCCGCGGCTGTCGGGCGCTGTACCCAAACCCTGTAACCCTCATGATCCATCCAGCCGGAGGTTCCCCACCACCGGGTATTCGGTGCAAAGGTCACGGCAACTCCGTATTTTTTCGCAAGACTCATGACCTTCTTGTCCTGAATCGTTCCGTCGTCGTAGCTGACGGTGAATGCCTTTGTGTTATAATCCGGATAGGTCAGATAAAACTCCATTTCGCGTCTGTCCTCCTTTTCGTCAGCAGTTGAAACCGTGCCGCCTGCTTCTCCACCTCCGGCGGTACTGCAGCCTGAAAATACCGTCAGCACCGCCGCCATGCAGAGCGCAAGTGCAGCTGTTCCCGTTTTCACTCGCCCACTGCTTTCTTGAGCTCGGTGATCTGCCTGAGCGTCTCGTTGATGCATTTTTCTTCGACGGTATCCTTTATTGCGGTAAGTGCCGAAACGAAATTATTGTCCTTCTGGTCAAGCATACTGATTATGGTGTTCCTTATGTTGTTCTGCCAGATAGTCTCTCCGAGATCCATTGCGGCATTGCCGAAGATCAAATCAAGCGATTTTCTTGTGCGTTCAATATCCTCGTCACGGATCAGCTTATAGTTGAGGGCAACATCGAAGAATTCCGGTATGACAAGATTCTTCGACTCTGCACCGAGTGCCTCAATTATGACGCCGAGCATATTTCTGTCACGGACGGTGGAGGGAGCGACATGAATCCATCCGTCAACCATTCTCGAATAGTATGTCTGCTGAGCCTCGTCATACTTCGGAAGCGGAACAATTCCGAAATCGGCTTCCATGTCGCGGAGCAGCTGGATCTGACCTATTGTCCCGACCCTGAAAAGTCCGCCGCCGCGTGAAAAATACTCTACCGCGGCATTTCTCTGTGCGTCCCCGCCTCCGACGACGTTTGAAAACTCAACCCATGTCTGGCAGAAGAAGCCGTCTTTCGCAAGGTTCTCTGTCAGCTTTTCGAGAATACCTATCAGCTTCTCGTTTGAATATGCGGTATAGGACGGCATTCCGCGTCTGTCCTTTTCGATTGTCGTCGTGCCGGAGCCGACCCACATTCCGGGATAGAAGGCATCGCCCTCGGATATCACACCGAAGATGTCGTTCTCGGCGGCAGAATATGTTCCGTTACCGTTAACGTCGTATATCGCGTTGTTTGCAAGACGGTAAAAATCGTCCAGTGTCCATTTGCCTGCCTCAAGCAGGTCATAGGGATTGTCAATATTTGCGTTGTCTTTGACAATTCCCATATTGAAGAACACGCAGACCGACTGCATATAAGCGTTCATGCACTCATCGGTGTAGGCAAGAACATTATAACCGTAGATGCTGAAGGAATCGTTTACGTTCTTTATGTACCACGGCTGATCAAGGTTTACATGAGGTATCGTCTGATACGGCATCACATCACCCTGAAGCGAATGCGGAAACGCCTCGCGCGAGATCAGCATTATCAGCTTATAGGTGTCCTCGTCAGCCCTGACCTCTTCGCTTATGGCATCGCTCATCTCGTCGATCGCTCCGTATTCGGATCTGAAAACGATGTTATAATCGTGTTCGATCCGGCGGTTGCGCTTATAGATGGCAGAGTTGATGCCCTCTCCCGGTGCCTCATCGAAATCAAACTCGACGATAGTTGACTGATAAAGCTCCGGATCCATGCCGAGAACGTCGAAATTCGCGCCCTTGAAATCAAGCCCTTCGGGAACGTCGGGACGGTATTGCCTTTCGTCGCTTCCGCCGTCGGTGTTTTTTGTTGACTCGCCCGGTTTTCCGTGTTCGGTCTTACAGGACACAAGCGCCGACGTTCCGACAAGGACAGCCGTTGCGATCAACAGCGAAATGATTTTTTTGCGGTTCATTTTTTTCTCCTTTGTAAACATTACTTATGAATTCCGGTTGGCGTTTCCGCGCGGGTCTGCATCCTTTTCCGAAGAGGGCTGACTCACGCTTTTGTATATCCGATAACGATTGCCTCCCGTTTCCCGAGAGATACCGTTATTCCGTTCATTGCGTCGGCACCTGTCAGGGTAAACTCCTCCCCGCTGCCGTATTTTCTGAATATGTATTCTGCATCAGGTTCAAGGTCGTTAAGCGCGAAAACCCGGTTCTGCTCCGGATTGTCCCGGCGGCGGAACGCCTGTATCACGCCGTCGCCCTCCTCCGGTCGGTTGAACTGCCATGCCGCCCAGCTGTCAGTTGAAAGATCAATGCTGCAGAGCGGGTAATAATCTCCGCTGAACCGTTCGGCATACTCTCTCCAGTCATCGAATATTCCCCTGATTTTTTCCCATTCAAACCGGTCGTCACGGGGATCGAAGCAGGAATTGAGGTACGGGGAGATACAGCTCAGAAGCGCGTAGTTATCATACGGAACGTTCAGCTGTTTGCTGTCAATAAGAGATGTCCCGAGCATTATACCCGTGCCGTGAACCGGGAGCCATTCGGAGCACCATGCCATATGGCACTGCTGACTTACCGGCTCGAAAAGATAGTCGCTCCTGACAAACACAAGCGCGCGCTTCATCGCGTCTATATCGTCTCTTCTGCCGCCGGAAGCACACTCGTCAATGATCAGCCCCGGATGCTCCTTCACAAGGTCGTCCCAGTACCGCAGCATTCCGCAGACGTAGTGATTCTCGACAGCACCCTTTCTTTCTTCCGTTTCGGAGGGATCGACAAAGTACAGCATTTCCGTATTGAAGTCCTGCCGGTAGACTGTGGCTCCGTTTTCCGTTATACTGTCGCTTATGCGCCTCGTTATCCATTCCCGCGCCGCGTCATTGCCGAAATCAAGAAGCCGGTAATCGGAATCGGCTTTGTGGGTTCCGTCCGGATATATCGGAGAAAGAAGAAAATCACCGTGTTCACGGAACAGCTCGCTTCCGCTTCTGACCCTCTCCGGTTCATGCCAGATGACGGTTCCCATCCCCTTTGAACCGGCATATTCCGAGACCTCGCGCAGACCGTTTGGAAACCGCTTTTTGTCACAGCTCCATGTCCCGAGATTGCACCAGTCGGATGACGATCCCTCATACCAGCCGGCATCCATCCACCAGTTATCAAGCCTGATGCCGCGTTTTCCGTATGCATCTATGAAATCGATCTGATCCTTTGCCGTTGATCGGGTCATTTCAAGGAATTGATGCGACGAACAGGCAGCAAGGCCGTGTGTGGGTATGCTTCCGTCGGCATATCTCGGCATATTGTATTTCCTCATGAACCGGCGGAAAATATTCTGCGAGCGTCTGACCGCCTGTTTTTCCGGCATTCCGGCATATGACCAGCTCTGAAGCAGTATGCGGGGCGAGCGGAATTCCTCTCCCGGAAGCATCACGGAATCAAGCCTCTGCTGTCCCGCACTTACATAAAGCCCGTCGCGGCGCTCAAAATTCGCTTCCCACTGTCCGAGCCAGCCTATTGCAAGGTTGAAGCCGCTCCCGTTTCCGAGTGCGACCGAAAAATACGGCCATTCGTGGTTGCTCGATCTGCCGCCGTACGGTGAGACCGAGATTTTTTCGCAATAGCCGAGCGGATCGGTAAACGGCATATGGTCATCCGGCCGTGCATCGCTTCCGATGTGACGGTAAACCGTCGGATATCCGCATCCGAAACGGTGCTCGAAAGCATTGAACGTCACCCTCGGTGTAATTTTGTCAGAAGCATTCCTGACATACACCGTCCATTCGGTAAGCGGCAGATCGTCATACAGCACGGCTTCTGTTCGGATAAGCAGCTGTCCGTATGAAAAAGTTCTTGTGCAGACGGTGTTTCCGGATTTTTCGGAGAATTTGATGTCAGATGCGGTATTTTCGGTATAGTCGCATTTTATGCCTCCGACCGTAAGTGAAAACACTCCTTCGCGCACTATTTTGCTTTCCCAAAAATCCCGTATTACTGCAAATTCCTCGTCAAGTGGAGTATTTATGCTCTTATATGCCATGTCACTTCTCCGTGATTTAATGAATTATATACAGGTTATTCTTAAACTTCTGTATCATACGGAAATGTTCTCAGCCCGGTGCGGAGCAAGACCTTTGCCCCTCCCGCCGGACAAATAAATTGAATATCCCTTATATGACGACAGAAGTTTCCTTGTTTTTTCTCTGCTGCAGTACGGCACTGCCGTGCCGGCTTCCTTTTGTCAGTCCTTTTCGTCGACTGTTCTGAACGATTTGCCCCAGAGCTTCATTCTGGCGGCATAAGCGTCATTGAAGCGGTAGTCCTTCCACATTGTAAGTATCGTCATCGGCTCATCGGATGTGCTGTTGTCGAGAGCGTGGAAAACACCCGCCGGGATGAAAATTATCTGGTTCGGATGGACATCGACGACCTTATCGTCAAGGCGGAGCTTTCCGTGACCGGTGAGGATGTAATATATCTCATCCTCGCTGTGAGTATCGCCGCCGAGCGCGCAGTGCGGCATGACCGTTCCGTGATTGACCTGAATCACGCCGTCGCGCCCCGTCACAACGTGGTCGAGTATCATTCTTGAGTCATAGGAATCGCCGCAGTGCATCGGCATTACCTTATCGACATCTATTACCTTCGGTTCAAGTTTATCCATTGTTTATTGCCTTTCTTTTCAGAATTCGACCATTACCTTGATCTTGGATTTTGCGTACTTTGCGGAGCTTTCGAGGAAGTCCTTCATCTCACCGAATTTAATTCTGTGAGTGATGATGGGAGTGAGCTTCACCGGGTTCTTCTCAAAGATCCCGCAGACCTTCTGAGGGTTGCCGAACCTTCCGGCGCCGCCGACGAGACTTATCTTGTTCAGCACAAGATGATCGACCGGAACTCCGTCAAGGTCGTGCTCGTAGAACGACAGAGAGCAGATGCGGCAGTCGTTTCTTGTCATGTAAATGCCCTGATAAAGCGCCTTGTCGGAGCCGGAGGTTTCGATAACAAGCTCCGCGCCCTGACCGTCGGTGAGGTCTTTTATCGCCTTAACCGGGTCGGTCACGGTGCTGTTCACCGCGATATCCGCGCCGATCTTTCTGCCGATCTCCAGCTTTGACGGCGTTCTTCCGACAACGACGACACGTCCGGCACCGAGATATTTTGCCAGCCACACCGCGCTCATTCCGATAGCGCCGGTGCCGATCACGACGACTGTTGAAGCTTCGTTCAGCTCAACATTCCTGAATGCATCATATGAAATCGCCGACGGCTCTATGAGAGTTGCCTCATCGAACGACACCGAATCCGGGATGTGATATGCATTGTAGTCCGGAATGCTTATGTACTCCGCAAAGCAGCCGTCCCAGCAGTTTATCGTTCCGACGGAACGGGTAAAGCGGCACTTGTCATAGTGTCCCGCAAGACAGTCCGGGCATTTACCGCAGGAAATACCGCTGTCGGAGTATATTCTGTCGCCCGGTCTGAAACCCCTGACCTCATTTCCGCATTCCACAACGGTTCCCGACCACTCGTGGCCGAATCTTACGGGATAAACTATCTCTCCGGAGCGGACAAACGAGCAGTCGCCGGAAAATATCGAGAAATCGGTAGCGCAGATGCCGGCTCTTTCGACCTTCACGGTCATAAATCTGCCGACAGCCGCCGGTTTCGGGACCTCCTGATACTCCGCGACCTGGGGTTTCAGTACTGTTAATGCTTTCATTCTTGCTTTTTTCCTTTCAGATGCAGATTCCCTCTCCCACCCGCATTATGCGGTACGGCAGGTCTGAGTGTTCTTTTTTCATTATGTCGGCATAAAGTCCCGGATTTCCTCCGTGCTCGGCAAAGTTTCCGAAATGGCACGGCACGGCAAGCCTCGGTTTTATGACAGAGCAGACCTCTGCCGCCTCGCGCTCGTTCAGGTTTCCGTATGCGCCGTTTATCGGAAGGATAAGCAGGTCGATCCCGGCAAAGACAGGATTTGATATGTAATCCCGGCGCAGACAGGTGTCGCCCATGATATATACCCTTCTGCCGCCGTCGTTTATGACAAGACCGACAGCGTGCGGCGTCCCGGCTCCGTGGTCGCACGGAACGGCGTTTATCTCAAATCCGGCGGCCCTTATCGCATCGCCGACTCTTATGTACTTCACGTTGTCGTGAATGTTCAGTCTTTCGCACTCGGGCTTGCAGTCGTAAGCCGCGATAAGCTCCGTCCTCCCTGACTGAAGTGCAAGAGGAATCCCGTCGGGGTCAAAGTGGTCGTAATGTGCGTGCGTGCAGACTATCGCGTCAAAGATAACGTCATACGGTGTCATAAGGAACGGTATCATCCGTCTGAAGCCGAAATAGCGGTTACAGCAGTCGGAGAAATACGGATCAACGGCGATCATCTCACCCGATGCGCGTTTAAACACGAATCCCGCCTGACCGAGCCAGAAAACGCCGGTCTGCCCTTCCTTCACGCGGAAGGAAGAAAGATATGATGCAAAGCTCTCCATTTGCCTCTCTCCGTTTCAGAAGTTTCTTGCATATCCGCCGGCTGTCCATCCGCCGTCAACGGTTATGACGGCGCCGGTCATATATGACGCATAATCACTGCACACGAACACGGTGGGGGCAGCGATCTCGTCCGGAACAGCCTGTCTTCCGAGCGGAATGTGGGCAAGCAGACCCTTCATTGCGCTGTCGTCCGTCCAGAGGGTGTTTGTGACGGCAATTCCGATGGTTCCGGGGCAGATGCAGTTTACCCTGATCTTTTTCGGAGCCATTTCAATAGCCATTGCCTTTGTAAGATTTACGACACCGGCCTTCGCCGCCGCAAAGCCGCACTGATTGCGGAGCGGAACAACCCCGACCACAGAGGAAATGTTAAGTATCGCACCGCCGTTCTGCATATACGGTATCGCCGCCTTTGAGCATTTGTAAACTCCGTCAAGGTCGATGGAGATTATCTTATCCCAAAGCCCGTCGCTGTAAAATTCAACGGTCTTTCTCTCCTCCGGACCGCCGTTGATGCCGGCATTGTTGACAAGAACGTCGATGCTTCCGAAATCGTTCTTTATCCCGGCAAACGCCTTTTCTATCTGCTCCCTGTCGCGGATGTCAAAGCGATAGTATTTTGCCGTGCCTCCGGCATTGTTTATCTCTTCCGTGATCGCCTCGCCTCCGGCAATATCGCATACCGCGACATTTGCTCCGCATTCTGCGAACAGACGCGACATTGACTTTCCGAGCCCTCCGGCAGCCCCTGTCACGATAACGGTTTTTCCCTCGTAGCTTATCTTCATGTCAGTACCCTTCTTTTTCGATAATTGAAAACAGTTTTTCCGTCCCGCGTCTCAGGTTCTCCGGCTCGTGCGCGATAGCGTAGTCAAGCTCCTGTCCCTCGCTGACCGGGATTATGTATTTCAGATTCGGAAAGCCCGATGTGTCGAACTGCCGGTATTTCCCGGAGAGCACCGCCACCGGCACGCTTCCGCTGTGGGCAACGATCCCGCCGATTACCTTGCCCATAAGGCTCTGATAATCGAACCGCCCCTCGCCGGTAATGACAAGGTCAGCCGTCTCCGCAAGCCGGTCAAAGCCGCAGAGGTCAAGCACCGTTTCAATACCGCTTTTAAGCTCTCCGTCAAGAAACGCGCGGCAGGCAAATCCGAGCCCGCCCGCGGCACCCGTTCCCTCGTCCTGCGAAAAATCCTGTCCGAGAGCCTCCGATACAGCCGCCGAAAAGGATTTCACACCTGCTTCAAGCCGCCCGATCATCGCGTCGTCGGCACCCTTCTGCCGTGCAAATATATGCGTACAGCCGTTATCGCCGTAAAGCGGATTTCTCACATCGCACATTGCGGTGAAGGAAATATCCGCGTACTTTGCGAACTCCGCGCTTTTTTCAACGGTTTTCACACGTCCGAGCGTGCCTCCGGTCGGCACGAAGCGCTTTCCGTCCGCGTCGCGGAAAACTATCCCCATTCCGGACAGCATTCCGGCTCCGCAGTCGTTGGTGCAGGAGCCTCCGAGGGTCAGGATAATATGCTCCGCACCGTGCCCGACGGCGTATTCTATCAGTTTTCCCAATCCGGCAGTTGTCGTCTTTTCCGGATCCATCCGCCCGTAAACCAGCGGAAGCCCGGCGCAGGATGCCGTTTCTATGACAGCCTCGTTCACCTTCGTGAAGAGTATCTCCGCCTTCATCGGCTCGCCGTAAGGTCCCACGGTGTCGGCAAACACGCTTTTTCCGCCGGCAGATATCTTCAGGCACTCAAGCGTTCCCTCTCCCCCGTCGGCGATGGGAAGCGACCTTACAACCGCTTCCGGGCGCAGCTTTTTAATCTTCTCCGACACGATCTCGCAGAACCGTACCGAGCTGACGCCCCCCTTGAACGAGTCGGGAGCTATCAGAATGTTGTTATATTTCATAAAACCACCTTACCGGGGCTCTGCAAGCGTTTGCATAGATATGCGCACCTCTCCGCAAAGCCCGGCAAACGATAACTTTTCAGCAGCTGAAGGATTTCATCCTGTTCCAGCCGGATTCAACGAACTGCGATGTTGTTCTGTTGACCGCGCCGAAGGTTATGAACTCTTCCGGCTTCATTCCGTCCGGCTCATATGCGCGGACAAATTCCTTTATGGCTGAAAGGCGCCCTATAACATGGTCGGGAACCGGTCTTGCCGAGATATCCTCCGTCATGTCGGTGCCGGCAAGAAGCCCGGCGATCTTCGGTGCCACCGAAAGCATAGTCGCGGTTCCGGCAAGCTCCTTCACCTGTCCGATCCCGCGGAAAGCCGCAGCCATAAGATATGCATCGTAACCGCGCTCCTCAAATATCTTTACCGAGCGCTTGTAACAGGCAACTCCGGCGAGTATAATGTCCTCCTCGGCGATACCGAGCCCGCTGTCCTGCGCCACGTCACGGAGATAGTCGTCAAGTCTTCCGACCATTATGACCGCCGCGCCGAAGCCCGGCTTTATACCGTTCTTTTTCGCTCTTTCATGTCCCTTTGTGATTGCCTCGCCCGACATAAGCGCCTGCGGCACCGTCATTCCGACGGTCATGACAACATTGTGTCCGAGAGCCGACAGCTCCTCGCAGGCCGCAAGCCC
>FR891231.1:38754-38967 GCA_000433515.1 Candidatus Colimorpha enterica | reverse complement strand
TCTTTCCCTGCGCGATCATGCCCTCCGCATCGCCGCACTTTCCGGGATTGACCTGTGCGCAGACATATCCCTCTCCGGGCTTACCGCTCTCATAGAACGGTCTCAGCTTTTCGGCGTAATAGCCGACCACGAGCTTCGTCAGCTCCTCGGCTTTCTTATCGCCGGAATAATTCTCTGAGATTTCAGACGCTTTTTCCCTCCACATCGGCAGGG
>FR891231.1:33226-38742 GCA_000433515.1 Candidatus Colimorpha enterica | reverse complement strand
CTTTTTCCCTCCACATCGGCAGGTCAGACTCAAGCGCAGAGTATGTAAGGAACGGGTTGAGCGTTATGCTGACCGCTCCGTTCGATATTGCCTCATCGATCTCGCTGAGCTTTCCGGAGTCGTGCCAGTAGACCGACGCGGTTTTGCTCATTGCCTTCATAAACAGATTTTCGCTCATTGTTCTTTCTCCCGGAAATTCAGTCTTTCTCTTTTCTTACCTCGTCGTGAGCGAGATATTCGTAATACCTGACGATCGCGCTGTGATCGAGGGTGTCAAGCCCCTCCGCACGGAGCCACTGCATCATTTCCATCACCGAGGTGGTCAGCGGAAGCGGTGAACCGACCTTATGTCCCGCCTCGATAACGTTGTTCAAATCCTTAATATGGAGCGCAATGCGGAAGCCGGGCTTGAAATTGCCGTCAAGCATCATGGGAGCCTTCGCGTCCATAACGGTGCTTCCGGCAAGTCCGCCGCGTATTGCCCTGTATATCGCCTCCGGGTCAACTCCCGCCTTCTTGCCGAGCATAAGCGCCTCGCTGAGAGCCGCAATGTTGACGGCAACGATTATCTGGTTAGCCAGCTTCGTGGTGTTTCCGGCGCCGATATCTCCGCAGTATGTGACGGAGCCGCCCATAACGCCGAGAATGTCCTTCACCTCGTCAAATATCTCTTTTCTGCCGCCGCACATGACAGAAAGCGTGCCGTCGACAGCCTTCGGTTCACCGCCGGAGACCGGTGCGTCGATCATGTAACAGCCGTGCTTTTCGACCTCAGCGCATACCTCTTTGGAGGCTATCGGGTTGATGGAGCTCATATCGACGATGATTGCGCCCTTCTTTGCTCCCTCAAGCACACCGCCGGCACCGAGAACGGCTTCCTTGACCTGAGGCGAATTGGGCACCATCGTTATAATGACATCGTTTCCCTCAGCCGCCTCCTTCGAGGAACCTGCCGCCTTTGCACCGAACTCTTCAAGCTCCTTTACAGCCGCTTCGTTTATGTCGTAAACCGTAAGCTCATACCCGGCTTTTATGAGGTTTTTGCTCATGGGCTTTCCCATGATACCGAGACCGATAAATCCTATTTTCTTCATTTCATTTCTCCTTATTCCGGTAAAATTAATATTTGACCGCAGCCGGTATAATCCGGACAGCGGGACTGTCTGTCTGATGTCAGCGGATATAGAAATCGAGATTGCTCTTCAGCACCAGTTCGGGTGCGGGAGAGATGAAATTTCCGACGTCTATCTGACCTATTACGTATTTTACGAGGTTGATGAAAGCGTTCTTTGCCTGTTTGTACAGGTTCTGATATATTGTGGCAGTTATCACTCCTGATTTCAGATACTCGTTCAGCTCCGGATAAACGTCAAAGGTGACAAGGACTGTCCTTTCGGAAAGCTCGTTTTCCTTGATGAACTTACAGAGCTCTATCGATTTTCCGCTTGTGATATAGACACCTGCCGGGCGCATTCCCTGCTTTACGTACATCTCATACAGCTGCCATTTCAGCATTTCGGGAGAATCCTTCATGTCAAAGGAACCGACCACGTTGAGCCCGAGCTCCTCCGCCGCCCTGATGAAAACATCGTTCGCCTCGGTATGCAGTCCGGTACGTCTTTCTCCGGTGAAAATCACAACGTCCTTTCTCGGCGAAAATTTCAGGCAATCGGCAATGAATTCCGCAGCCATCCGGCTTGATACCGCCGGGTCATGGCAGGAGACGAACAGCTTATCCACCTCCGGTATATCCGCCTGAAGCAGCACGATATTCCGGTTTATCTTCGCATACCGGTTCAGTATTGCAATTTCGTCAGGGTCGCTCAGACCGCTGACTATGACTCCGTCGAAATTTTCCCACCTTGAAAGTATCTCGCGCAGGTTGTCGCTTGTACGGGTGGTGTAATTAAGCGTTTCGAATTCAAGGTTGATCTTGAGATCGAACAGCTCTCTGTATGCGTCGCGTATCCCCTTCGCAAATTCGTCGGAAGCAAGCTCGTAAAAGCTGGTATATACCACCCCGATATTGATTTCGCGCATAGAAAGCCGCGATGCCGTGCGGTTGGGGACATAATTCTGCCGTTTTGCGCACTGAAGTATTCTCTGCCTTGCCTCGTTGCTGATTTTCGACTTCGGATTGAAGGCACGGCTGACAGTTGACGGCGAGACACCGAGTTCATCCGCGATGGTGATGATTGTGCTCTTTTTCTTTTTTGCGATTATTCCGTTTTCCATGTGTCTGACCTTTCGTGCAACCGTTTGCAATATCTGTTTTTATTATATCATAAAAAAGACAGATGTCAATCGTCAAAATGACGGAAATCAGAGCCGTTTTTTGTGCAATCTGACGACTGCTTCGGTCAGGAAGCGAGCCGTTTCCAACGCAAACGGTTGCAGAAAGAGTGTTTTCTCCCGGAATATCGGCATCCGCGCGGTTTGCATTGGTTTTGCATTGCCCGTATGCCGAAAGCGTGTTTTTTCTTCCGCATTTCCGCGGAAAGCGAGCGACGGGAGAAAAATCTTTTGATTTCATTATTTATGGCTTTACTTTTAAAATTATTTGTGGTACAATATCAGTAATGAACATTTGTTCGGAGGAAAACGTGGACAGATTCATTCTACACAGCCCTTTCAAGCCCACCGGTGACCAGCCGGAGGCTATCGATGCGCTTGTTTCCGGAGTTGAGGCTGGATACCGCGGTCAGACGCTCCTCGGAGTCACCGGCTCCGGGAAAACCTTCACAATGGCAAACGTCATTGCCCGGCTCAATCGCCCTACCCTGATCCTTGCGCACAACAAAACCCTTGCGGCACAGCTGTGTTCGGAGTTCCGGGAGTTCTTCCCGGAGAATGCGGTTGAGTATTTCGTGTCATACTATGATTATTATCAGCCGGAAGCCTATATTCCCGGACGCGACATATATATCGAAAAGGATTCAATGATAAACGAGGAGATTGACAAGCTCCGTCACAGCGCAACCTCTGCTCTATTCGAGCGCCGCGACGTGATAATCGTCTCTTCTGTTTCCTGCATATACAGCCTCGGAAGCCCGGAGGATTACACAAAGCTGATGATCTCTCTCCGCCCGGGGATGCCGATGGAGCGCGACACGCTTCTGCGGAGGCTGGTGTCGATAAACTACGACCGCAACGACATAGGGTTCGAGCGCAACCGCTTCCGCGTCAGGGGCGACGTTGTCGAGATATTCCCGCCGTCGTCGGATTCAAAAATTCTCCGGGTCGAGTTTTTCGGCGACGAGATCGACCGCCTTTCCGAGATAAATTACGTCACCGGAGAGCTGATACAGGATCTGCGGTATGCCTCCGTATTCCCTGCCACGCACTATGCCACCACCGACGACAAGCGTGAAAAGGCGCTCAAAGAAATCGAGACTGAGCTTGAGGAGCGGGTGGACTATTTCCGCTCGCAGAACAGATTCATAGAGGCTCAGCGGATCGAGGAACGGACGCGCTACGACATGGAAATGATCCGCGAGATCGGGTACTGCTCCGGAGTTGAGAATTATTCAAGAGTCTTTTCCGGACGCGAGCCGGGAACCACGCCGTATACTCTCATGGACTACTTCCCGCGCGACTTTCTGATGTTCATTGACGAGTCTCACGTCACCCTGCCGCAGGTGCGCGGAATGAGCGGCGGCGACCGGGCGCGGAAGAAGAATCTTGTCGATTTCGGCTTCCGTCTGCCCTCGGCATACGACAACCGTCCGCTTTTCTTTGATGAATTTGAGGAGAAGATAAATCAGGTCATATACGTCAGCGCCACGCCGGCAGAATACGAAAAAGAGCATTCGTCACAGACAGCAGAGCAGATAATCCGACCGACCGGACTTGTTGACCCTGAGATAATCATCCGCCCGATAACCGGACAGGTAGACGACCTCATGGGAGAGATAAGAATACGTGCGGAAAAGGGCGAGCGCGTGCTTGTCACCACCCTCACCACGAAAATGGCAGAGGATCTTACGGAATATCTTGAGATGAACCTGATAAAGGTCAAGTACATCCATCACCATGTCGAAACGATCGAGAGAATGGAAATAATACGCGACCTGCGTCTCGGCGTGTTCGACGTTCTTGTCGGGATAAACCTGCTCCGCGAGGGGCTTGACATCCCGGAGGTGTCGCTTGTCGCGATACTTGATGCAGACAAGGAGGGGCTGTTCCGCTCAGAAACCTCTCTGATACAGACCATCGGACGCGCCGCAAGAAACGCGGAGGGCAAGGTCATAATGTACGCCGACACGGTCACAAAATCAATGCGCGCCGCCATCGGCGAAACCGAGCGCCGCCGCGCGATACAGATGAAGTATAACGAAGAGCACGGGATCACGCCTCAGACGGTAAAGAAGTCAGTCCGCGACCTTATCGAAATAGGTCTCGGCAAGGCAAAGGAAGAAAAGCTTGCCGATGCTCCGAAGAAGAAGCTGTCGGCGGGAGAAAAGGCGTCGCTTGCCGAAGAGCTGACAAAGCAGATGAAGGAAGCCGCAAAACAGCTTGATTTTGAAAGAGCCGCATATCTCCGCGACAGGATCGCCGCGCTGCGGACAAAGTGAACGAATAAAAAAGAAGGAACAAAACCGGCAATATGTCACTCAGCAGTATAATCGTGAAGGGCGCAAGAGTCCACAACCTGAAAAATATAGATGTCACCGTTCCGAGAGACAGGTTCGTCGTCTTTACCGGACTTTCCGGCTCGGGAAAATCGTCACTGGCATTCGATACGATCTATGCGGAGGGGCACAGAAGATTCGTGGAATCTCTGTCGTCCTACGCAAGAATGTTTCTCGGACAGCTGGACAAGCCCGATGTTGACCTTATCGAGGGTCTGTCCCCCGCCATTTCCATCGACCAGAAAACAACGTCAAAGAACCCGCGCTCGACCGTCGGAACAGTCACCGAAATATACGACTATCTGCGCCTTATGTACGCGCGGATAGGCATTCCGCACTGCCCGGTCTGCGGAAAAGAGATAAGACAGCAGAGCATCGACCAGATAATCGATGACATATGCTCCCTGCCCGCGGGAACGAAATTCATGATCCTTGCCCCCGTCGTATCCGGCAAAAAGGGTATGCATGAAAAGGTATTCGAGGACGCAAAGAAAAACGGCTACGTAAGGGTGCGTGTTGACGGTGAAATGTACGACGTGAACGACATTCCGGAGCTTGAGAAAAACAAAAAGCACACGGTGGATATCGTCGTTGACCGACTTGTGATGAAGGAGGGGATAAGAGGCAGGCTTACCGACTCGGCAGAAACCGCGCTGAACCTTGCAAAGGGCAACCTTCACATCGTCACCGTCGGAGATACGCCGGAGGAATACCGGTATTCGCAGAATTATGCCTGCGAGGAGCACGGCTTCAGCATGGGAGAGCTTTCGCCGAGAATGTTCTCGTTCAACAACCCCTACGGTGCCTGCGAACGCTGTGCCGGCATCGGAGAGCTGAGAACCGTATCGTTTGACCTCATCTGCCCGGACCGTTCTCTGTCGCTTG
>FR891231.1:9549-33197 GCA_000433515.1 Candidatus Colimorpha enterica | reverse complement strand
GGTGCGGTTGCGGTTAACGGCTTCAAATCGCTTGACGACAGCACATGGACGGCGCCGCTTTACGAGGCGGTCGGAGAGAGACACGGCTTCACGCTTGATATGCCGATAAAGGATTACTCCAAAGCCGCGCTTGACGCTCTCCTGAACGGCACCGGGGACGAAATATATGAGATAGACCGTTCCTTCGACGGCAGGCACGCGCATCAGAGGGTGAAATTCGAGGGGATCCTCAGCATAATCGAGCAGCGGTATTCAATGAGCCAGAACGAGTACTACGAGCAGTTCTTTGAGTTCATCCCCTGTCCGAAATGCAAGGGGCGCCGCCTCCGCGACGAGGTGCTTGCCGTAACCGTCGGCGGGCTTTCCGTCGATGCGCTCTGCTCGCTCTCGATAGACAGCGCGCTTGACTTTGTAAATGCACTGAAGCTCACCAAAACCGAAGAGGCTATTGCCCGCGACATCGTGAAGGAGCTCCGCTCGCGCCTCGGATTCCTGAAAAACGTCGGCCTCGGCTATCTGACCCTGTCAAGAAAGGCGGGCACGCTGTCCGGCGGAGAATCCCAGAGGATCAGACTGGCAACGCAGATCGGCTCGTCGCTCATGGGAGTGCTCTATATCCTTGACGAGCCGAGCATCGGGCTTCATCAGCGCGACAACCACCGGCTGATAGAGGCACTCAAAGCCCTCCGCGACATCGGAAACAGTCTTATAGTCGTCGAGCATGACGAGGAAACCATGATGGAGGCGGATTACATCGTCGATATAGGACCCGGTGCCGGAATAAACGGCGGGCAGGTCGTCGCCGTCGGCACCCCGCAGGAGATAATCGACAACCCCGCCTCGATAACCGGAGACTATCTCAGCGGCAGAAGGAAAATTGCCGTTCCGGAAAAGCGCCGTGAGGGCAGCGGAAAATTCCTTCAGATCATCGGTGCAAGGCAGAACAACCTGAAAAACATCGACGTCGCGATCCCGCTCGGAATGCTCGTCTGCGTCACCGGTGTGTCCGGCTCCGGCAAATCGTCGCTTATAAATTCCATCCTCTACCCTGTTCTTGCAAAGCAGCTCAACCGCGCTATAACCCATCCCGGAAAGCATGACAGAATCGAGGGCATCGACAATCTTGATAAGGTCATAGCGATAGACCAGAGCCCGATAGGACGGACTCCGCGCTCAAATCCCGCGACATATACCGGACTGTTCAACGACATCCGCGAGCTTTTTGCCTCGACAAACGACGCAAAGATCAGGGGCTACAAAGCCGGCAGGTTCTCCTTCAACATCAAGGGCGGCAGATGCGAAGCCTGCGAGGGCGACGGTGTGAAATGCATCGAAATGCACTTCCTCCCGGACGTCTATGTCACCTGCGACGTCTGCAAGGGAAAGCGTTACAACCGCGACACGCTTGAGGTGAAGTACAAGGGCAAAAACATCTTCGACGTGCTTGATATGACGGTCGATGAGGGGCTTGCCTTCTTTGAGAACATCCCGAAGATAAGCCGCAGGCTGAAAACCCTTGCCGACGTCGGACTGGGATATATAAAGATCGGGCAGTCGTCGACAACGCTGTCCGGCGGTGAGGCGCAGAGGGTCAAGCTGGCAACCGAGCTGTCAAAGCACAGCACCGGAAGGACTGCCTATATCCTTGACGAACCGACGACCGGACTTCATTCCGCCGACGTTGACCGACTGATATCGATACTCCAGAGGCTGACCGATCAGGGCAACACCGTCATTGTCATTGAGCACAACCTTGATCTGATAAAAACCGCCGATTATATCATCGACATGGGGCCGGAGGGCGGCGACATGGGTGGAACGGTCATAGCCTGCGGCACTCCGGAGCAGGTGGCTGAAGTCAAAGGCTCCTATACCGGATACTACCTGAAAAATATCCTTGCCCGCTGACCGTTGACCGACAGAAATCAGCAGGAATCGGCTTATTTTGCGGAACAAAATCCTCATTTCCCGCGTCAAAAACGGCAAATGAGGATTTTTTGAAAGAAAGCGGAGAAGACCATGAGTTTCAGACAGAAAGCCAACAACATAATCCTGACAGCATTTTCGGTCATTTTCATTGCATTCAGCCTGCGTCCGGCGGGGCTTCCGTACAGGTATGGACATATCGTCCCCCACCTCCCCCTGCCGCGCATTACGGAAAAAATGATATCATCGGTAAATGTCGCCGGGAAAGAACTTGACGCCGCTCAGATAAGCGAGTTTGTAAGACTCTATAACCGTTCAAAGGTAAAGGGAGCCCTGCACAATACGATGCTGTCCCCGTCAACCTATATCCGCTTCAGCGACGGCTCGGAGTTTGAGATCTCTCAGCAGTACGGCACCACTCTCGGCATATCCTTCACAGACAAATCCCGGAACGGCGGATACAGCGAATATATAATAGTCAATCTCGAGCTGACATCATTCCTCTACTGCATCCGCGGCACGACCCTTTCGGATATGTACTGTTGAATCTGACAGGATGCGAAAAGCGAAAGCGAAAAAATTGTACATATTTTTTTAATTTGTTTGTCATTTTTTCTTGACAAACTCTCCGTGGGGTGTTATAATGTATTATCTTTTCCTCGACAGGCAAAGAAAAAATGAGCCTCCGTCAACGCACGGCTGTGCTCAGTCACAAGACAGGAGAATTTATTTTGAAAGAAAAACTGACAAAAAGCGAAACGATCTTCATCGCAAGTATGCTTTTCGGACTGTTCTTCGGTGCCGGAAACCTCATCTTCCCGATCTACATGGGTCAGCTCGCCGGAGCAAATATGTGGAAGGCTCTCATCGGATTCCTCATTACCGGCGTGGGACTTCCCCTCCTCGGCATTGCCGCAATGGGCATCAGCCGCAGTGACGGTCTTGTCGAGCTTTCCGGCAAGGTCGGCCGCGGTTACAGCATCTTTTTCACCTGCGCGCTTTATCTGACGATAGGTCCGTTCTTTGCCATTCCGAGATGCGCGACCGTCCCCTTCACCGTTACTGTCGCACCGCTTTTCGGAAAAGGCGCCGACAACCCGACCGTGCTTGCGGTATACTCGGTGCTTTTCTTCGCCGCCGTCCTCGCCTTCTCGCTTTTCCCCGGAAAGATCCTTACGTGGGTCGGCAAAATTCTCAATCCTATCTTCCTCGTCTGCCTCGGTATTCTCGTCATCGCCGCAATCGTAAAGCCTATGGGAACCGTCTCCGGCTTTGCTCCTGCTGAAGCCTATACAAAATCAGCGGTTTTCACCGGCTTCCTCGACGGCTACAACACCATGGACGCGCTTGCATCACTTGCTTTCGGCATCGTCGTCATCACCGTCATCCGCGATCTCGGTGTGAAGGAGCCGAAAGCCGTTGCAAAGAGCACCGTTCACGCCGGAATTTTCAGCTGTCTCATCATGGCTGCCATCTATCTCGCAGTCACGCTTGTCGGAGCACAGAGCCGCGGACTCGGAGTTGAATGCACAAACGGCGGAGAGGTCTTTGCCCTCGTCGCAAACCACTATTTCGGCAAGACCGGCGGAATAATCCTTGCCGCAACATTTACCTTCGCCTGCCTCAAAACGGCTGTCGGGCTCATCACCAGCTGCTCAGAGACCTTCGTCAAGCTGTTGCCGAAGTCGTTCTCGTACCGCGTCTGGGCGATCATCTTCAGCATCGCTTCACTTCTTATAGCCAACCTCGGACTGAATAAAATCATCGACTACTCCGTCCCCGTCCTCATGTTCCTCTACCCGCTTGCGATAACCCTTATCCTTCTCGGACTTTTCGGCAATCTCTTCGGGCATAACAGATGGGTCTACGGCTTTGTGACCGGATTCACGCTCGTCGCCGCCGTCTATGATTTTCTTGCAGCGCTTCCCAAAGAGCTTATCGTAAAGCTCAGACTCACAAACGCGCTTGTGGCAATAAAGAACTTCCTGCCGCTCTCCGACATAGGTCTCGGCTGGGTGGTTCCCGCGGCTGTCGGTCTTGTGATCGGAATTGCAGTGATGCTGTTCACAAAGAAAAAAGCGCCCGCAAACGCTTAAAAATACATAACATCAAATAACCGGCTCACGATCATCGGAGCCGGTTATGTTTTTGTTAAGTTGAAGCAGCACGTACAATGCCGGTGATTATTTTCCGTTTCCGTCTTTTGGAAGAGATAGTTCTGCTGCAAAGGAAAAACGGCGATTTTACATCTGTGTTTTGGTACAGAGAACAATCGCCTTTTGGGTAGCAAAAAAAGCCCGACATGCTCAGGCTTTTCGCAGGAGACATCTCTTTTTGTCTCCACATTATGGTCGGAGTGAGAAGATTTGAACTTCCGGCCTCTTGGTCCCGAACCAAGCGCTCTACCGAACTGAGCCACACCCCGCAACGCTTTAGTATTATACCACTTTTGTTTTCTGTTGTCAAGACAAAAATTAAAAAACTTGCGCATTTCGGAAAAAAAGTCTCCGAAAATAAGACACCCTCACCCGCGGATCCGGATGAGGGTGAATATCATTCGCCGAGTCTGAAATCAAACTTCATTTCAAGCGCGGAAAACAGGTACTGCATGACGTCGTTCGCAACTTTTCTGATATCAAGCGAAGCGATATACTCAACAGCCTGCCGCGCCTCGTTCTCCGGGACATGAAAAACCGACAGGCTCATGTCGAGGAAGCGGTAAAGCTTCTTTTCAAGAGTGAAATTATTATCGCAAGGATACGACATGAACCCGCGCATGAACGCAGACGTTCCTATCTCGATTTCATAAAAATCACTTGTTTCACAGTCCGGGAGATATTTGCCGAATATCTCTCCGATCACGCCTGACATCTTTTTGTTGATGATATCAAGCACGTCCTGATTGGTATATGCCTCGACATATATCTGCCTCAGATTCTCGTTAAGCTCTGCAAGAGTCAGCTGAACCGACGTCTCAACGCAGTACATGAGAACCGGGTCGGCATCCTCTCCGACAATCTTCCGGGCAATTCCGAACTGATTGTCAAACATGAACTCCGTAAGCTCGGTAAGCACGCCGCTCTTTGTCCGGTATATGTTATGAAATGTACCCGGAGTAACGTCTGCGCCCTTCAGTATCTCTGCAGAGGTCGTCCTTGCGTAGCCTTTTTCGATGAACAGCTTCACACAGGCCGAAAGGATCCGTTTTTCCGAGCCTTCTTTTTCATATCTGCTTGCCATAAATGCCGCCCCCTTTCTTGCTGCCGTATATATATTAACACGTCCGGTCACAAAATGCAATAGCAATAATCCCCGGTATCTGCCGGTTTTATCGGAAATTCCGGGACAAATGCGCAGGGTGAGTTAAAAACCCAACCTGAGATTATCAGATGCACCTTATTCTTCCTTGGCACGCGCTTCGCAGTACAGGCAGCGATAGACACGGCGGTCGGCATCGGTCAGGCGGAAGATTTGCGGAAGCTCCTGTTCCGTGGACGTAATGCAGCGCGGATTTCGGCACTTTATTACATCAGTAAGCCTTTCCGGCAGCCCGACACGCTTCTTTTCGCAGATAATGCCGTTCCTTATGATATTGACGGTCGCGCCCGGATCTACGTAGCCGAGAAGATCAAGGTCAATATCGAATTCGGAATCGATCTTTATGATATCCTTTCTGACCATTCTCCGGCTCTGAACGTTGCAGATAAGCGCGACCGGACAGGTAAGCGTTCCGAGACGCAGGAGCGAATATATCTTCATTGCGCTCCCCGCGGTTATATGGTCAATGACAATTCCGTTCTTTATGGGATCGATATTCATTACATTACCTCCAGAAGCATCATTATCAGCGCCATGCGCATGAGTTTTCCGTTTTCGACCTGTTTGAAATAGCAGGCGCGGCTGTCGGAATCGACCGCAACGCTTATCTCGTTGACGCGCGGGAGCGGGTGAAGTACCGAAAGGTCGCTTTTCGCGTCGGCGAGCTTTTCGGGGCGTAAGATATAGCTGTCTTTGAGGCGCAGATAGTCCTCCTCGTTGAAGAAGCGTTCCTTCTGCACTCTTGTCATGTAAAGCACGTCAAGCTCCGGCATAACTGCGGAGAGATCGGTCGTCTCGGTGTATCTTATTGAATTGCGCTCAAGCACGTCACGCTTTATATATCCCGGAAGCGTCAGCTCATCGGGTGATACAAGGACAATGTTTATCCCCGTATACCTTGAAAGCGCCTCGATAAGCGAGTGAACCGTGCGTCCGAACTTCAGATCGCCGCAGAAGCCGACCGTCATATCCGACAGCCTTCCCTTTTCGCGGTATATCGTCAGAAGGTCGGCAAGCGTCTGCGTCGGGTGGTTGTGTCCTCCGTCGCCGGCATTGACGACGGGAACCGTTGCGTTCATCGATGCAACAAGCGGCGCGCCCTCCTTCGGGTGGCGCATGGCGATTATATCGGCAAAGCAGGATACGACGCGGGCTGTGTCGGCAACGCTTTCGCCCTTTGAAGCGGATGAGCTCTGCGCCTCGGAAAAGCCGAGGACATTGCCGCCAAGACCGTACATCGCCGCCTCAAAGCTGAGCCTTGTCCTTGTCGAAGGCTCGAAGAAGAGTGTGGCAAGCGTCTTTCCGCGGCATCTGTCGCTGTATTTTCCGGGATTCTCTGTGATATCGCAGGCGGTTTTTATAAGTCTGTCGATCTCCTCTGCACTGAGGTCAAGTATATTTATAAGACTTCTCATTTTCCTTCTCCTCCCATTATCCACGATTCGTCCGAGGGATTGTCACGGAACGCCTTCAGCCGCGCGATATCCTCCGGAGCAATATATCCCTCCTCAGCTGCCGCCTCGGCTACCGAGTCGAAATCGGTAAGGCTGATGTTTTTCACCTGTGCCGCGGCAAGTCTTTCAAGCCCCTTTTTCATGCCGTATGTGAAGATCGAAACTATTCCCAGCACATCGGCGCCGGCTTCCCTAAGTGCTTCAACAACGTCGATGACGCTTCCGCCTGTCGAAATGAGATCCTCTACCACAACGACCTTCTGACCGGGTTCAAGCCGCCCCTCGATACGGTTTTTCCTGCCGTGATCCTTGTCGGAGCCTCTTACATATCCCATCGGAAGTCCGAGGCAGTCGGCTGTTATCGCGGCATGAGCGATACCGGCGGTCGAAGTGCCCATAAGCACCTCTACCTGCGGATATTCGGTCTTTATAAGCTCCGCCAGCCCGTTTTCAACGTCATTTCTGACCTCCGGTGCGGTGAGGGTAAGGCGGTTGTCGCAGTATACCGGGCTTTTTATCCCGCTTGCCCAGACAAACGGCTCGTCGGGGCGGAAGAACACCGCTTTTATTGACAGTAAATCCTTTGCAATCAGCTTTTTTGTATCGGTCATAATCATTCTCCTTTGCATTTTATCCGATAAACCGGTCACGGCACATTTCATAAGCCGAAACGGGGTCGGGCGAGGCGGTTATCGGTCTGCCGACGACAATGTAGTCGGAGCCGAGAGCCTTTGCTTTCTCAGGTGTAGTTACCCTGACCTGATCCTGAACCGCGCCGTCGGCAAATCTCACTCCCGGTGTGACGGTCAGAAATCCGCTCCCGCATACCGAATGCACCTTCTCAGCCTCAAGCGGGGAGCAGACAACTCCGTCAAGCCCGGCATCCCGTGCGTTCAGCGCATATTTCGCCACGACCTCCTCAAGCGGCGCGGAAATGAGAAGCTCGTCCCTCATCCGTTCCTCACTCGTCGAGGTCAGCTGGGTCACGGCGATGAGCAGCGGTCTTGTTCCGTCTCCCCGCGTCAGTCCTTCAAGTGCAGCCCCCATCATCGCCTTTGTACCGGCTGCGTGAAGGTTGCACATATCAACATCAAGCCCGGACAGAACCCTCATTGCGCTCTTCACGGTGTTCGGGATATCATGCAGTTTGAGATCGAGGAAGATCCTGTGTCCGCGCGCCTTTATCTTTCTTACGATATCCGGTCCCTCGGCGTAAAACAGCTCCATTCCTACCTTGACAAACGGCTTTCTTTCCGTGAACCTGTCAAGAAATCCAAGCGTCCTTTCCCCGTCCGGGAAATCGCAGGCTATTATCACGTCCTTACCCATTGTGCGCTCCTCCTATAATATCACAAAGATTATTGATCCCGTATCTTTCCATGACCGCCGGGAGAGCCTCTGCAATATCCCGGCAGACAAACGGACAGACAAGGTTTGCCGCTCCTATTCCGACGGCTGTTGCCCCGGCAAGCATCATTTCGATCACATCCTCCGCCGAAGAAACGCCGCCCATACCGATTATCGGAAGGCTTACCGCACGGTATACCTGCCACACCATCCGTAATGCCACCGGAAAAACCGCGGGGCCGGAAAGCCCTCCGAAGGTGTTTGCAATGACCGGTCTGCGCTTTTTTATATCGATGCGCATTCCGGGGAGGGTGTTTATCAGGCTGATTCCGTCGGCGCCTCCGGCTTCGCAGGCTCTTGCTATCCCGGCAATGTCGGTCACGTTCGGCGACAGCTTCATGATGACCGGCTTTTTTGTGACCTTTCTCACAGCCGCCGTCACCCTCTCTGCCGATGCGGGATCGACTCCGAAGCTCATCCCGCCGCCGTGGACGTTCGGGCAGGATATGTTTACCTCGAACCACCCGATCTGCTTTTGCGGATCAAGCCGCGAGACGGTGTACACGTAATCGTCAACCGAAAATCCGCTCACATTCGCCATGACCGGCTTGTCAAAGCATTCCGCAAGCCGCGGAAGCTCGTCGTTTATGACCGATTCGACCCCCGGATTCTGAAGCCCCACCGCATTGAGCATACCTGACGGCGTCTCCGCTATTCTCGGTGTCGGGTTTCCGAATCTCGGCTCTTTTGTCGTCCCCTTGAAGGAGAATGTCCCGATATACCGGTTGATGTCGTACAGCCCGGCAAATTCATAGCCGTAGCCGAAGGACCCGCTTGCCGGTATCAGCGGGTTGCAGAGCTTTATTCCGCAAAGGCTGACCTCTGTATTCACCATATTATTTCCTCCTTCTCAAGCACCGGACCGTCGCGGCAGATGCGCTTATATCCGTATTTCGTCCTGCATGAGCAGCCCATGCACGCGCCGAAGCCGCAGCCCATTCTCTCCTCAAAGCTGAACTGCCCTCCGGTGTTCACGGCGGAGTATACAGCTCTCAGCATTGGTTCCGGTCCGCAGGTGTAGACGTAGCTGTACCCGTCCTTTATTGCGTCGGTAACAAATCCCTTTGTCCCGCGGCTCCCGTCAGCGGTTGTCACACAGACCCGTGCGCCGAGCCTTCGGAACTCCTCCTCGAAAAACACCTCCTTTTCGGTACCGAACCCCATTATGACCGTGGGGTGTTTTCCCTGCGAGATCAGCTCACGGCAGAGCAGATACAGCGGAGGAACTCCCGCACCGCCTCCGACAAGCAGCGGATTTTCACCGCTCTTTCCGGTATCGTATCCGTTTCCCAGCCCGGTCAGAAGGTCAAGGGGCTTGCCGGGTGTCATTTCCGACATCATAAGCGTGCCGGAACCAACCGCCTTGTAGATCAGGGTCAGTACACCGCTCTCACGGTCGCAAACCGATATCGGGCGGCGCAGATATTTTCCGTCAAGCCTTATGTTTACGAACTGACCGGGGCGGGTTATTTCCGACGTATCGCCGTAAAGCCGCATGAGATAAGTATTTTCCGCGATCCTCCGGTTGTCGGCTGTTTCAAATATGCTCTGTTTCATTTTTCCTCCGTCATTCCGCATCGATCGTGGATATTCCGAGCGTCATCTCCTCAAGCACGTCAAGAAGCACTCTTACGGTATCAAGTGACGTGAACATCGTCACGCCGTTTTCGACCGCAAGCCTTCTTATCTCGTACCCGTCTGACAGAACCCCGGAGGAATTCATGTCGCGGGTATTTATGACGTAGTTCACATACCCCTGACGTATCCCGTCCGGGATCTCGTCGCTTCCCTCGCTTATCTTTTTCAGTGTGTGCGTGCGGATGCCGTTCTTTTTCAGGAATTCCGCCGTCCCCGCCGTTGCCTGAATGTTGAAGCCCATGTTATAGAACCGTCTTATCAGCGGCAGAGCCTCTCCCTTGTCGCCGTCGGCAACCGTTGCAAGCACCGTGCCATAGTTGACAACGTTTATCCCCGATGCCTTCAGCGCCTTGTAGAGCGCCCTTGTCAGCTTTCCGTCGTAGCCGATGGCCTCTCCGGTCGATTTCATTTCGGGGGAAAGATACGCGTCAAGCCCGCGCAGCTTTGAGAAGGAGAACGCCGGAGCTTTTACATACCACCGGTTCTTCCGCGGCGCCATTCCGTCGGGAAGCCCCTGCTCCTCAAGGCTGACGCCGAGCATGACCAGCGTGGCAATGTCGGCAAGGCTGTACCCGGTCGCCTTTGACAGGAACGGAACGGTTCTTGACGAGCGGGGATTGACCTCGATTATATACACCCTCTCGTCGCGGTCAACTATGAACTGTATATTGTAAAGTCCGACGATCCCGATGCCGAGTCCGAGACGCTTTGTGTAGTCAAGTATCACGTCCCGAACGCTGTCGGATATGCTGAAGGTCGGATAAACGCTTATCGAATCGCCGCTGTGTATTCCGGTCCTCTCGACAAGCTCCATTATTCCGGGAACAAAGACGTGCTTTCCGTCGCACACCGCGTCAACCTCAAGCTCCTTTCCGTAAATGTATTTGTCGACAAGCACCGGTTTGTCCGCGTCGATCTCAACGGCGGTCTTAAGATACTTTCTCAACTGTTCGCTGTCGGCAACGATCTGCATCGCCCTGCCGCCGAGAACGAACGACGGTCTTACAAGCACCGGATAACCGATCCTCTCCGCCGCGGCGATCCCGTCCTCCACGTTCGTCACCGCCTGACCGTCAGGCTGGGGAATTTCAAGGTCGTTAAGCACCTTTTCAAAGCTGTCGCGGTTTTCGGCGCGCTCTATCGCGTCGCAGTCGGTTCCTATCAGCCTGACTCCCCGCTCCTTAAGCTCCGCCGCAAGGTTTATCGCGGTCTGACCGCCGAGAGAGGCGATGACACCCTCCGGCTTTTCATGCCTTATGATGTTCATCACATCCTCTATGCAGAGCGGCTCGAAATACAGCTTGTCGGAGCAGGTATAGTCCGTCGATACCGTTTCAGGGTTGTTGTTGATTATGATCGCCTCATATCCGCGCTTCTTTATCGTCATTACGGCGTGAACCGTCGAATAGTCGAACTCGACGCCCTGCCCTATTCTTATCGGTCCCGAGCCGAGGACGAGGATCTTCTTTTTGTCCGATACAACCGACTCGTTTTCGTCCTCGTAGGTCGAGTAAAAGTACGGTATCATACTGTCGAATTCCGACGAACAGGAATCGATCATCTTGTAAACCGGGAAAATTCCGCATTTCTCACGCAGAGAGTATACCTTCTTTTCATCGGTTTTCCACAGCGCGGCGATCCTGCCGTCCGAAAAGCCCGTTCTCTTCGCAAGGTACAGTGCCTTTGCCGAAAACGGCGATGCGGCGACCCTTCTTTCAACCGACACGATATTCTTCAGCTTTTCAAGGAACAGCATATCGATCCGCGTTGCGTCGCAGATGACCCCGATATCGGCATCGCGGCGGAAAAGCTCGGTTATCGCAAACAGCCTGTCGTCGGTTCCCTCGGTTATATACTCAAGGAGCGCGTCGTCACTCATGTCGGCAAATTTTCTTTTATACAGATGCCGTGCGCCGGTTTCAAGAGAACGGACGGCTTTCAGCAGGCTTTCCTCAATTGTGCGCCCGACGCTCATGACCTCTCCGGTAGCCTTCATCTGGGTCGAAAGGCGGTTGTTTGCCGAGGTAAACTTGTCGAACGGGAAGCGCGGCATTTTCGTCACCACATAGTCAAGCGCCGGCTCGAACGATGCCGGGGTATTCGCCAGCATTATTTCGTCAAGCGTCATTCCGACGGCGATCTTTGCCGAGACGCGGGCTATCGGATATCCGCTTGCCTTTGACGCAAGCGCCGACGAGCGCGACACCCTCGGGTTGACCTCTATCAGGTAATAGTCAAACGACAGCGGGTCAAGCGCGAACTGCACGTTGCACCCGCCCTCGATCTTCAGGGCGCGGATGATCTTCAGTGCGCTGTCGCGGAGCATATGATATTCGCGGTTTGTCAGCGTCTGAGACGGGCAGACGACGACCGAGTCTCCGGTGTGTATACCGACCGGGTCGATGTTCTCCATGTTGCACACGGTGATTGCCGTGTCGTTTTTGTCGCGGATGACCTCGTATTCTATCTCCTTGAAGCCCTTTATGCTCTTCTCGACAAGCACCTGACCGACCGGCGAGAGCTTGAGCGCATTCTTCAGTATCTCACGGCACTCCACAGGACTGTCGGCAAAACCGCCCCCGGTCCCGCCGAGCGTGAACGCAGGACGCAGAACCACCGGATAACCGATCTTTTCCGCCGCTGCAAGTCCTTCGTCAATGCTTTCGGCGATCACCGACGGAAGCACCGGCTCGCCGAGTGACTGGCACAGCTCCTTGAACAGCTCTCTGTCCTCTGCCCTTGCGATGCTTTCGCTGGTCGTTCCGAGAAGCTCGGTGCGGCACTCGCGCAGTATGCCCTTTCTGTCAAGCTGCATCGCAAGATTCAGCCCGGTCTGACCGCCGATTCCGGGGACAATGGCATCGGGACGTTCGTAGCGGATGACCTTTGCCACGTATTCAAGCGTCAGAGGCTCCATATAGACTCTGTCGGCAATGTTCGTGTCGGTCATGATCGTCGCCGGGTTGGAGTTGCACAGGATAACCTCGTACCCCTCCTCCTTCAGCGCAAGGCACGCCTGAGTTCCGGCATAGTCAAACTCCGCCGCCTGACCTATGACTATGGGGCCTGAGCCTATTACGAGGATCTTTTTAATATCTGTTCTCTTTGGCATTGTGCTTTGCCTCCTTCATGAGCGAAACGAACTTATCGAAGAGATACGCGCTGTCCTGCGGTCCGGGTGCGCTTTCGGGATGATACTGAACGCTGAACACCCGGTCGGCGGCGCATTCCATACCCTCGACCGTGTTGTCAAGAAGATTTATGTGCGTGATCTCAAGCCCGGTTCCGGAAAGGCTGTCCCGATTTACGGCATAGCTGTGATTCTGGGACGTTATCTCGACCCTTCCGTTTGTCAGGTTCTTTACCGGGTGGTTACCGCCGCGGTGACCGAACTTCAGCTTGTATGTCTCTGCCCCGCAGGCAAGCCCGATGAGCTGATGCCCGAGGCATATTCCGAACATCGGATATCTGCCCTTAAGCATATTTATCAGCTCCACCGCACCCGGAACATCCTGCGGGTCGCCGGGTCCGTTTGACAGAAACACACCGTCGGGACGCATTTTTATTATCTCTTCTGCCGGAGTGTCGTACGGCACCACCGTCACGTTGCACCCCCGGCGGTTGAGCGAGCGGATTATGTTCAGCTTTATTCCGAAATCGACCGCGACGACGCTATAAGCCGCACCGGAGGTCCTTGCGTACCATCTTTTGCGGCAGCTGACCCTTGAAACCGCGTCGCGCGGGACTTTCACGGCTTCAAGCACCTCAAGCGCCTCCCCGACCGGTGTTGATGCCGATGTTATCAGTGCGCGCCGTGTTCCGCGGTCGCGGATGCTCCTTGTCAGCTTTCTTGTATCGACACCCGATATTCCGGGGATCTTGTATTCCTTCATCACCTCGGAAAGGGTCTTTGTGCAGCGGAAATTCGACGGGCTGTCGTTGTATTCCCTCACGATAAGCCCGCCGACCGTCGGGATCTTTGTTTCGAAGTCCTCGTCGGCGATACCGTAATTCCCGATAAGCGGATACGTCATAACAACCGCCTGATATGTGTATGACGGGTCGGAGATTATCTCCTGATACCCGACCGGAGAGGTATTGAATACCACCTCGCACACCCTGTCGCAGTCACAGCCGAAGCCGTAACCGTAATATTCCGTGCCGTCGGCGAAAACCAGCTTTCTGTCCGGCTCGGGACTCATAAGTCTTTTATCCATACCGCTTTACCTCCGTGTACAGTCAGAACACATTCTCCGTATAATTCCGTCCCCTCAAACGGAGTGCTTCTTCCTTTCGACAGAAAGGACGAGGGATCTGTTATCTTCTTTGCTTCAAGGTCATAGACGCATACATCCCCGTTATCCGGGATCCCGAACCGTTTTCTCGGGATATGCGACATCATGTTGACCAGCCGCTCAAGGCTTAACACCCCGGTTCTCACAAGTCCGGTATAAAGCGCCGGAAACGCCGTTTCAAGCCCCACGACGCCCATCAGACTGCCCCGCAGTCCGCCGGATTTTTCCTCCCTGCTGTGCGGTGCATGATCGGTGGCTATCATATCGACCGTCCCGTCAAGAACCCCGGCTATAAGCGCCTCCCTGTCCGCGCGGCTCCTTATCGGAGGATTCATCCTGAACCGTCCGTCGTCCCGGAGCATACTGTCGTCGAACATCAGATAGTGCGGAGCCGTCTCGCAGGTGACGTCGATTCCGTCCGCCTTTGCCGCCCGTATAAGCTCCACGCTTTCCTTTGCCGAGACATGACAGACGTGATAGCTGCATCCAGTCTCCCTTGCCAGCTCAAGGTCGCGTTCGATCGGTTTCCATTCGCTTTCGGAGCAGATTCCGCGGTGACCGTGCGTCCGGCAGTATTCTCCGTCGTGTATGTAGCCTCCGCGAAGCAGTGAGTTATCCTCGCAGTGTGCGGCGATCACCTTCCCGACAGCCGCGGCGCGGTACATCGCCTCACGCATCAGCCCTCTGTCCTGCACTCCGCGTCCGTCATCGGAAAATGCAACGCAAAGCGGCGCAAGCGCTTCAATATCGACCAGCCGCTCTCCCTTTTCCCCGACGGTTATCGGCGCATACGGGTGAACTCTCACCTCGGCGGTTTTTGCGATTATCTCTCGCTCCAGCCCTATCTTTGAAACCGTATCCGGGACCGGGTCAAGGTTCGGCATTGCACAGATATCGGTGTACCCGCCGTGCGCCGCGGCGAGCGTTCCCGTCTCAACCGTTTCCTTATACAAAAATCCCGGCTCCCTGAGATGTACATGAACATCACAGAAAGCCGGAAATACCGACATTTTATTGAATTCGGAAGGATGAACGCCGGAAGAAGCGACATAAACCGAAAAAACACGATCTCCCGTCGCCGCTCCGTTGTCATAGCTTACAGCATCGGTTATCCTTATCTTCATAATTCCCTCCGGGCAATAAAAAAATCCGCCCCAAATTCAAGCAGGCAGAGAGAACCGACAGATTACCGTCAGAAACAGGCTATCTCATAATCTTGTGGGTGTCCCGCACCGCTGCTTAAAGATTATTTTTGACTATTATACACCGGTTTTGCCGGAATGTCAAGAGGTAAAACCGACAATACCGGATTTTTCTGTTTTTCTGGTTTTTCGGCAGGGAGAAAAAGCGAATATCCGGACAGAAAACAAAAATTCCCGCCCTGTGCGAACGGGAATTTTTGTTTGGAGCAAATGACGGGAATCGAACCCGCATATCCAGCTTGGGAAGCTGGTGTTCTGCCACTGAACTACATTTGCGGAGTGTGAAAGCAAGACAGCCGGAACCGGAATCAGGATGCGGAATTGCCGAAGAAAGCCGGAGCCTACTTCGCAGGTCACGTCAGCCCTGCCCTCATATTGGTGGAAACGAGGGGGCTCGAACCCTTGACCTCTCGGATGTGAACCGAACGCTCTGACCAACTGAGCTACGCTTCCGTGCGGATATTATTTTACCTCTTTCCGATGAATAAGTCAATATCCCGGAAGCAAAGTTAACCGTTTGTTCAAAAAAATCCGGAGCAAAGACAGCAAAACTCCCCGGCAGCGCATTACCGCCGGGGAGATATACAGCGTTATCAGTAAGCCTTAGCCCAGAGAACCATGTGCTTTGCCGGCTTTCCGCAGCAGACACAGGTATCGGAGATGTGCTCCTGATCAAAGGGGATGCAGCGTGAGCCTACGCCGGTAAGCTCCTTGACCCTGTCCTCGCACTCCTCTTCCCCGCACCACATTGCCTTGATAAATCCGTCGCCGTTTTCGGCAAGGGAGGTCTTTATCTCATCAAGAGTTCTGCAGGAATGCGTACGTCTCTCGCGGTTTTCGTATGCCTTGTTCCAGATTCCGAGGCGGACTTCTTCGAGCTTGTCCGCGACAGACTTTTCAAGCCCGTCAAGCGAAACAAAGTCCTTTTTTCTGTCGTGTCTCGAAACAAGCACGCACTGATTGGACTCAATGTCGCGCGGACCGATCTCAAGTCTGACCGGAACGCCCTTCATCTCATACTCCGCGTATTTCCAGCCCGCGGTATTCTCGGAGTCGTCGAGCTTTACCCTGATCCCCGCCGCAGCAAGCCTGTCGCGGAGTTCGGCTGCTTTTTCAAGCACTCCCGCCTTGTGCTGAGCGACCGGGATAATGACGACCTGAATCGGCGCAACTGCCGGAGGGAGAACAAGACCGCTGTCGTCGCCGTGGGTCATTATGATGCCTCCGATAAGCCTTGTCGTAACTCCCCACGATGTCTGGTGAGGATAGCGGAGGGTGTTGTTCTTATCCGTATACTGTATTCCGAACGCCTTTGCAAAGCCGTCTCCGAAATAGTGCGACGTACCCGCCTGAAGCGCCTTGCCGTCGTGCATAATAGCCTCGATGGCGTAGGTCGCAACGGCACCGGCAAACTTGTCGCTTTCGGTCTTGGGTCCCTTTACGACCGGGATGGCAAGCTCATGCTCGCAGAAGTCGGCATAGATGTTCAGCATTCTGATCGTCTCTTCCTCCGCCTCCTCTGCCGTTGCGTGCATGGTGTGTCCCTCCTGCCAGAGGAACTCGCGCGTGCGGAGAAACGGACGGGTATTCTTCTCCCATCTGACGACCGAGCACCACTGGTTATAGAGCTTCGGCAGATCTCTCCACGATTTTATTATATTTGCGTAATGCTCGCAGAAAAGCGTCTCCGACGTCGGACGGACACAGAGCTTTTCGGCAAGCGGCTCGCTTCCGCCGAGAGTGACCCACGCCACCTCCGGCGCAAAACCCTCGACGTGCTCCTTTTCCTTGTTCAGGAGCGATTCGGGAATGAAAAGCGGCATATACACGTTTTCATGCCCGGTCTCCTTGAATTTTCCGTCAAGGATCTTCTGAATATTTTCCCAGATAGCATATCCGTAGGGTCGGTAGACCATACAGCCCTTTACGCTTGAATAGTCGATAAGGTCAGCCTTTTTCACGACATCGGTATACCACTGTGCAAAGTCGGTATCCATAGGCGTGATAGACTCGACGAGTTTTTTGTCCTGTGCCATTTCAATTCCGTTTCTCCGGCGCTGCTGCACCCGCGCTTCAGCCGGTTCCGCGCGGGTTTTGATATAATATATAATTATACATTGTAAGACCGCCGTTGTCAATCGTTTTTCCCGCTTTTTGCGGAGTATTGCCGAATTATTTCGCGAAAAATATCACTCTGACGTATTGACAAACGGCTTGTTTTCTGATATAATAACACCGTCGGATATCGTTTGTCCGGCAAGGCGGGGGTATAGCTCAGCTGGGAGAGCGCTTGAATGGCATTCAAGAGGTCATCGGTTCGAACCCGACTATCTCCACCAAAAAGGTGTTAAAAATCCGTTCCGGGTTTTTAACACCTTTTTCTTTATCTCCCAAAGTCATCTGCCGTGCCGCCGCAGATGCCGTGAGGTGTCAGCTCAGCCGGTATCCTCCCCGGAGCCGGATCATCTCTTTTTGCGTACAAGGACAACCGCACCGGATACCGCGGCAAGTGACACGGCAAGCATGACATCCCCTGTATCGGGTGTCGGAGGCGTCGGGGGATTCTTCGGCTCATAGTACTCCTTCGCCGCAGCTTCGTTTGCGAAGAAGCCGATGCTCTTCACCGAAACCTCCGTTTCCTCAGTACCTTCAATAAGGCGGTCGACGCGCCAATGCTTCAGTGTGCCTGCGGCATTTGCCGGGACGGCGGCAACAACGGTCTTATACTCTCCGCCGGTTGCGGGAAGCACCCAGTGCTCAATGACTCCGGCAGCATAGCTTATGCCGTCCCCGCCCTCGGTCGCAGCTGTCTCGAAATATACAAAGATCTTCGCGTCGGAGTCTGTCTTATAATTGAACGCGATGAATTTCAGTCTGTCAAGATCGACCGTAAAGTCGGTGGCTCCCCATGTGTTGGGCTTGAGATAGCTGACGAAAACGATCCCGGTTCCCGCCGCCGGAATTTTCAGCTCGCCGTTTTCGATCCTCGTGCCGGCAATCGTGCCTTCCCCGCCGATCGTGTTGCTGGTGATGAGCATCGCCTCGTTTACCTTCTGTTCGCCCGCGGTGACCTCGGTCGCAAAATCCATGACCGCGTGACCGTCCGCCGTGTCATACGCGGTAGCGCGGAACGTCGGGACAAGCACAAGAAGCACCGCAAATAGGATCAAAGCCGTTTTTTTCATTGTTTTTTCTCCTTACTTTTTATTTGTTTTTTTCTTTGCAATAACAACCGCGGCAGCCGCAGCAATGACAATCACCGCAGTGACAGCGATATACACCCATACAGGTGCTCCGTTCCTGTCGCCGGGAGCCGGTTTTGTTTCGCTGCCGGTATTTTTGCCGCTGTCCGGAGCGTCGGTGGTAATCTGTGCGGAGGACGCTGCGGGCTTTTCAGAGGTCTCTCCGCTGTCAGGCTCAGTCGAAACAGCCGGTGAATCCGATCCGTCGGTGGCTGCCGGCGGGTCGGTCTTTACATGGGTTATTTTTCCCTGAGTTTCAGCGTCATAGTAAGCCTTCATCGCATCCGCTCCCACGACCGACGGGATAAAGTAAACCTCATCGACCGTCCCGGAGAACGGCTCGTTCATGTTTCCGTAGTAGAGAAAGCCGCCGATGCAGGCAGATTCCTCGTATGTGACCGTGGAACAGTCCTCTGCGCTGTACTCAAAGACATGGATCTGCTCCCCGTCAAGGTAAAGCGCGCCGCTTCCCTCTCCGACGGTATATCCGATGCAGTGCCACTTCCCGTCGTCAAGACCGTAAGGAGTAGCCCCCTCCGGAGCGCCGATAAGATCCCACTTGTTCTTCTTTGCATCGTCGGCACCGATACCGAAAGCCACATAATCGGCATCGTCCGTATGGAACACCCCGACAAGTATTCCCGGTGCCGCCTGTTCGCCCCATACTCCCGTCGATATTATCCGGTTCCATGCGCCGTTGAGACGGTCGGTTCTGAACCAGACGATGACTGACATTGTCTCCGACGGGCAGGTCGCAGCGACCGGTATCTCAACGTAGCTGTCTGAATTCATCTTCACCGCGCAGCCGCCGCCGAGTCCGTCAACGATCTCAATCCCGTCTCCCACGAACCTTCCGTTCAGCTTTCCCTCTCCTCCGTCTGTTGCCGCCTGATCATCGAAGCCGTAATATACGACTCCGCCGCCGAAATCATACGGAACGGCAGCCGATATTCCGAGGGACAGCGCCAGCATCAGCGCAAGCACGCAAAACAGTCTCTTCACCATAGCGTTACCTCTTTCCTGCATTACAAGAATGCATCTGCGGATCGTTTAATCCCGCATCCGCCCGGGATATTTTCAGTCATCAAGCCCTTTATAGATGTCGAGAATGCCCTTGTAGTAATTCTCCACTCTCGTCTTGTTTCTTCTCCTTGCCGAGGCATAGGCATCGCTCTTCTGGTCCATAAGCATATGTATCTCGCCGTAATATCCGCCTCCGACTCCCGCCGCATGGACAAACACAAAGTCGGCATAAAGCCCGTTCACTATCAGCGTCATGGTCTTTTTCGATTCCTCGTCGCGGGTGAGCTGATTTTCAAAAACCGTCTCATAGACCGCGGAACGGAGAAGCTCATGGCTCTTTATCGCCATTGCCTCGGTAATTATGCCGATGAACTCAAGTGCGTCCTTGTCCGGAAGCGTAGATACTCCGAGCATAAGAGACGCTCCGCTGAGAGGCGTTCGGTATTCCTCCTGCTTTTCATCATATTTCGGCAGCGGAAGGATACCGAAATCATCCTCCATGCCCCTGAAATACATGGGAGCGTCGCAGAGTGCTCCTATATAGTACAGGCTCTTCGACTGCGTGAACATCGTCATCGGAGTCTCTGACAGATGGCTTCCCACATATGTGCCGTTCTCGTTGTCGTAGCAAAGGGTGTATATCTTCGATATCATGTCCGCCCACTTTGCCTCGTCTGTCTCAACTATCTCTCCGTCAGCTATCTTCACGGGATACACGCTTTCGCCGAAGGCAACGCCGAGCATAGTCAGCGAGCCTATCGGGAAGGTCACCCCGTACAGATCCTCCTCATTCCAGACAGAATCTCCGTTGTCCTTTGCGATCCCGCGGGAGGTCGTGATGAGCTTATCGATCGTCCATGTCCCGTCAAAAACATAATCGTAGGGATTGCCGACGGTCCCCTGATTTTCCGATGCTATGCTCTTGTTGAAGTACATACAGTGCGAGGTGACAAGCGTGCTGTACGGCACGTCGTTTATCGCAAGATACTGTCTGCCGCCGACGGTCAGGCTGTCCTGCGCCGCCTGATTCCACCACGGAGCGGTGAAATCAATGTGCGGAATGTCTCTCAGGTTCATAAGGTACTTACCTGCTGAGAGATTTGACATCGAATTGTAATCGCCGTAAACGGCATGATAGTCAAGGTCGCCGCTTCCGACAGTCGAGCTCAAAACGTCATACAGGCTCTGCGTCGGGAAATGCGTGATCTTCACACCGAAGCGTTCCTCAACCGCCATGTTCCGCCGGTAAACCGATGCGGGTATCGGTGACACGGCAGAATCGTCGCTTTCAAAATCGGCTCCGAGTGCGCCTTCTATCGACGCAAGCTCGGCATTGAGCACCGAGTACTCCGCCCCATTCCATTTTTTATCGGGAAGCAGGTCAAAGCCGTCGGACGTGCCGCTCCCGCCCGTTTCCCTGCTCCCTGTCGAGCCTGTGCCGGCTCCGCCCTTTGAGCAGGAGACTGCTCCGGCAAGCACCGCCATTGCAAAAAGTGCGGCAAGAATCTTCTTTTTGTTTTTCATATCCGTCCTCCTGATTATTTATCCGTTCATCCGGTCTCCGTAAGCGTGAATACCGCTTCCGTCCATCTGCCGGTACCCTCAATATCAAACGAAACCACTGCTTTTCCGTCCCAGCTTTCCGGCGCGTTCTTCCTGACTTCAATAATATTGTCGCCGGCGGTCAGGGGGAAGAATGCATCCGCCTCCCTGCACGTTCCGAAGGGTATTTTCCCTCCGTTTTTTCCGACAAGCCCGTACATCACAGAGCGGCTCCAGCCGTCAGGTGTATGATAGTCTATCCTCATTCCGCAGTGCTTTATGCCGCTCATGTCATTGACGGCGGTCACAGCGGCATTCAGCCTGTCCGGAAGCTCCGAATATGTAATATAAACAAGCCCTTCCGAATCCTCGCTGTCTCCGGTGCCGACCCTTGCCGTCGAGGTAAATTCGTCGAAATCGGCATAAGAGGTATCCTCACGGTTTTTATACAGATTATCGACCCGGATTATCTTCCCGACCTCCGGACGCCTTTCGGACTCCGGTTCGCTTCCGGTCGTCAGCGAAATGTAAACCGCGCCGTATGCGGGTATCGTTCCTTCCCACACGAACGAGTCGCCTGACACGTTTTCATACGCCGTAACAGCCTCAAGCCCATCTCCGTTACCGCCCTCAAGCACCGACGAGTGAGCGGGGTCGATGCGGTAAACGGTTATGCCGTAGCTTTCATACGGGATTCCCTCTATCCGGTAGGATATTTTCTGCGCCTTCTTTTTGTCGGTGTTCCAGAGAAGCGCCCCGGCACGGTCTTTACCGGCTGAAGCCATAGCGGATATTCCCTTGCTGCCGATAACGGTTCTCACGCTCTCCGCCGGCATATGCGCGCAGATGTTCAGCAGGTGGTAAAGCGGAGTCTTTTTCCCGTCCGGCGTGATTATACCGAACGCGCCGTTATCCGTCGAAAGCGTTGCCCACTGCACCTGCGTGACGTCGGTGCAGGAATTGAGAAACTGTATCGCATCAAGCGCGTCAGGCAGAATTTTCGTTGTCTGAAGGGTGAAATCGGTTCTTTCAGCTATCGGAACCGTCCACTCCGACATCTCCGGTGTGTATACATTGAATTCGGTAAAGATGATCGAAGTGCCGCTGTTGCCGTCAAGCCCTTTTCTCAGGTCGGAAAGCAGCTCCTTCAGGGTATGTGTCTTTGAATTGGCATAATAGTGAGCCGAAACAAAATCGAGGGGCGCGCCGGCGGAATTCACCGCTTTTATGAATTTCTCATAGTTGCCGTACCCCAGCGTCCCCATATCCGCAAGTGCCGGTCCTCCGACAACGGCATCAGGATCGCCGCTCTTTATCGCCTGAGAAGCGTGGAGATACAGCCTTATATATCCGTCCCAGTCAAAATTGGTCATGAAGCCGACCATGTCAGGCTCGTTCCATATCTCATAGAGGCTTCTCATGCCGCGCTCCGCCATATATTTTGCCGCTGTCGTCCATGCGGGATCAAAGATTGCATAATCCGGCTCGCAGAACTCCGGATTCTGCGGATAATCCCTCCTTGCCTCATCCGTTACAGCCGCCGAGACGTAGGCAACGTGCCACAGCGGGGTCGAGTACTTTCTTATGATATTTCCGAACCCGGAAAGGTCATACATCGTCGAGCGCATATACTCATTCACTGACTTTTCATCGGCAGCTCCGGTAATCGGAAGCGAAAACCGCGCTGTTCTTGAGCGGAGATTCAGAAGCTCCGGGATGTCTCGTCTGAAGGTGCGGCATCCGGAGACATAAAGCGCCTGTTTCCCGAAAAGCGGCATTCCCTCCCTCACCGAAAGATCGGAATACGAATCGGCATCTCCGTCAAATATGATTTTCCCCTTACCGTCATTGTCCAAAATCAGCTTCCCTCCCGTTGTCCCGGTTGCAGCATCGGTTTTGCCGCTTCCGGTTTCCCCGCCGTGTCCCTCTCCGGAGCACGACTGAAGAAATGCAAGTGCCAAAGCAAGCAGCACCGACAGAATTATTCTGTTTTTCATAAACGTCTTTCCTTCCCGCATTCTTTGCTTTTTTCCGCAGTTTTTGCGGCCGAATCATTATTAACGTTAATGTTATGATTTGATTATACTTCATCTTTCGCCGATTGTCAATCACTTTTTTGAAATTTGTATACTCGCACAAAAACGCCACCCGGTTTTTGTGCAATATGACAGCAAAAATTATCCGGATTCGCCCGGAACACTTCTTGCGGAAGCAAACGGCGGCCTGTCTTGCAAGCCCGGCTGAGCGAACCTTCTCAAATAATCCGGAAAACGATATTAACGTTAATATTATTTGTGCCGAAAATAACGTTCTTGTCATTGACTTGACGCCGCGCATATGTTAGAATAGTTACAACGACATTTCACAGGATCGGAAATGCTTATGCCATCAAAAACACAGGGAAACAGAAACAAGGTCACCATGAGTGACATTGCCCGCTGCACCGGGTACTCGGTAAACACCGTTTCACACGCGCTGAACGGGATCGACGACGTCAGGGAATCGACAAAAAAGCTCATTCTTTCTACCGCAAAAAAGCTCGGATACATACCGAATTCCGCTGCCATATCGATGCGGAACGGCAGGACAATGGCGGTTGCC
>FR891231.1:5207-9524 GCA_000433515.1 Candidatus Colimorpha enterica | reverse complement strand
CGGTTGCCGCTATAATCCCCGACATAACCGGGCTGTATTTCCCCATTATGGTCAAGCTGCTTGAAAACCGTCTCCGTGCGTTCGGATATGATCTGATAATCATGAATACCAGCGAAAATCCCGATCAGGAGCTTCAGTGCGTCACCTCCGCTCTCAGCAAGAACGTTGACGGCGTTATCATCTGCCCGTCAATGCACAACTGCGACGCGCTTGATCTTATGGAGCGGCACGGCGTTCCCTTCGTTCTTATGGGAAGGTATTTCAGGGACAGATCCTACGAGAGCGTTGTTGCAGACGATTTCAGAAGCGGCTATCTTCTTACCGACCACATGATCGGTCTGGGACACACAAAAATCGCATATATCGGCGCATCAACACACGTTTCCTCGTCCGCCGAGCGTCTTGAGGGTTACCGCGCCGCGCTGTCGGCTCACGGCATTGTCCCGGATGACCGGCTTGTCAGGATCTGTATGACGCCTGAAGACATCACAGCCGCGGCGGTCGAAATTGCGGAGCACCGGCTTGACTGCACCTCGGTGTTCGGCTTCTGCGATATGTTCTGCTGGCACATTGCAAGCATTCTTGCCGGACACGGGATCAGAATACCCGACGGCATCTCAATGGGCGGAGTTGACGATCTGCTGTCACACATCATCTTTCCTTTTGATCTCACATCGGTCGACTGCCCGAAGGAGCAGATGGCGGACTGCGTGATAAAGTCCCTGTTCAGCCGCATCGGAGGCGACGGCGCAAAAAGCATCCGGCACATCATCGAGCCGACGCTTGTCGTCCGTACCTCCGTAAAAAGTCTCCCGGGGCAGCTGCACGGCAGCCTGCTTTGATCAGAGCGGCTCATTATTTACAAAATAGATTCAAATTCCGACATTTTATGTGGTATAATCTTGTCGGATGGAAAAACGACATCTTTCCGAAAGGATCAGAGCTGTAAATGAAACAAATAGCAACCAGTTCAGCCGACACCGACGCTCCGGAGAAGGCGGAGGCGCAAAAAAAACCGCAATACCCGCTTTCTGCGGATGCCGCGAGGTATTTCCCCGACCCGGACATGGGTCTTTCGTCGTCACAGGTCGAAAAGAGAACCGCCGACGGCTATGTGAACGCAACGGTCGATACGACATCAAAATCAACGTCGAAAATCATTCTCTCCAACATCTTCACATACTTCAACATAATCTTCTTCGTCCTCGCGCTTGTGCTGATAATCGCCGGGACATCGATATCTAACCTGACGTTTCTTGCCGTCGTCATCGTCAATACCGCGATCGGAATTATTCAGGAGCTTCGCGCAAAAAAAACGCTTGAAAAGCTGTCGCTCATCTCAGCCCCCGTGACAAAGGTCATCCGCGACGGACACGAGGACAGCATAAACAGCGACGAGCTTGTCCTTGACGACATTGTCATCTTTGAAGCCGGAAACCAGATCTGCGCCGACGCAATTCTCTGCGACGGCGAGATCACCGTCAACGAGTCGCTTGTGACCGGAGAATCCGACGAGATACGCAAAACCGCCGGCAAACAGCTTCTTTCCGGCAGCTTTGTCATTTCCGGAAGATGCCGCGCACGGCTCGATAAGGTCGGACACGAGTCATTTGCCTCCCGTCTGACCCTTGACGCGAAAAAAATAAAGAAAAAACAGCAGCCGGGCATGATGAAGTCCCTGACGGTGCTTATACAGGTCATCGGCGTGATAATCATCCCCTTCTCGGTTCTGCTGTTCCTCAATCAGCACTATAAGCTCGGACAGTCTGTCGTTTCAAGCATAGAAAAAACCACCGCAGCCATCATCGGCATGATCCCGGAGGGACTGTATCTGCTGACAAGCGTGGCTCTTGCGGTAAGTGTTATGCGGCTTGCAAAGAAAAAAACGCTGGTTCACGACATGAAGTGCATAGAGACCCTTGCCCGGGTCGATGTCATCTGCGTCGATAAGACCGGAACCATCACCGAGCCGGAAATGCACGTAAAGGAGGTCGTCCCGCTCGACGGTGAAGGCGGCGACGACTACTACACCTGCGAACGGCTGATTCGCGACTTCGTTCTGAACATTAGCGCCGACAACGCGACAATGAAGGCTCTGAAGGAGCATTTCGACGACAAGCGCGAATTCCGCCGCGCCAACATGATAAAGGGCTTCTCATCGGAAACCAAGTACAGCGCCGTCGAATTCCGCGACGGGTCATACGTCCTCGGTGCGCCGGAATTCATACTCAGGGAGGGCTATGAGCAGTTCCGCTCGGTCATAGAAGAGCATTCCTCGGTCGGAGAGCGCGTACTGCTCTTTGCCGAATACCGGTTTGAGAAAAATACAGACAATGACATCTTCGCACGCGGTTCGCTTGACGGGATCGTTATCCCCGTTGCCCTTGTAACGCTTGAAAACCGCGTCCGCCCGGAGGCGAGAGAGACATTTGAGTACTTCACAAAGCAGGGCGTGACTATCAAGGTCATTTCCGGAGACAATCCCCTCACCGTTTCAAAGGCATCCGAAGCCGCCGGAATTCCCGGTTCTGCAAAATATATTGACGCTTCCCTTCTCAATACAAAGGAAAAGATCGCAAAGGGCATTCTCGATTACAACGTTTTCGGCAGAGTCACCCCCGACCAGAAGCGTGCCTTCATACGCGCACTGAAAAAAGCCGGTCACACTGTCGCCATGACCGGTGACGGTGTCAACGACGTTCTTGCACTCAAAGACGCAGACTGCAGTATTGCGATGGCATCCGGAAGCGAAGCGGCGGCAAACGTGTCCGACCTTGTGCTTCTCGATTCGAATTTTGCCTGTATGCCGTCTGTCGTTGCCGAGGGACGAAGAGTCATAAACAACATCGAGCGCTCCGCATCCCTGTTCCTTGTCAAGAACATTTTCTCGTTCATTCTGACCTTCTTCACGCTGATAATAGGTCTGCACTATCCCTTCCAGCCGGCTCAGCTGTCGCTTGTGTCAACACTGATGATCGGCATCCCATCCTTCTTCCTCGCGCTTGAGCCGAACACCGAGATGGTGAGAGGAAAGTTCCTGCGCAATGTCATGTTCCGCGCCTTCCCCGCCGCGCTTACCGCAGTCATTCTTGTCGGATGGTCGCTGCTGTTCACCGACGCGTTCAAAATCGACACCATGCTTTCCTCCGTCGCGGCATTCTATCTCTACTCGATCGTCGCCTACATGATGCTGTTCAAGGTCTGCCAGCCGATGACGCTGTTCCATAAGATCCTGTTCGGATCGATGGGATTCCTGTTCGTCCTTGCCGCCGCTATCATCCCCGGATGGTTCAGCCTTGTCCCGCTTGACTACGGAACGGTACTTGTAACGCTCTCCCTGGCCGCTCTTGCCTTCCCGCTCAACCGGCTGATAGGCAACATATTCGAGGGCTTCGGAGATTGGAAAAACCGTATGAAAGAAAAGATAAGACGCGACATCGACAAGATCGGCGAATAACCTGACCTTAACCCCTGAAATAACCGGGCGTCTTAACGGCGCCCGGCTTTTAATTTAATAACGGTTTCACAGCCATTTATCAAGCTCCGCCTCGACCTCAGGTATCTTTTTCACCTTCGGCGCGCGGATGATTCTGTCGTGCATTATGACGGCTGCCGGGCTCCGGAGAGTCTGAAGGTTCTCAAGCGGGTTTTCGTTTACGACTATCATCTCCGCCATCTTTCCCTTTTCGATCGAACCGGTTATTCCGTCGATGCCGGCAAGTTTTGCGTTCAGAAGCGTTGCTGAGTATATGGCAAAGCGCTCGCTGACACCGCAGTATTTAACGAAATAGCAAAGCTCCCGCCACATATCGTACTGCGTGACGTAAGGGCAGGCGGTATCGGTTCCGAGACCGACGGGAATGCCCTGCTTCAGGCACTCCTTTGCAAGAGCGATTATCCCGTCGAAAACGATCTTTCCGTTCTCCTGCTGCTCGTATGTCGCGTGGGAGACGCTGCGGTCGAACAGTGCGAACGGGAGCGCAGGAGAGAGTGTTGACACCTGAAAGGCTTTCCGTTCGCGGAACAGCTCCATGATCCTGTCATCCGGCTTTGCTCCGTGCTCGATCGAATCGACTCCGTTCTCAAGTGCGACCCTTACCCCCTCCGGGCTTTCTACGTGTGCCGCTACCCTGAATCCAAGCTCATGCGCGCGGTCGCAGGCGGCTTTTACAAGCTCAGGAGGCATTCTCAGGACTCCCGGCTCTCCGACCTTTTCCGCGTCAAGCACGCCGCCGGTGATCATCAGCTTGATTATATCCGGCTTGTCCTTTGCGATTATATCGACATAGCCTGCCGCCTCCGCAGGAGTTGCGGCTT
>FR891231.1:0-5190 GCA_000433515.1 Candidatus Colimorpha enterica | reverse complement strand
GAGTTGCGGCTTCATAGGCAAGCGAACCTGCCATATGCCCGCCGTGAACCGATATCGCCATATCCGATGCCAGAATCCGCGGTCCGGTCAGCTTTCCGGAATTTATCTTATCCCTCACGACGGAATCGAAATCTGCAATACCGCCGACGGTGCGGATAGTGGTGACGCCGCTCATCAGCTGAGTTTTTGCATACCCGGCGACCAGCTTTCTGCCGAGGCTCCTCATAAGCGCGTTCGACGTGATCAGCCTGACCAGCTTAACCGGGTCGGACGGCTTCTTTTTCGGCTTACCCGAACCCGCCAGATGTACGTGAAGATTGATAAGTCCGGGGAGGATATATTTCCCGTCAATGCTCACCCTCTCATACCCCTCAGGGATCCCGCTTCCGGGGACGATACCGGTAATGACACCGTCCCCGACAAGTATCGCCTTCCCGCTCTGCGGAACCATGTTCTCGGTCCCGTCAAGAATAATTCCTCCGGTAAATGCTCTTTTCATGTTGTTTCTTCCTTCTCAAATAAAGATGATTTTGAAGCAGAGGCTGTTGCCCTTCCCCCGCTCTCAAGCTCAAAGAGCGCAGCGAAACGCGGAAAGGCCGGTCGGAATTCAAACACCCTGTCGATCAGCTTTGAAAACAGACCGATCACCGTTCCGTTCAGAACAGCCATGACAAACGTCCCCCAACCGATGCCCCTGAATTCTCCGAAAAAGGCAAACGTCATTATCACCCCCGCCGTGAGGCAGGAGAGATCGACGATGGTTTTCAACAGAGCCAGCCTGATCCCGTATCTCACCGAAACGGCTTTCACAAAAAAATCGTAAACCTGCGGGTACAGGTAGGTCTTGAAAAACAGCGCAATTGCATACGACGTCACCGACACTCCGACGACAAACATCACTATCCTGAGCCATAAAGCCATGCTGCCCGGTTCCGTTGCCGAAGGATTGAAAAACGGGATCATTCTCCACAGATCAAGAACAAATCCGTAGATCAGGCAGGTAATGAAGGAAAACAGATAAACCGCCCGGAATTTCCGGAGAACGACGCAGAGGACAATAAACAGCCCCGCCTGAATCACATATTCCGCCTGCCCGAAGCTCAGAAACGGCAGCTTAAGGCTCAGCAGATACGCCGGAGCCACGATCATCGAAATGCCGAAATCCGCCGCCGAAAGCATCGCCACAGCAAGAGACAGCAATACTATCGCGGCAAGATAACCGATTTCACTTGATACTTTGATTTTTGAGGTCATAATACACACATCCTTCTGTCAAAAAACACCATACACCCGTCGCAGGGCGTATGGCGAAAAGTAAGCCTGAAGCTCAGAAAAATCCATACCGATTTTGTGATATCAGTATACCACAAAATCGCGCGGTTTGCAATAGCGGAGAGGATTTTTTGCAAAAAGTCATATCCGGTGCTGATCTCTGCTCCAGAAAAAACACGGCTGTCTGTGCGGATAACGCTCCTGAGACACTTCCGGTCAGGCAAACATAAGTCTGCCGCATATACAACTCCATCAAGCTGAAGAGCGGTGACAAGATAGCCAACGACATAACCTATAATGTAATAATGTGATGAACATACAGATACTTGGGAACATATTTGCGGATTCCCTCCCACGTAACCGTATTTCTGAACCCTTTTGTTCCCTGCCGCCATTCACGGTTTGTGCAGCGTTTGCGGTCTTTTGCAACGCCAAGAAAGTAAAAAAAGTCAACAAATGCGAGTATAATTATAAATATAACATTCATCACATTGAATAGCCACCATCATATTACCGTCTTCCGCAAATTGCAGCATTAATCCACTGCAGCGCTGACAATTTACCCATTGATCTTATCATTTGATTGTAGAATGGCTTATTATATTAAATCACTCACTAACTCTTTCTAACTTTGGGATACAAACTTTTCCATTCTTCGGCGGATGTAATGTTTATATGAATATTGTATCATATAAAACACTTACTGTCAATGAGAATGCAAAATGATACCGGCTTTCTCCGTCCTCACCGCTGACTTCCTGAAAATCTCAGGCCTTTTCTCATGAGCAACGACCTCTTCTATATTCAGCCGGTTCGTCTCTTTGCAGTATGATGCCTGTTTTTCAAACATACCTATGTATTGGATTCGGTTGGACAAATTGAAATATAAAAAATAAAACTCCCGCGCTGACGCGCGGAAGCTCTGGCACACCCTTTCAAAACCGATCCGTACCGCAAGTTTTTTCGAAATCGATCCGTGGTTTTCGGTCGGTGGATAGACTTATCCCTTGGCGATGATGGGAGCTGCACGTAACCGCTTTCTTCCTGGGTGCTGCTCCATGCTTGCAAACGAGTCCTACCACTGATATTTCATCGTACCGCCGTCGGGCACACTGACATTTGTGAACAAGGTAATACCGTCACTGCCAATAGGCATATAACAATCCGGCATTTCCCCTTCGATCACAGGCTTCCCCGGCCACTCCGCACTAACCGTTGTGGCAGCAAATCCCACAAATGCCAATACAAACATAAAAGCAAAACAAATCTTTTCATATCTGCTCTCCTACTATAATTTATTATTTGTTTCCGAATTCAAGTAGCCCCTTGGAATCTGACAATCCATATCAAAAAGGCCGTTTCCAATCAGATGATTCGGCATTTTTCCCATCTGCCGAGAAAAGATCTCAGTATGTTCCAGTTCAAAAAGGAAAGATCATTCACTTTTTTCCCAATAGGGATAGTCTGAAAACACAAACTTTCCCGCAGCGTTTTTCTCTGTCGGCAGGTCAACATAGAGCTTGCTACCGCTTGGCGGCATTTTCACAGCGATCACAACCGTAAATTTTCCATCGCCTTCGTCCCGAACGCAGTCCACACAGCTGTTGTAAGAGGCTTCGCCCTTGCGCTTCTTACAAGCTACATAGACATCGCCCTTATATTCCATCAGTTCTTTATCGGCAACCGCACGATTAAGCGTTTTATCGGTAAATTTCTCCGAAAAAACCTTTAAGAATTTTTTTCGAACACCTTCGATCGTGTTTATATAATCATACGGAGGAAACATAGGCACATAATTCTTCCGCTTGTGCCGTACAGGCTTCGCGCCGCCCGGATACTCACCTGCAAAATTCAAGCTCAGCCAAAGGCTTCTCGCTTTATCTGCCATTTTCCTCGCATCTGCGTAATACAGGACTGTTCCGTCCTCAGGAGAAAATGCATACCCGTTTACTCCGCGAAGACTTTCAATTATGGCAAGCTTATCATTTTCATAATTTTTCCAAATTGCAACAGCTTCCTCGGAAACACTTTTCGCATATGAAGCTATTGAATAATTGTCGCGTGCCGTAATAAATCTGACATCCTCGTCCGAAACAAGCCGCCCGACTTCTATTCTTCCTTTATAGGAATCTGATGAATAACCGTATGTATCATTATCGATTATAAAAAATGTGAGATTTCCTCCATCGGTTTTATCAACATAAAACGCCACCTGGTTTTCGGAAAAGCTTGCCGTAACGGTACCCACCCAGCTTTCCGGCAGTGTGATCTCATAGGTGCCTTCGGAAAACCGTACCGAGCTTATTTTTTCAGTCGTTATGAGCTTACAAAGCTCCTGCGCAAATGACGCATAGTTTTTCGGAAAGCTGTTGATTCCGTTGGCATTCACCTGTGTCCCATCCGCCAATACGGCTTCAAAGCTCATACCGGTGCCGTCAAGGACCTGGGAATTGTGCCCGCGAAAGCCTGCCCATTCCGCTATTTTATAGTTACCGAATACTGCGCACAGCTTTTGAAAAAGCTTTTCGTCTCCGTCAATTTTGCGGATGGTATCGCGGCATTCCACATTTCCGGAGGTCTTATCATCCCACATTTCCGTGCTGATGTAATACTCTAAATGAACGCCGTTCTCCGTTTTGTATCCCTCATAAACACGGCGCTGTGCCGTCATATCGGTTTGCACCAGTTTGAAGCTTTTGAAACCCATAGGACCCCCTCCGTAATAATTATTATCATTATTACTACAATTGTTACGCTTTGAAGCGCAAGCGGAAACGGATATTAAGGAGACCAAAACCAACATAAAGCATAAAAGACGCTTTTCCATTTATCCTTACTTTCCGAAAGGTACCGAATCCCATTCGGTGCCTTTCGGAAAGAAGCTTGCCGCAGCAAGCCTCTCCCGCACACAGACTATGACATTTTCGGAAAACCGAGATTGTATGCGCCGCAAGCGTAGAGCTTGCCATCCTTAAACCAGACATGCAGCACTCTTGCTTTGCTTTTTGCAGCATACCATGAATAAATCTGCGCCTCCCGCTCAGCATCGTAACGGTACTCCGAAGGATCAACACCGATATGTGCGATCACATCCTCAGGGGTAAAATCGGTCTGTTCTGCGGCAAAGAAATAGTTCAATCCTCCGAAATATTCCTTGAAGGTCTCTTTCAAAACCGATTCATCGGCTCGATTTTCGCTTACCGTCTGCGATTCTGTTGATTCCAGGTTGAGGTTATATGGATTATCAACATTCATTGTATCATCTTCACCGTTGTAAACAGTCGGATCAGACTCTTTCCAGAAGAATCATTCCGTAGCTATACAGCAGGCATCCGTCTTCGGTGACGGGAATCTCCGCAAAGGGATCGCACTTTTCGCCAAGGACCTCTCCCTCAATCTTGGTATCGTAGAAGTACTTGCCGTTCTCTTCCTTCCATTCGGTCGCCTCGATCACGGCATAGCCGTCATCACGCACCTCGACGCCGTGCTTTGCCGCTTCTTCCTTCATTTCTTCGGGAACGCGCATGAGCGTGTTGAGAACGCCGCCGTCGGCAAACTCGGTCAGGTACTGCATCATCTCGGCAAAACCGTCAAACCTGTCCTCCGTGGGAGGGGTGTCGGGAGTAAAGATCCTGACCCCTTCTGGTGTCGGTATATGGGCTTCTTTTACTTTCCAAATTCCGCGAATATCCATCTTTATTTTCTCATTCTCATCAAATCATCAAGCCCACGGGTCGGCGGACTTGGGGGTACGGACGCCTGTCAGCAGGTACTGCTCCCACAGGAACCACTTGCCGTCGGACGGACGCTGACGCAGCTTGATGGGACGGGGAGCGTCCGCGCCGCCGCAGGGGATAAACAGCTTCATGTAGCCCTGCTCCTCGCCGGATACATGATTGCTTTCGACCGTGATCGTAT
>FR891230.1:7667-13088 GCA_000433515.1 Candidatus Colimorpha enterica | reverse complement strand
CCAATGTGTGCTTTATAGCCGAAGTGCCTCGCAGTTCCTTTCTTAACGGAGTGTGCGGCCGGATCACGCTTTTTCTCCTTGTTTTTGGTGGAAGACGGGGCAGAAATGTCTTTGTTTTGCGCGGTGATGCCTTAAATCTCCGGAGGTACTGTGGGTTTACTGCACAATGCCCCTCGGCGATCTGTTTGTGTAAGTCACGATCCTCCATGCCGTTCCGGGGCTGGAGTCGTTCTCTGCGGCATAAAACGTCCCGCTTTCAGATTCCTTCTCCCATCCGGGAAGGTCGGGGATCTTCGGCAGAAATGCATCGGCGGGAAATTCCGCATCAAACTCGGTTATCACCGCCCTGTCGCAGTACGGCAGAAGCAAGCGGTATATTCCCTCGCCGCCGATGACCGCAGCGTCTGATATCCCGGGAAGCGCAAGAAGCTCCTCAAGCGAATGAACGACCTCCGCACCCTCAACGGTATATTCCGGCCGGCGCGACATGATTATGTTCCGCCGGTTTTTAAGCGGTCTGCCGCCGGGAAACGTCGCAAGCGTCTTTGACCCGAGAATGACGGTTTTTCCCTCGGTAAGCGCCCTGAAATTCTTCATGTCGGCACTTACCCGGCACAAAAGCCCGCCGCGGTTTCCGATCCCGTAATTCCTGTCCGCCGATGCTATTATGAACATTTGAGTACCTGCCTCCCTGCCGGATATTTCTTTTATCAGTACACTTCTTCGCTTCCTTCTTTAAAGAAGGAAGACGTATTTCTCTCCTCAGATCCACCCCTCAGCCGCAAGAAGCTCTGCGATAAGCACCGCGCCGCCGGCAGCACCTCTTAAGGTGTTGTGGGAAAGCCCGACGAACTTCCAGTCAAACATCGTGTCTGTTCTAAGCCTGCCGCAGGAAACGCCCATGCCGCCGTAAATGCCGCGGTCAAGCGCCGACTGCGGGCGGTTGTCCTCGTCGAAATACGTGATGAAATGCTCCGGTGCGCTGGGGAGCCTGAGAGCCTGCGGCTTGCCGGAAAATTCTCTGAACCGCGCAATGATCTCGTCCTTCGACGCCTTCTTTTCAAGATCCATAAAGACCGCCGCCGTGTGCCCGTTTGTTACCGGAACCCTGATACACTGCGTAGTGATAAGCGGAGATGCAGCCGGAACTATCACGCCGCCCTCAACCGAGCCGAAAATGCGGAGCGGCTCTTTTTCGCTCTTCTCCTCCTCGCCGCCGATGTAGGGAATGACGTTGTCGATCATCTCCGGCCACTCGCGGAAGGTCTTTCCCGCACCGGAAATCGCCTGATACGTCGTCGCAACCACCCTTGTCGGAACAAGGTCGCGTATCGCCGCAAGCATCGGAACATAGCTCTGTATCGAGCAGTTGGGCTTGACGGCAATGAACCCGCGCTTTGTGCCGAGACGCTTTCTTTGCGTCTCTATCACCTCAAGGTGAAAATCGTTTATCTCCGGAATGACCATCGGCACGTCGGGAGTCCAGCGGTTTGCGGAGTTGTTGGAGATGACCGGCACCTCGGCTTTCGCATATGCCTCCTCAAGCGCCTTTATCTCGTCCTTTTTCATGTTGACCGCGCAGAAAACAAGGTCAAGACCTTCGGCAAAGCCCGCAACGTCCGATGCGTCGTGAACCACCATTTTCTTTATGTTCTCCGGACAGGGAATGTCAAGCTTCCACCTGCCCTCGACCGCCTCGCCGTAGGTCATTCCCGCGGAGCGCCCGCTTGCCGCAAGCCCCGCTGTCTCAAAATACGGGTGGTTCTCAAGCAGAGTGATAAACCTCTGCCCCACCATTCCCGTCGCGCCGATTATCCCGGCTCTGAATTTTTTGCTTACCGTGTATACCGGATTGTTCATAACTATACTCCTGAAAGAAATAAGAGAAAACGTTCTTCTTTCTTTGAAAGAAAGAAGCAAAGAAGCGTACTGGAAAGGTTTTTATTGAGGCAGTACAGTCCTACTTTGAGGGGAAGCCAAAGATTCCGCCGAGGAACCTGACTTATCCTATCCTCTTCCCGTCGTCGCCGAAAATATAAACCGTGCCGTTGATTTCGACCTCGCCGGTCACCGCCGCGCCGTCTTCACCGAAATAATACGTCGCGCCGCCGACCGTCGTCAGACCGTAAACCATGCATTCGTTTTCCGGGTCGAAATAATATGTCCTGCCGTCGATCACCTGAAGTCCTTTTTTCAGATTTCCCGTCTCGCTGAAGCAGAACTTCTGACCGTCAAGCTCAACGATGCCGTATGTCCTGAACCCGCGGTCGTTGAAATACCACAGCTTGCCGTCGAGAATGGCTGTCGTTGACTTGTAGAGCTTTCCGGTCGAAGCGTCGAAGTAATACTGCTCGCCGTCAACCGTCGTCTCTCCCTTGGCTATCTTTCCGTCGGGAAGTGAATAATAATAGTACCCGTCGTACTTGTTCCAGCCGTAAAGCAGCTTATGCCCGCCGTCCTCCGAGAACAGATAGTCGCTGCCGCTGACAGTTTCGATCCCCGAAGCGCGCTTCAGCGGGAAGGTGACATAGTATTTCGCGTCACCGTCGGTGTGCCACCCCGGAACAATGTCGTTCCGCTTGATTATCACAAGCGCAAGCACCGCAATAAGCGCAAGGGCAAGAATCCCGATGCGCACCCATTTCATGAACGGATCGCTTTTTCCCTGAACCATTACGTACCTCCGTGGAAAAACGTGCCTCCCCCGCCCTGCGGAGAGCACTCCTGTCATCTATTATATAACAAAACCCCGATTCTGTAAATAGCCGCACCGCATTTTTTCCGAAAAACAGCGGATTGACGGATATTCCCGCTCTTTATCACGTTAATTCGGTAAAATATTTTCTCCGGGCATATCAAAACCCCTTGACTTGACCCGCCGGAAAAGGTATAATATAAGGTGATTTATCATAACCCCACACCTCGGTCAGAGATGCTCCTCAAATCTTTTTATTAATTTTTCAAAAGTTTTTGAAAGTTCCAAGAAAACTTTTTTCAAAAAGTTTTCTTGGCGGGTCCGGGCAGAGCCCGGCATTCCCCTCTCCGACAACCGTTCCCCCGGCAGAAACGGCTGTGTGCGGAAAATCACCTGCCGGAGATAGGATTATCAACATGAACAGAGTATTCAATTTTTCAGCCGGTCCCTCTATGCTTCCGCTCCCCGTACTTGAAAAGGCGGCTTCAGAGCTTGTCTGCTACGGCGATACCGGAATGTCGGTCATGGAGATGAGCCACCGATCTCCGGAATACGAGGCGATCATAAAGGAAGCCGAGGCAGACCTCCGCAAGCTCATGGACATCCCGGATAACTATAAGGTCCTCTTCCTTCAGGGCGGCGCTTCAACGCAGTTCGCATCGGTATGCTATAACCTGCTCACCGGCTCCGGAAAGGCAGACTATATCGTTTCCGGTCAGTTCTCAAAAAAGGCATTCAAAGAGGCTCAGAAGTACGGAGACGTCCGCGTTGTCGCATCGTCGGAGGACAGGAACAACACCTATATCCCGCAGACAAAGCGCGGGGATTTCCGTCCCGATGCCGACTACGTCCATATCTGCTTCAACAACACCATCTACGGCACGAAGTTTAACTATATCCCCGATACCGGAGATATCCCGCTTGTCGCCGATATGTCGTCCTGCATTCTCTCGGAGCCGGTCGATGTTACGAAATTCGGCGTGATCTATGCAGGCGCCCAGAAGAACGTCGCGCCCGCCGGACTTACCATCGTGATAGTCATAGAGGATCTCCTCGGTCACTGCCGCCCCGATACCCCGGCAATGTTCGACTGGAAGCTGATGGCTGACAACGGCTCAATGTACAACACGCCGCCCTGCTACCCGATATATATCGCCGGACTGGTGTTCAAGTGGCTTCTTGAGCGCGGCGGACTTCCGGCTATGCAGGAGTACAATCAGAGGAAGGCGGCTGTCCTCTACGACTACCTTGACAGCCAGGACTATTACATCGCACCGGTCGAAAAGGACTCCCGTTCAATGATGAACGTCACCTTTGTGACCGGAAACCCGGAGCTTGACGCAATGTTCGCAAAAGAGGCGGCAAAGGCGGGCTTCAGAAATATCAAGGGACACCGCTCCGTCGGCGGCATGAGAGCCTCCATATATAACGCAATGCCCATCGACGGCGTGACAAGACTCGTGCAGTTCATGAAGCTGTTCGCCTATGAAAATCCCAAGCTGTGATCCCGGAGGAAGCAACATCAATGTACAATATAAAGCTGCTCAACAAAATCGCAAAGGTCGGGACAGACTGCCTTGACCCCGCAAAATATACCGTCGGAGAGGATGTCGCCGATCCCGACGCGATCCTTGTCCGCTCCGCAAAAATGCACGACATGACCTTTTCCCCGTCGCTCAAGGCGATAGGAAGAGCCGGCGCGGGCGTGAACAATATCCCGGTAGAGCGCTGCGCTGAGGAGGGGATCGTTGTATTCAACACTCCCGGAGCAAACGCAAACGGAGTAAAGGAGCTGGCGATCGCCGCTCTGCTCATATCCTCGCGCGGCATCGTCGGCGGCATCGAATGGGCTGAATCGAAAAAGGGAGAGACGGGCATCGCCGCTCTTGCCGAAAAGGAAAAGTCAAGGTTCGCCGGATGCGAGATCGAGGGCAAAAAGCTCGGTGTCATCGGGCTCGGCGCTATCGGAGGACTTGTCGCAAACGCCGCAAAGGGTCTCGGCATGAAGGTCTACGGCTGTGACCCGTTTATCACCGTCGAGGCTGCATGGGGGCTTTCCCGCTCCATCGAAAAAGCGGCAAGCTATGACGAGATATTTGCGGCCTGCGATTATATCACCCTTCACGTTCCGGCAACAAAGGACACCGCCGGTATGATAAATGCCGAATCCATCGCAAAGATGAAGGACGGAGTCAGGATAATCAACCTTGCAAGAGCCGAGCTTGTCGATTCCGGGGCAATGATAGCCGCAGTGAAGAGCGGAAAGGTCGCCTCGTACGTGACCGACTTCATAACCGACGATCTTGTCGGTGTCGATGAGAGGATAATCTGCATCCCCCACCTCGGCGCATCCACGGAGGAGAGCGAGGACAAGTGTGCAGTCATGGCAGCCCGCGAAATAGCGGAGTATCTCGAAAACGGAAACATCACCCACTCCGTCAATTTCCCCGACGTCTCTCTGCCCCACAACGGCGACGCAAGGCTCTGCCTCATGCACAAGAACGTGGCGGGTATGCTGTCAAAGATTTCAACGGCGATAGCCGAGGCTGACGTCAATATCGAGAACATGATAAACCGTTCCCGCGGCAATTACGCCTACACGGTCGTCGAGGTCATCGGCGGAATCCCCGACGGAGTCGCCGAAAAGCTCTCGGCACTCGACGGCATGATAAAGATAAGGGTAATAGGAAAATGATACGGATATTCTTCCGCCGGTGCGGCGGGGG
>FR891230.1:0-7644 GCA_000433515.1 Candidatus Colimorpha enterica | reverse complement strand
GGTGCGGCGGGAGTTATCCGGAACAGCACGCGGCGGCATATGAACTTCTCTGTACCGCCGCTTCTTTGTCCGGATACGGCATCACCGGGCTTGAGCTGAAAAAAACGCCGTCCGGGAAGCCGTATTTCGCCGACAGCACCGGAAAAGAGGCGGATTTTCATTTCAGCATCTCCCACTCCGGAAACATTGCCGCCTGTGCCATAGGTAACACCCCCTGCGGCATCGACGTTGAGACAAAGCCCGTCCCGGAACGCGTTATGAAGCGCTTTTTCCCGGACTGCACCGATAAAGACGAGGCTATCACCCTCTGGACAAGAATGGAAAGCGCCGGAAAACTCGACGGAAAAGGCTTTTTCGCCGTCCCGGACAGGGAGCTTTTCTTCGTCTCTTTCAAAAAAGACGGCTTCACCCTGACGGTCTGTACCGAAAAGGACGAAAGGGTCGTGTTTTTCTGATATTTATTCCCGAAACAAATAAGCTGCCGTTCCGCGCGGAACGACAGCTTTTATTCTTTGTTCTTTCAAACAGAGTGTACCTTGCCCTCGGGGTCGCAGTTTTCGGCGTCAATGCCGTAATCCTTTGCACGGCGCTTCTCAAAGAACTTTGTCGCGACCTGCTCGAACAGAGCGTATGTCAGGACATCCTCCTCCTGCTTTTCGTAGACCTTCATCTTCGTGCGGATGGTGTCAAGCTCCGGCGCAATGAGGTCGGCGGGACGGCAGGTTATCGGCTTTTCGCCTTTGAGTATCGTTCCGGCAAACGCAGGGTCGATCGGCGCGGGAGTCTTTCCGTAGTCGCCGTGGATTATGCCGCGGAATTCCTTTGTCACCTGCTTATAGCGCTCGCCGCAGAGGACGTTGAACACCGCCTGTGTTCCGACGATCTGGGAGGTCGGGGTGACAAGCGGAACATACCCCGCGTCGGCGCGTACCCTCGGCACTTCCTCAAGAACCGCGGGGAGCAGCTCGCTCTTTCCCGCCTGCTTGAGCTGGGAAACAAGGTTCGACAGCATCCCGCCCGGCACCTGATAGAGCAGAGCGTTTACATCGACCTTCAGCACCTTCGGGTCGATAAGCCCGGTGGAGATGTATTTCTCGCGTATCGGTGTGAAATAGCGGCTGATCCTGTCGAGCTTCTTCAGGTCAAGCCCGGTGTCGTACTCGGTTCCGGCAAGCGCGGCAACTATCGACTCGGTCGGAGCCTGCGACGTACCCATCGCAAACGGCGAGATCGCGGTGTCAACGATATCGACACCGGCTTCGACCGCCTTGAGTATCGTCATCGAGGCAAGCCCGGAGGTGTAGTGGGTGTGAAGCTCTATCGGAAGCGAAACCGTTTCCTTCAGCTTCTTCACAAGCTCATATGCCGCATAGGGCTTGAGCAGCCCCGACATATCCTTTATGCAGACAGAGTCTGCTCCCATGTTTTCAAGCTGTTTCGCAAATGCCGCGAAATATTCGTTGCTGTGTACCGGACTTGTGGTGTAGCTGAACGCCGCCTGAACGTGCCCGCCTTCTTTTTTTGTCGCGTTTATCGACGTTTCAAGGTTGCGCGGGTCGTTGAGCGCGTCAAATATCCTGATGATGTCAATGCCGTTCGCGATCGACTTCTGCACGAAGTATTCAACCACGTCGTCGGCATAGTGACGGTAGCCGAGAATATTCTGACCGCGGAAAAGCATCTGCAGCTTTGTTTTCTTTGCCTTTGCGCGGATCTTTCTGAGTCTGTCCCACGGATCCTCGTCAAGATAACGCAGGCAGGCGTCAAACGTGGCGCCGCCCCACGCCTCAAGCGCATGGTACCCGACCGAGTCAAGCTCTTCGATTATCGGCAGCATTTCCTCTGTCGTCATTCTTGTCGCCGCAAGCGACTGGTGCGCATCGCGAAGCACCGTTTCGCATATTTTAACCTTCGACATATGTGAGGTTTCCTTTTCTTATGTTGAATTTAGGAAGCGATGATTAAATGAGGTGGTGCAGATTCGGTGCAGATTTTTTCGTATGCGACGACGAAAAACACCGGCAGTACTTGACGTACGGCGGGTTTTTCGACCGGAAGCAGACGGGAGAAGATGCGCCGGAGATGCGCTGCCGAATTAATCAGCGATTCCTTTAATCTGGTTCCCCGGAATTCACCTGAAGCAGGACAGGAGCCAACCGGCAGCGACCGCCGAGCCGATGACTCCGGCAACGTTCGGTCCCATTGCGTGCATCAGAAGGAAGTTCGACGGATCCTCCTGCTGTCCGACGATCTGCGACACTCTTGCCGCCATAGGCACGGCGGAAACTCCCGCGGAGCCGATAAGCGGGTTGATCTTGCCCTTCGTCAGCCAGCACATCAGCTTTCCGAACAGCAGCCCGCCGAGGGTCGAGCAGCAGAACGCGCAGAGCCCGAGAAGGACAATGCACACCGTGTGCGGCTTGAGGAAGGATTCGGCATTCGCGGTCGCTCCGACCGAAACACCGAGGCAGATGGTGACTATGTTGATAAGCTCGTTCTGCGCGGTTTTCGACAGCCTGTCAACAACTCCCGTGACATTGAACAGGTTTCCGAGCATCAGGAAGCCGACAAGCGGAGCGGCAGACGGAAGGATTATGCAGACAACGGCGGTGACGGTTATCGGGAACAGGATAAGCTCCTTCTTGGAAACCGGTCTGAGCGAGGTCATCTTTATCGCGCGCTCTTTCTTTGTCGTGACGAGCTTCATGATAGGCGGCTGTATCATCGGGATAAGCGCCATGTATGAGTACGCGGCGATGGCAATTGCGCCGAGAAGCGTCGGGGCAAGCTCCTTTGTGACAAGTATCGCCGTCGGTCCGTCGGCTCCGCCGATAATTCCGATAGCGGCGGCGGCAGCCTCGGAGAATCCGAGAAAGACAGCGCCGGCAAATGCGGCAAACACCCCGAGCTGAGCTGCCGCTCCGAGCATCAGGCTCTTCGGGTTGGCGATAAGCGGGGAGAAGTCGGTCATGGCGCCGATCCCCATGAAGATAAGCGACGGATAGATACCGAGCTTGACTCCGAGGTAGAGCATATCGATAAGCCCGCCCTCGCGCAGTATCCTGCCGTAGTCGGGATGCTCGACGAAGAACAGCTCGGTGTGGATAAGATCCTGCCCCGGAATGTTTGCAAGCAGCATTCCGAAGGCGATCGGGAGAAGGAGCATCGGCTCGAACTTCTTTCCTATCGCAAGATAGAGAAGTATCCCGATTATCAGGTACATTATCAGGTATTTTATAAGAGTTTCCGGAGACGACGTCGCTATCGCAAGTCCGGTTGACTCCCAGAAATTCCGCAGGGTTTCAAGCATGGCGAAGGACGTTCCTTTCAGCCCACCGTTGCGATAAGCGCGCCGGTCGCAACAGACTGTCCGGCAGTCACCGCAACCGAGGTGACCTTTCCGTCACAGGGAGAGAAGATCTCGTTTTCCATCTTCATGGCCTCAAGCAGGCAGATAAGGTCGCCCTTCTTCACCTCCGCACCGACAGTGACGGCGACCTTGAGGACAGTGCCCTGCATGGGCGCGTTGACCGGTGTTCCGGCACCCGGCTTTGCCGCTGCGGGCTTTGCTGCGGCAGGCTTTTCGGCAGGTGCCGCGGGCTTGGTTCCGGAGACGGCTGCACCGTCGGTCTCCTCGACTTCGACTTCATAAACCGTCCCGTTGACGGTGACGTTGTAATGCTTTATCATTTCTGTGTACCTCGGTTTGAATCAGATATTTTGAAAATTTTTTCCGCATAGACAACCGTCGGCTGGCAGTTCCGTTTGTGAATTGAAAAGGCGTGGTTCAAGTATGCTGAAAACATCACGGTTTTGCCAGCAAAACCTACACCTCATCACCGCCTGCCGGCGGAGCTATCTCGCTGCGGCTCGGGCAGGCGCGGGTCTTGGTTCCCACTGGGAACCAATTCAATACCGTGCCCCTGCTTTCGCAACCCTCGAGGGGAAGCCTTTATTTCTTTTTGAACGATACGACCCTGAAGGATGACGCGGGTCTGTCGCTGTACATCGATATCGCCGCGATGATCGCCGCAACAGTCTCCCCGGTGTTGTCAGCTTCAGCCACCGGCACGGCGTCAGTCCCGGGAGCCGGAAGGGTCACGGCTTTGTCGGTTTTTTTGTTGAATACCTTCCCGAAGATCTCAAGTATTCCCCAGATGATCGCAAGAACGACGAAAACGACAAGATATCCGACGACTGCCGTACTCAGCACCGTTCCGAACTTCTCCGACAGCGTAAGCGTCGATGAGACCTCATCCGGGAAGAGCGAAAATGCTGTGAACATATTATCCCCTCCGCTTAAAATACTTCAAGAGCGGCGGCAATGCGCTGCTTCAGCTCGGAGAAGGCAATGACGTCGTCCGCGTCTCCCTGCCTTGCGGCGGAAAGGGGAGAGGCGGCTGTCGCTTCCCACTCGCTCCTCAGCTCCTGTCTTGCCTGTGCCGGGTCGGCGGAGGACTTAAGCCTGTCGTCCCAGACAAACTCCACCGCGGTCTCCGGCGCCATGACGCTGATCACCGCAGAATCAAGTGCGAACACCATGTCCGCGCCGAGGTTCTTTGAACCCATAAGCGTGAATGCCGAGCCGTATGCGGCGCCGGTCACAACAGTGACCTTTGCACTGCGGCAGGAGGTGTAAGCCGATGCAAGGTCGGCAAGATTTCCGGCATAGCAGCCGCAGTTCTCTCCGCCGAAGCCGACGGAGTTCACAAGCGTAAGCACGGGAATGCCGAACCTTCCGAGGAAATCGACAAACCCCGCCGCCTTCTTTGCCGCCTTTGCGGTAAGCGCTCCGCCGTTCACCACGGGCTGGTTTGCGACCACTCCGACGACCTTTCCGTTTACCGCCGCAAAGCCGCAGACCATTTCCTTTGCGAAATCCGCCGAGATCTCATAAAAATCACGGCTGTCGGCGATGACCGGAATAAGCTCCTTCACGTCGCCGGAAACAAGGTCCTCAACTCCCTCCGCAGGGACGTTTATGTCCTCGGGAGCGACTGTGTATACCGTGCCCTCGCTGCTGTTTTCCGGGAGATAAGCAAGCAGCTCTCTTGTCTTTGCCGCAAGGCCCTCTGTCCCCTCTGCATAAAGCGAGGCTCTTTTAACGCCCTGTCTGTCGCTCTTTCCGCTCTCCGGAAGGACGTAAAGCTCTCCGCGGGAGCTGTCGGCTATCACAAAATCCGCAAGTGACGCGACCGCCGCCATTCCGCCGCCGCACGCGCCTGCGATGACCGCGACCTGAGGCACGGCGTTCTTTGCCGCGGCGGCCTGTGCAATGACGGCGCCTATGCCGGAAAGTGCCGATATCCCCTCGCCGAGCTTTGCTCCGGCGGAATCAAACACCCCGACGACAGGAGCCCCCGCCTTTATCGCCTTGCGGTAGAGCGCGGTTATCTTTTCGGCGCCCGCCTGCGTGAACGCGCCTCTGCCGTTTGAATAATCCTGTATATACGCGAAAACAAGGCGGCCGTTCACCGCCCCGCATCCGGTGATGACCCCTTCGAAATTCCGGTCGTCGCCCGCGTTCCGTATGTATGTTCCGGTCTCGAGGAACGTCCCCTCATCAAAAAGACCGGCAATGAATCCGCGCGCGCCGCTTGCCGATGAAAGTATCTCTTCTCTCAGCGCGGCGGCGGTTGTGTAGCTGTCTGCCATGTAATGTCCTCCTGAAAATCACACCGGGAAAACATTTCACAAATATCTCCCCATTATAAATACTATTATAAACCCTATTTGTGAATTTTTCAAGAACGGAACAAAGAGGTTATGAGAACATTGTTCCGAACGGGGAAGAGAACCGGCATCAGCGCTGTTCCTCTCTCAGGGCGGACACGGCGTTTTTTATCAGCATTGCGGCGATGGGGAAGATAAACAGCCCGGAGACTCCGAGCATTGTAAAGCCGGCATACATGGCTGCAAGAGTGATAAGCGGGTGCACCCCCATGCTGTGCCCCACGATCTTCGGCTCAATGATCTGCCGGGCGAGCCATATTATCGCAAACAGGAGCAGAATTCCGACCCCGGTATAGGTCTGCCCGCGGATAAGAAGTATCCCCGCCCACGGGATAAGCACCGTTCCGACCCCGAGGACAGGAAGAATGTCGATAAGCGCGATCACCGCGGCAAGTGTCAGGGCATACGGGATCTTCAGGATCAGGAACCCGGTGAGCAGCTGTGCAAAGGTGATGAAAAGAATCAGCAGATATGCCCGGATATACCTTCCGGCATCGGCGGCTGACCTTTTCTTTGCGGCGAAGAGCTTCTCTCTTTTTTCCGGCGGAAACAGCCCCGCGATGAACGAGTTTATACCGGCAACGTCCGCGCACATATAAAAGGTCGCCGTGACAAGCACGACAAACGAAAGGATAAGACCGGGAAGCGACGAGACTATCCCCATGACCGCCTCCGGTATCTTCGCGGTGAAGGCGGAAACGGAGTTTTCAACGGCTGACAGTATCGCGCTCTCCACCCGCTCGGCAGTCGCTCTGTCCTCAAGCCCGTCAAGGAAGGGAAACCTGCCGCGCAGATCCTCGAAATAGTCGAATATATCCCCGACAGCGTCCGCCGCGTCGGTCATCAGGTTGTCGGCAAGCCCCCGCAGCTCCTCCGCCGCCCGCCCGACGATCACGGCAAGCAGTCCGGTAAAGGTCAGCAGGACAAAGAGGACGCAGAAGAACGACACGGCGCGGCGCTTCAGCTTTGTCCGCCTGCATATTCCGTCGATAGCCGGACGGAGCGCCATAGCCGTCACCCACGCGATAAAAAACGGAAGCACCGCAGCAAGCAGATAACGCAGAGCCGCATAAGCCGCCGCAATGCCGATAAGAATATATGCCGACAGGACAAGTACCCGCCGCCATCCGGATTCGGGAAGATATTTCATTGAACCGCCGCCTTTCTGCCGGAAAAATGCTTCCGGTTAAATTATATCCGCGGAATCAGCCGCAAATTCAGAAGAACGGTTGATTTTCGCACGGTTTTCTGATATAATCGGAAATAATGATTAACTCAAAGGAGATTTTATCAAAGTGAAAAAACTCATTTCCGTACTTCTCATAGCGGCATCGCTTCTCTGCATCGCGTCCTGCACGAAAAAGGACGACAATACGGCTCCTGTCGAGGGCGAGACGAATTATGTAAAGCTTGAAATGGAAAACGGCGACAGCATGATCATAGAGCTTTATCCCGACGAGGCGCCGATAACCGTCCGCAACTTCAAAAAGCTGGTTTCTCAGCACTATTACGACGGTACGGTATTCCACCGTGTCATCGAGGGCTTCATGATCCAGGGCGGAGCCGGTGCCGCAACCGATTCAATCAAGGGCGAATTCTCCGCAAACGGCGTGAAGAACGGCATAAAGCACGACCGCGGAGTGCTTTCAATGGCAAGGACCTCCGACCCGAACAGCGCGACCTCCCAGTTCTTTATCTGCCAGACCCGAGAGGGCTGTCAGCACCTTGACGGCAGCTATGCCGCCTTCGGCAAGGTCATCTCCGGGCTTGACGTCATCGACAAGATCGCATCGGTAAAGACCAACGCAAACGACAAGCCGCTGACCGAGCAGAAAATCAAATCGATCACGTTTGTCGAGGTTTCCGGGAATTAAGAGAGGAGAAACGTCTACTTTCTTTGAAAGAAAGTAG
>FR891229.1 GCA_000433515.1 Candidatus Colimorpha enterica | reverse complement strand
CTTTTCATATAGACCTCCGTTAATAGCTGCTGTTGTGTTTAGCACGCTAAAAACCAGTTTTTACGATTTCTTCTTAATCACTACAAAGGCAACACCAAAGCCGATTCCTGCCGTTACTACACAAAGCAACACGATTGCCCACCAAGGAAAGCCCTCATTGCTTCCCTGAACATCGGGTGTATTAGTTGTGTTAGCATCAGGCACTTCGTCAGTTACTATTGTTTCTGTATTCGTTTCCGATGGTTTTGTGTTTTCATCGGATGATTCGTGAGAGTTATTGGGATCGGCTGTTATCATTTGCTTCTCTGTAACGGTCACAGGAACCACGCTGCTGTAGGTCATACCTCCGTTTGCAGATTCCACCAAACATACATAGTTCCGTGTTCCCACATTATCCGTGTCACAAATCAAGTAATCTGCCGTTTCCGTACCACGATTTACCGCACGAATATCCTCACGCTTGCCGGTATCGGTTTCGTACCAAAGGAAGGAAAGCTCCGAGCCATCAGTGGTTTTGGCAACACAGCGAATTTCTGCCAAATCTCCCTGTTCCACCGTCAGCTCCGATGGAATACTTACGATCTCCGGCGGCATATTTTCGTTTCCAACGGAAATACGATTCTTCTGACTTGTAACACTATAATGTCCATCTTCAATTACGCACCAAATATACGCACCGTCAAGGTCATATTCGATTCCTTCAAAAATAAATGCAAAGGTGTTGTCATCCAATTTGCGAGCACCGTATGATTCTCCGGCATAAGGCTCCCAATCCTGCATAGCCCCTCCGACATCAGAAATAGTATAGGTCTTTCCTAACCATTCCATATACCAAGTGGCTTTCAGGTTGGTTCCTTCTGCTTTTACCGTATAGATGGCAACGCTGTACTCCGGGTAATTGGGACTTTGCGGTTGCAGGGTAATTACAGGTTCTTCCGATGCCGCCATAGCAGGTATTGTCAACATACAGCACATAAGAACAAACAGCATCAAACAAAATGTTTTCCTCATAGAATACTCTCCCTTTATTTATTCTTTTACGAAGGTTAATTCATAAACTTTACCGGGTTCAACGGTGCCGTTGCCGCCCACAAGAGTCAGTTTGTCACCGT
>FR891228.1 GCA_000433515.1 Candidatus Colimorpha enterica | reverse complement strand
GCGGTTTTTTGTGGAGTTTGTTGACAAAGCGGCGCAAAGACGTAACGCAGAGAAAAATTGATTCCGTCGTGCAAATAAGTGGTTTGGAAACAATTAAGAGGCAGCCCCCATTCCGCCCTCAGCACTCAAGCCAGTTATCCCCGATCCCGATATCGACCGAAAGCGGCACTGCAAGCCGGACGGCATTTTCCATCTCGCGCTTAAGTATGTCTGCCGCCTGCTTTGCGCAGGTCCTGTGGGCTTCAAGTATAAGCTCGTCATGCACCTGAAGAATCAGCCGGGCGTCGATCCCGCTCTTTTTCAGCGCCGCATCGACGTTTATCATGGCGATCTTGATAATATCAGCCGCAGCCCCCTGTATCGGGCTGTTCATGGCAACGCGCTTTCCGAACGCCTGAAGCTGCTTCTTCGGTGACGCAAGCTCCGGGATATATCTGCGCCTGCCGAACAACGTTGTAACATACCCGTCCCTGACCGCATCGGCAACCGTGTCCGCAAGATACCCGCTGACCTGCGGATACCCGGCAAGATAACTCTTTATATACCGCTCCGCCTCATATTTCGGCACACCGATGTCGTTCGCCAGCGAAAACGCTCCGATACCATAGATTATCCCGAAATTGACCGCCTTGGCTCGCTTCCTCTGCTCCGGGGTCACGTCCTCCGGAGGCACTCCGAAGACAGACGCCGCCGTCTCCGTGTGGATATCGTGACCTTCGGCAAAGGCGCGGATCATGTTCTCATCCCCCGACACCGCCGCAAGCACCCGCAGCTCGATCTGCGAGTAGTCGGCATCGACAAGCACATAATCGTCGTTCTCCGGCACGAAATACTTCCTCATCTTCCGCCCCAGCTCCGACCTTACCGGAATGTTCTGAAGGTTCGGCTCCGACGACGAAAGCCTGCCCGTCGCGGTGACGGTCTGATTGAAGCTGCTGTGAATACGCCCGTCACCGTCCGCGACCCTGAGAAGCCCGTCGCAGTAGGTGGAGCGCAGCTTTGCGACCTGCCGGTACTCAAGTATCCGGTCGATTATCGAATGGTACGGACGTAGCTTTTCAAGCGTCTCGGCATCGGTCGAATACCCGGTCTTCGTCTTTTTGTGAACCGGCAGCTTAAGCTCGTCGAAAAGCACCTCGGCAAGCTGTTTCGTCGAATTGATGTTGAACTCATGCCCCGCCTCGAAATATATCGACTCTGTGTACTCACTGCACATCCTGTCAAGCTCATCGGAGTATTCCGAAAGCCCGGCACGGTCGATCTTGAACCCGACCTTCTCCATCCCGGCAAGAACATATGCAAGCGGCTCTTCGATGTCCCGGTAAAGCCTGTCCTGACCCGATTCCTTCAGCCTTTCGGCAAGAACCGGCTCCAGCGCAGACAGCACCGGCGCGGGATCGCACCCGTCGGAAAGGGCTTTGCCGAGATATTTCACCGAAAGGCGCGAAAGCCCGTACCCGCCCGCCGAGGAATCGTCCACATACGCGGCAAGCGTCACGTCAAATATCCCGCATTCCGGTTTCCCGACCTCAAGGCACAGCTTTTTCGAGTCGGATACAACGACAGTCCGCCCCTTCTCCGCAAAGAACCGCTCAAATATATGCGCATCGGTGTAATCCACCCGGTATTCGGCATCGCCGTCGTAAAACAGCGCATATTTCCCGTTTTCATCCTCACAGAATGCCGCAGAACAGCGGGTAATATTCTTCCCCTCAAGCTCCTCCGCGGAAACAGTAATAATCTCACAGGCCTTTTTTTCTTTTTCTTCCGCTCCCGGAATGCCGGCACCCTCCGGCTCGTCGGAGTCAAGCCCGAGACGCTTGATCAAAGAGGAAAGCTCAAGCTCTGTAAGCAGCTCCCTCAGCTCCGGACGGTCAAATCCGGAATATTTCAGCCCGTCAAGCGTCAGCCCGAGCGGGACGTCGCACTTTATCCTCGCAAGCGCCTGCGAAAGATACGCGCTGTCCTTTCCGGCGATCAGCTTTCTGTCCGCCGCCCCCGCGATTGCACCCGTTCCGGTATTTCCGTAAACGCCGTCAAGCGACCCGAACTGTGATATCAGCCTGAGAGCGGTCTTTTCCCCGACCCCCGGAACACCGGGAATGTTGTCGGAGGTGTCGCCCATCAGGGCCTTAACATCCACAAACTGCTCCGGCTCCACCCCGTATTTCTGCCGGAACCGATCGCGGTCAAATTCCGAGGTTTCGCCGGTCGAGGCAAGAAGCACCGTCACATCGTCGCGGATAAGCTGAAAAGAGTCCCTGTCACCTGTCAGGATATACGTCGCCGTGCCGCCGTCAGCCTCTCCCATCGCGGCGCAGGTGCCGAGAATGTCGTCAGCCTCATAGCCCGCAAGCTCGATCTCACGCAGTCCGAGCGCGGTCATGCACTTTTTCGCATACGGAAGCTGCACGGCAAGCTCCTCCGGCATACCCTTCCGCGTCGCCTTGTAGCCGTCGTACATTCCGTTCCGGAACGTCGGCGCCTTCAGGTCAAACGCAACGGCGGCATAGTCCGGCTTTCTCTCTCCGAGATGCTTAAGAACTATGTTCATCATCCCGTACACCGCGTGGGTGTAAAGTCCCTCGGAATTGGTAAGCGGACGGATGCCGTAAAACGCGCGGTTCAGTATGCTGTTTCCGTCGATAAGAAGCAGTGTTTTCATTTTGTGACAATAGCCTTCGCCCCGGCGAAAGCGTTTCCTTTCTGTGCAGGATATTTATTTGACGTATGGGCGGCTGTGTGTTCCGGCAAGGATTCCGGCTGTCGGTAACATTGTATCACGGATTTTTCTTTTTGTCGTCCGCTGTTTTTTCCCTCAAAGTTCCGTGAAAAATCGTGTCAGGCAATTTACGAAAGGGCGAAGAGGCAACCTGTCTGTCGGATTCGGGTTTCGACAGAGATTTTCCGACTGCGTCACCCGAGTTTTCCGGCATTCTTTGCTTGTGCAAAGA
>FR891227.1 GCA_000433515.1 Candidatus Colimorpha enterica | reverse complement strand
GATATTCCTTGAACCGCTCGGATTCAAAGAGTTCCTTGATGCCCTGTTCCAGCTTATCTGTGATTTCACGGACTTGCTGTGCATTTCTGTTTTCAGCCATCTGTTATCTCCTTTACTTATCAAACTCCATCTTGAAGCTGACATACTTGCCGCCGGTATCATCCAGCTTGATGATCGCGTCATAGAGCTGGGGCTTCTTCGGGGTATAAAGCCCCTTCACTCGACACCATCCCTTGTCAAGCAGCTCCTTTGCAATCTTCTTTGTCAGTTTCTTTTTCTTTGATGCAAAGAACTTGTTGTCCTCCCACATACAAAAGGAACACTCTTTGCTGGAACAGTAATAGTTGCCCTTGCCGACATAGACCGGAGATCCGCAGCGAGGGCATTTACCGACGACCTCTTTGCCGGATTCAAAGCGGTTTGCCTCCGCATCTGAGAGGAATGGATATGCTTTCACGAGATCGCCGGTCATCTGAACGATGCCTTTGAGGAAGACATCTGCATCCGCATTGCCGCGCTCAATCTGCATCAGGGTGTTCTCCCATTCCGCAGTCATCGTAGGAGATGTAATTTGCTCAGGCAGGACGCAGACGAGATTGCTGCCATCCTTCGTAGGCACGAGAGACTTGCCTTTGCGCTCGATGAAGCCGGATTTCACCAGCTTTTCGATGATACCGGCGCGAGTGGCAGGAGTTCCAAGCCCCTTCTTTTCGGTATCATCATCGAACTCATCATTTCCGGCAGTCTCCATAGCGGACAGCAAGGTGTCCTCTGTGTACGGCTTCGGAGGCGTAGTGTAATGCTCTGTGACGCTGGCAGAGACGGGACTGAGGATGTCGTTCTCATTGACCGCAGGAAGCACCTTTTCAGGATCTTCTTTGTCTTTGGTCTTGAGAGACGCTTTGAAACGCTGCTCGACAGCCTTCCAGCCTTCCTGAGTGACCGTTTTGCCTTTGCTCTTGAACTCATAGCCTTCGCATGAGAGCGTGATCAGTGTCTCGTCATAGATGTGCTTCTCGCCGGTAGCAGCCAAGAGGCGCATACCCACAAGGCTCAAAACCTTCTGCTCAGACTGAGGCAGCTCGAAGAGATCCTGCTTCTCAAGCTGGACAGTGGGAATGATGGCATGGTGGTCCGTGACCTTTGCGTTGTTGATGATCCGTTTCATATCGGGATCGTGCCGGATGCCGTCAAAAATCGACACCTTCCGACAGATGATGTCAATGACCTGACGGGCAGTGCCTTCCATGTCATCTGTGATGAACTGACTGTCTGTGCGAGGATAGGTCAGGAGCTTCTTTTCATAGAGAGACTGAACGAGATCAAGCGTCTGCTGCGCCGTGAAGCTGTAATAGCGGTTTGCCTCACGCTGCAAGGTGGTCAGATCGTAGAGCTTCGGAGGATTGACTGTCTTCGTTTCCTTACGGACAGAAGAAATGACGGCTTGCTTTTTATCACAAGCCGCCGCAATGGTTTTCGCCTCTTCTACGGTTTTGATCTTCTCCATGTCTGCTGTCAGACCGTCCTTTTCGACATGGATATTGAAATACTTCTCCTTGTGAAAGGTAGTAATCTTTCCTTCACGCTCCACAAGCATTGCAAGCGTCGGTGTCTGAACACGCCCAACCACCAGCTTTTTCTTATAGAGCGTAGTGAACAGCCGGGTGCCGTTGATACCGACAATCCAGTCAGCCTTTGAACGGCTGAGAGCTGCTTCGTAGAGCTTATCGTAATCACTGCCGTCACGCAGATGATCGAAGCCCTCACGGATGGCAGCATCCTCAAGGGAGCTGATCCAGAGACGCTTGAAGGGCTTTGTGCAGCCAGCCTTATTGTAGACGAGACGGAAAATCAACTCTCCTTCGCGTCCTGCATCGGTGGCGCAGACAAGCTCGGTGACGCGCTTGTCCTTCATGAGATCACGCAGCACCTTAAACTGCTGCGCTTTGTCCTTCGGAACTTCAAACAGCCATTCCTCCGGCACGATGGGAAGATCGTCATATCTCCACTTGGCATAGCGTTCATCGTAGGAGCTTGCATCAGCAAGCCCCACGAGATGACCGACACACCATGAGACGATGTAGTTGTTTCCTTCAAGGTAGCCGTCCTTGCGAGATGTCGCGCCTAACACCTTCGCAATGGACTGAGCTACGCTCGGCTTTTCAGCGATGACTAATATCAATAAATGTACCTCCTTTAGAAAAATGTGTGCTTCCATGTCTGATTGTGTCAGAAAAATGTGCGTGATTGCTATTGAAAATTTCAGAAAAATGTGTTATACTATATTCAACCACGCAGAAGGGAGTGATTTACTTGAAGCGTAACGCGATTCAAGAGCTTATAAAATGGAAGTCCAGCGAGGATCGCAAGCCGTTGGTTATGCGCGGCGCACGACAGGTAGGCAAAACATGGCTGATGAAGGAGTTCGGGCAGAATTACTACGAAAGCTATGTCTACTTCAACTTTGATGAGGAAGATGAACTGAAATCCATCTTTGAAGCAAACAAAAATCCTCATCGCATTATCGAGCTGCTGTCCATGATCGCCGGAGAGAAGATCCTGCCGGAGAAAACACTGGTCATCTTTGACGAGATTCAGGAATGCCCGGAAGCACTCAACACACTCAAGTATTTCAAGGAAAAAGCCAACGAATACCATGTCATTGCAGCCGGTAGCTTGCTTGGAACACTGCTTGCAAAGCCGAAGTCCTATCCGGTTGGAATGGTCAATCTGCTTGACATCTACCCCTTGACCTTCGATGAGTTTCTTGATGCAACGGATGCAGCCTTGTTCTCTTACTATGAGAGCATTCAAAAGGAGCAACAGATCGAGGAAATCTTCCATAACCGTTTACTTGAGGCATATAACAACTACCTCATTATTGGCGGTATGCCTGAGTGCGTGTCCTCTTGGGTAAAATATAAAGATCCTGCAAAGGTTTCGCAGATTCAGCGCGAGCTTGTTGAAATCTATGAAAACGACTTCTCCAAGCACAACGGGAAGGTGAACAGTGGACGCATCCTAATGGTGTTCCGCAGCATTGTTGCCCAGCTTGCAAAACCGAATGAAAAGTTCATGTACGGAGCAGTCCGTGAAGGCGGCAGAGCGCGTGACTTTGAAGAGGCTATCGAATGGCTTGTCTCAGCCGGAATGCTGAATAGAGTCTACAATGTTTCCAAGATGGAGCATCCTCTTTCCGCTTTTGACAAGCTCGATCAATTCAAGCTCTTTGTTTTTGACACCGGACTGCTCAAGCACATGGCTGGCATAGACAACAGCGCAATCCTCTTGAAGAGCGACTATCAATTCAAGGGACCTCTGACTGAAAACTATGTGTTGCAGCAGCTTCGCGGTCTATTTGAGGTTGAGCCGCGCTATTTCTCAGACAAGAACAACGAGATTGACTTTGTTCTGCAATACGGTACTGAAATCATCCCCGTTGAGGCTAAGGGTGGTGAGGATAAATCCGCGCCCTCTTTCAAAAAGTACATTGCAGACCATGAGCCGGATCACGCCATCCGCTTCTCAAAGCGTGGCTATCGCAAGGACGGGTATATCACCAACCTTCCTTTGTATCTCGCACGAAAAACGAAAGACCTTCTATAATGCAAGCCCCTCACAGCCGTTGTGAGGGGCTTTTACTGCTTTAATCTTCTTCGTTTTCTGCTTCTGTGATTTCGTCTTCATCATCCGCAGCGATGTCCGGCTCGGCGTCCTCATTCACATAAGGCTCTTCCTCATAGCCTTCATCGTCGAAGAAGTCAAGGTCTTCGTCCTTCTGCTTTTTTCCACGGATAAACTTGAAGTAGTAATAAGCCGCGCCGCCGATACCCACAACGGCAATCACGCCGATGATCATGCCGACATTGGACTTTTTCTCAGGCTCTTCCGGCTCGGAAGGCTCTGTGTCAGGCTCATCGGCAGGAGGCTCAGGAACAGTGCCGGTGCATTCACTCATGGTGGTCTTGCAGACCGGGCATTCCACATCAATATCACCGACAACGCATTTATCCTCGCAAACACAAGTGGTCAGCTCTGCAACTGCCTCTTCATCCATCAGGGCAAGCAGATCGGCTTCATCCACCATATTGAGGAAATAAGTCTGATACTGTTCCTCTTCATCGTTCACGGGAGCATCGTAGTCAATGACGATGTAGAAGGTATTGCCGCTTTTCGTCTGAACGGTGATGAACTGCTTGTTGGTAGCCTTGTCATAGAGCAGATCACGGGTGTAGGCATTGCCCTCATCGTCGATAGGCTCACCTTCGGGCAGCTCAACGGGAGGCGTAGGCTCGGTGGTATCAGGCGTTTCATCGGGCATGGTTGCATCGGTCACGGGAAGATTTTGATCGGTGTCATCCGCTTTGGCAAAAGCCGTCATGGAGAAGCTGCTTACCAGCACCATGCAAAGTGCCAGAACGGTGAACAAACGAAATCCTTTTCTCTTATTCATTCTCATTTACCTCCATGTTTTCGGCTTTAGGCTGCTTTGAGGGAGAGCCGCCCTTCATGTTGGAGAGGAAAGCCATGATCTGTTCCTTGTCCATGACCATAGCGCGGACAGTATTGATGATCTCAAGGTTTTCCAGCTCGGTTTTCTTTTCGCGCAGCTCACCAAGCTGCTTTTCGATGTCTGCCGCCTTGCTTTCCAGCTTTGCGATGTCAGCGCAGACCTTCTGATACTTAGGATTCATAGAAAAATCTCCTTTCGCTTAATAGTTCGGTCTTCCGAAGGCATAGAAGTGAGACTGCCAATAGGAAGTGTTGATGGATGAATACTGAATGGGATCGCCGCAGTGCAACATGACTCCATCACCGACATAAATGCCCACATGGGAAACGCCGGGGGTATCGTATGTGCCGACAAAGAAGACAAGATCACCGGGCTTCGCATCTGCCCTTGATACGGGAGTGCAGACATTGTAAAGCCCTTGCGCCCCAAGTCTGCCGGTATTCACAAGCCCTGAATTAGTCAGGACATAGGACACAAAACCGGAGCAGTCGAAGGATGTTTCGGGATTGCTGCCGCCCCATACATAAGGGTAATTCAAATATTTCTCGGCTTCTTCAATGAGCGTTGCAAAGGTTTCATCCGACATATAGCTCGGATTGACCGTGTACTCATCGGGAGGATTTTCGATGTACTTGTCTACATAGGGCGAGTCCGGGAACAGATCCTCACGGTTGCCAACCACGGACATATAGGTGGCGTACATGGAGAGCTGATCCTGAGACATGATGTAGACCGGTACATGGCTGAGATTGAAGTTTTCCAGCGTCACATTCATGATGTAGTAGTTATATGGAACTTCGACCTCGTAGGTGTAATAATGAGTGCTTGTCGCGCCGGTTTCGGGATCGGTGGTGGTGTAGCTGCCAACTCTCGTCTCTGTCCGGTAGCGCACCTCGACGATTTCCTCCGTTGTGAGGATGTATTGCTTGTCGAACAGCATTTGAAGCGTACTCTGAACTTCGCTTAGGGTAAACTCAGCATCATGGAGTGCGGAGAGAATGGAAATCAGCACATAGGGATCGTGTTCGATGTCATCCAAATCGTAGTTGTACTCATCGTAGCCTGGGTAATAGCTCTCAAAGTTGTCCAGCTTGTCTTGCAGCTCTGCTTCCATCTGGCAATACTGCGCTTCCGCACCCAGCATCGCTTCATCTTCACTCAGATAAGAGGAAGTAATAATAGCAGAGCCGGTAGACGAGAACATTGCCGTACAAGAACTGATACCGGCAGCAAGCAGCACAAGGACGAGAACACCCACGCCGATCCAGAGAAACACCTTCTTGTTCTTGGCAACGAACTCCTTGATCTTATCCGCAGCCTTCTCACGGGTTTTCTTTCCGGTGTTTTTGGTGGCAGTTCCGGCAGTCTGAGAGCCAGCCTTCCGAGCCGCAGCGTATTCCTTTTTGATGGCTTGCTTCTGATAGTGCTTGTTCATGTTGGTGCGCTGCTTCTTCATCTCAGGATGTTCCTGCTGCGTCTTCTCATAATGGAGCTTGGTGTCGGCAACCTGTGCATCATGTTCCAACTTTGAAACCTTCTCAAAAGGCTTGTTTGCCTTGTTTTGCCGATGATGGCTGTAATGCCGGACAGCAGATTCCGCAACGATCTCAGAACGGTGAGCCGCTTCAACGGCTGAGTTGTCCTGCTCAACCTCATGGATTTTGCCGTGAATGCCGGAGGCAAGCGTATCACCGACCTTGCGGACGGATTTGTCAGCCTCGAATTGCAGCTTGCTTTTTACTTTCGGCATCTTGATCTCATCCTCAAAGTAGAGACGGGTTTTGCCCTTGCCGCTTTCTTCATCAAAGACGCGCTCTTTTTTGAGGACTTTCTTTGTAGGCAGCTTCTCACGGGCAGCATCCAGACGCTCATGCGCCCGTTCTGATCTCTGCTCAAGACGCTGTATTTTCTTAGTGGCAGGAATAGCATCGTCAGCGATAGGTTGATCCGCAACCGTCTCAGCCGCCTTGCTCATCACTGCCTCGCCGTCTACATTTCTGACTGCCTGAGTTTTCCGCATACTGCTTGAGACTGCTGTATCAGTGACCACGCGCCCGACATCTACCTGAGCCGGACGATGGACATCCGAAGCGGAAGAAACGGGAGAAGTTGCCTCATGAACGGGCAGCTCACCGGGTTTGTATTCAGAGTGAGCTTGCTCGGTGGGGACATTCTCCGCTTCCTGCTCAGGGAATAATTCCTCCGGTCTTGGCTGTCTGCGCTTGATCTCTTCTTCGGGAAGAGCTGCTGCGGCATCCTCATGAGGCTTTACGAGCTGGGCGTCTTCAAGACGCTTTGATATTTTTTCGGATGTGCCTTCCGTGAGGTTTTCTTCGACAGCACCTTCTCGCGTCATCCTCATGACAACCTTGTCTTTTGGCTTGTACTCTTCACGGGGCATCAGATTTCACCTCCAATCCGCGCATAGGCAAGCTCTGTGAACGCAGGATTCAACTCAATGCCGACATAGTGCCGGTTGAGCTGCCTTGCAACCATGCCGGTTGTGCCGCTTCCCATAAAGGGATCGAGAACAATACCGTCTTCGGGACATCCTGCAAGAAGACAGGTCTCTACCAGCTTCGGAGGATAGGCGGCGTAATGACCGCCCTTGAAGGGGACAGTGTTGATAATCCAGACATCTCGCTTGTTTCGGAGCGGATTGATCATCGCATCCGTGACTTCGCCGCGCTCCCGTGGACGGTTGATGGTCTGTACCTGAGACTGTCCGGGGATTGCCTTGCCGAACTTATTGCCGCCCATCATGCCGCGCTTGAGCCGTTCAGCCGTTGTAGGCGCAATCGGCTCAGAGATCGCTTTGTGGTCAAAGTGATATTTCCTTGACTTGGAGAAGAGGAAGATATGCTCATAGCAACGGGCGCAGCGGTCTTTGACACTTTCCGGCATGGGGTTTTCCTTCATCCAGATGATGTCGTTTCTCAGATACCAGCCGGAGTCACGGAGAGCAAATGCCAGCATCCACGGGATGCCGATCATATCCTTCGGCTTGCAGCCCTCAACCTTGTTGTTGAGAGCCACAGCCTGACCGTTTCTGCCGTTAGGGTTCTTCGGGTCCACAAAGTCACCCTGATGTCCTTTACCGGCATAGGTATCGGAGATGTTGAGCCATAGCGTCCCATCGGAACGCAAAACGCGCCTGACTTCCGTGAAAACCTCGGTCAGACGCGCAATATATTCTTTTGGCGATGCTTCTCTGCCAATTTGCTCCTCCATGCCGTAATCGCGGAGAGCGTAATACGGAGGGGATGTGACGCAGCAATGGACGCTCTCATCGGGCAGCGTCTTTAAGACTTCGAGACAGTCACCGGTATAAATTGTGTCGAACTGTATAGCGGCTTCCTCCTTTCTTGGATTTGTCAGTTACACTTAATCGGAGAAGTATTCCTCTGGCTCGTAACCATCGTCGATCTCGTCTTCCCATCGGTCAAGGATAGCCTCGGCTTCCTTTGCCGCCTCACGGTAAAGCGAAAGGCGGCTCTTTTCGTACTCCGCATAAGCGGGCATGAATTTTGCCATTTCCTGAATGAAGCGGAAGTCCTTGGTACGCATATCCGATACCATGTCGATCAGCTCTGCCATCGTCAGAAGATCATCAATCATGTCCTCGTACTGCTCCTTGGAGATGGTGACGGTTTCCTCATCCTCATCGTCCTCAGCCTCAGCAAAGGGATAGTTGTCGATGTACTCAGACTTGGGGATGTAGCTGAAACGCTTGCCCTCGCCGCACTTCATAAGCTGGGCGTTAATGTACGCCATCAGTTCATTGCTACCTTCAAGGATCGCCTCTCTGACATGGAGGTAGGCGCGGTGATGCTTGCGCAGCGTCTCTTCTTCACGAATGAGCTTAATCAGCTCAGTGGTCATAGAGATCAGACCGAAGTAGCTGTCCATGCCTTCCTTCACATCTCGGAAGGTCATCTGGACTTTGTTGTAACCAAACTTCTCAGTGAAGTCGTTGATGATGTCGTTCATGGGATTGGTATTCTTATTCATATAGGAAATCCTCCTTAGTTCTGAATGGTTTCTTCGGGTTTGGTGGTCATAATGCGATACAGCATCGTGTCCTTCGGGAAGTTGTTCTTGAAGGGGACGATGGTAGAGCCGTAGAAGATCAAGCCTTCACCGGCATTGGAGTTGGTAATGTAGTTCTGCTGGCTGGGCGAGATGTTCAGTGCCTTCGAGAGAATCTGTCTGTCACCGGATGCCTGATTGAGCAGATACACAAAGTCGGAGTTTTCAAAGATGTTCTCCACCTCACGGGAGGCAAGCAAGTCTTTGACATTCTGGGTGATCCCGGTCGGGATGCCGCCCCACTTACGAAAACGTTTCCAGATTTCGACTGAGTATGCTGCCGTTTGCTCTTCCTTCAACAGAAGGTGGAACTCGTCCATGTAGTAACGGGTGGACTTACGCTGGGCGCGGTTGATGGTCACTCTGTTCCACACCTGATCCTGCACAATGAGCATTCCGAGCTTCTTGAGCTGCTTACCCAGCTCCTTGATGTCGTAGCAGACGAAGCGGTTGTTGACATCCACATTCGTTCTGTGATTGAAGACATTCAGAGAGCCGTGGACATAGATTTCAAGGGCAGTTGCAATGCGCTGTGCCTCCGGCTCAGACTGATTTCGCAGAATGTTGTAGAGGTCTTCGAGGATAGGCATTTTCTCAGGAACGGGATCAGCAAGGTAGTCCTGATAGACCATGCGGACGCTTCGGTCAATGATGGTCTTCTCAACCGGCTGCAAGCCGTCCTTGCCTCCGACAATCAGCTCACACATGGAGAGGATAAAGTCAGATTTCAAGGTCAGCGGATTTTCCTCTTCGGAGTAGTTGACATTGATGTCCAGCGGATTGATGTAGTCGGTACTGATCGGGGAGATGCGGATAACCTGACCGCCGAGCTTCTGCACGAGGGGGAAATACTCAGCCTCCGGGTCACAGACGATGATGTCATCTCCCGTGATAAGGAAGGCGTTGGTCATCTCTCTTTTTGCCGAGAAGGACTTACCACTACCGGGAGTACCGAGGATCAGCCCGTTGGGGTTTTTGAGCTGCTTGCGGTCTACCATGATCATGTTGTTGGACAGGGCATTCAGACCGTAATAAAGAGCCTCACCGCCCTGAAAAAGCTCCTGAGTGGTGAACGGCACGAAGATCGCCGTAGAAGAGGTAGTCAGACCACGCTCAATTTCAACCTGATTCAGACCGATGGGCAGCGAGGACATCAAGCCCTCTTCCTGCTGGAAGTCGAGACGCTTGAGGGCGCAGTTATACTTCTGAGCGATGGATGCCGTCTGGAAAACGGCATTTTCGAGCTTCTGTCGAGTGGCAGCAGTGTTCATGATGATAATGGTTACGAGGAACATACGCTCATTGCGCGTCTGGAGATCCTGCAACAGACGCTTTGCTTCTCCGCCGTAGGTGGCAAGATCGGAGGGGATAATCTCCATGTCATAGCCGGAGCGAACTGCCTTTTTCTGCTCTTCAATCTTCATCTTGTCGAGGTCGGTGATCTTCGACTTGATGCTCTTGATTGCCTTCGCCTGGTCAATCGTCCGGATATGAAAATTGACCGTGATGTTGCTGTCCATCTCAAGGAAGTCAGCCAGCATACGGTCATTGAGTTCCGGCGCGAGTATCTGCAAAAAGCTCACTGCGCCGATGGTCTTGCCCATCTTGAAGCACTTGCCTTCGCGGAAATCGAAGGAAGTAGACGGAAGTCAAAGGAAGTGGGCGCGATGAAGTCCTTTGTGCTGAGTCCCGTCCGTGCAACCATATCGAAGGAAAAGCGGAACGGCTCATTGGTGTCCATGTTAAACACATCATGAAGCACTTTCAGCCGCTCGTAGCCGGACAGCGGTTCCGTCCTCACCATATCGAAGGAAAAGCGGAACGGCTCGTTGGTGTCCATGTTGAATACGTCATGAAGCACTTTCAGTCGTTCGTAGCCGGACAGCGGCTCCGTCCTCACACCGAGGGTTTTGAAGT
>FR891226.1:31859-33890 GCA_000433515.1 Candidatus Colimorpha enterica | reverse complement strand
TCGGCGGGGGATATACGCGGCTTGATCTGCGTGCCGTCAAAGGGCATCTTGCACCGGAAACGGTTTTCAGGCTGTTTGAGGACAGCTGTGAGACTGCAGGTACTGCCGACGGGTTTGAGAGAAAGCTGTCGCTTACAGTCAGAGCGGCAAGGCTTGGGATAATAAAGGCTGATGCCGGTCTGCTTGACGGGTATTTTTCGTCTGCCGACAGAAACGCGCTTCCGTCACATTCGGAAAAATTCAGGGAGAGATACGGCGCGGCATACAGGATAATAAAATCGCGTTTTGCGCCGCTTGTTCCGGCTATCATGCTTATTGAAGGGCTTTCCGCGCGCGCTGACAGGCTGAATATTGCAATTGACGGCAGGGCTGCAGCCGGCAAGACAGAAACCGCAGCACTTCTTGCGTCACTTTACGGGGCTGACGTCATACATATGGACGACTTTTTCCTGCCGAAGGAGAGAAAGACCGCAGAGCGGCTTGTTGTTCCGGGCGGAAATGTTGACAGCGCGCGGTTTTATGACGAGGTTTACTCACACATAAACGACGGTGTTATCGGATACGACGTTTTCGACTGCGGGAAACAGGCGGTCACGCAGAGGGTGCGGCTTGAAAGAGGGAAGATACTTGTTGTTGAGGGCGTGTATTCGCTTCTTCCGTCGCTGAGAGACAGGTATGATATAAAAATCTTTCTTGACACCGACCCCGTGACTCAGAGAGACAGGATAATACTGCGGGGCGGTATACGGCTTTATGAGAGATATGAAAGCGAATGGATCCCGCTTGAGGAGCGGTATTTTGCGCTGCTTGACCCCGCATCGGCGTGCGATATCAGGATCCGGACATAATGAAGCGAACAGATTTCCCGGAGCATCCGGGCTGAAAGGATGATACACTGTAATGGACACAGTCAGAATCAATGACAGAAAGAACTGCCGCATAATCGCGCACCGCGGGCTGAGCGGGATCGAATGCGAGAATTCAATGCCGGCGTTTGTTGCCGCCGGAAACCGGTCGTATTTCGGGATCGAAACCGACGTTCACGTCACGTCCGACGGGAAGTACATAATTATCCACGACGACACGACCGGCAGGGTGGCGGCAGGAAACGATCACCCCGTTGAGGAGACTGATTACGAAACTCTCCGCGGAATCATGCTTGCCGACAGGGGCGGGCTTACCGGAAGGACTGACCTTCGTCTGCCTTCGCTTGACGAGTATTTTCTGGTTTGCGAACGCTACGGAAAAACCTCTGTGCTTGAGCTGAAGAATCATATGCTTCCGGAGCACGTTGCCGGGATCGTTTCGGCGGCAAGGGCGTCGGGACACCTTGAAAAAACGGTTTTCATTTCCTTTGATCTTGACAATATGATCGAGCTCAGGCGGCTGCTTCCGGAGCAAAGGCTTCAGTTCCTGACTGGAGGCTGTGATGCTCACACGCTTGAAAGGCTGAAGCGGTACCGTCTTGATCTTGACATTTACTATCCGTCGCTGACAAAGGAGATCGTTGACGAGGTTCACGCAAACGGACTTGAGGTAAACTGCTGGACGTGCGACAATGCCGCCGATGCCGAAAGGCTTATCGGAATGGGTGTTGACTATATTACGACAAATATTCTCGAATAAAAATCCCGTTAATCACGGGAAACGGGTTTACAAATCGGTTTTTTTGTGATATAATAGGTCGAAATAAAAAATAAGTGAGGTGAGCGGAATGGACGCAGGAAGTAACGGCGGCAGTACAAAATCCGACGTTCGACGAAATAAGAATACACGTCCGTCCGCTCGCTCATAACAAAGTGTTCTGATACCGTGATTATGCGCGAACGGATGCACACGGCCGGTTTTCAGCCGGAGTGTTTTTGTCGCGCATTTTTGCTTTTTGTACTGTGCACCACATCTTCCTACATTGCGGGAGACGTTTACGTCTGCCGTGCGGTTTTTGCCGCGCAATTTTTATGCCGATGGCAAGGAGGTTTTGCATGGAAAATCAGAACACTTTATCTGTTGATGAGGCAGTTGCGCTTGCGG
>FR891226.1:31511-31763 GCA_000433515.1 Candidatus Colimorpha enterica | reverse complement strand
ATTTGAAAAGCTCTCACCGGAACAGGCGACTATCATATTCAGAATTCTGCCGAAGGAGCTTGCGGCGGAGGTATTTGTCGAAATGGATCCAGAGATGCAGGAGTATCTCATCGGTTCGTTTACCGACAGCGAGCTGAAGTCGATACTTGACGAAATGTATCTTGATGATACCGTCGATATCATCGAGGAAATGCCGGCTATTGTTGTTACGAGGATACTCGCAAACTCAACGCCGGAAACAAGAATTACAAT
>FR891226.1:21894-31466 GCA_000433515.1 Candidatus Colimorpha enterica | reverse complement strand
CCTATCCGAAGGACAGCGCGGGAAGCATCATGACGACCGAGTATGTTTCTCTGAATCCGGCACTCAGGGTCTCTGAGGCATTTGCTCACATAAGAAAAGTCGGGATTGACAGTGAGACAATCTACACCTGTTATGTGACAAAGAACCGCCGCCTGCTCGGTGTTGTTTCGGTAAGGACGCTGCTTCTTTCCGACCCCGATGCCGTTATCTCTGACATCATGACCACAAATTTCATAGCGGTGACAACGGTGGACGACAAGGAGGAGGTCGCAAATCTCTTTAAAAAATACGATTATCTGGCACTCCCGGTGGTAGACAAAGAAACGCGGCTTGTCGGTATAATCACGGTCGATGACGCTATCGACGTCATAAGCGACGAGGACGAGGAGGACTTCACAAAAATGGCGGCTATCACGCCGTCCGACCGCCCTTATCTCAAAACCTCACCGCTTCAGATATGGAAATCAAGAATTCCGTGGCTGCTCCTTCTGATGATATCGGCGACATTTACCGGCATTATCATTTCTTCGTTTGAAAGTGCGCTTGCGGCGCAGGTGCTGCTTACCGCATTCATTCCCATGCTGATGGACAGCGGCGGTAATGCGGGAAGTCAGGCATCGGTTACGGTCATCCGTGGGATCTCTCTCGGTGAGATCGGATTCGGTGACATCCTGAGGGTCGTATGGAAGGAATTCAGGGTATCCATTCTTTGCGGGATATCGCTGGCGGCGGCAACGTTTGCAAAGATATTTCTTGTTGACAAGCTGATAATGGGAAACGACATAACGCTTGCGGTCGCGCTTGTGGTGTGTGTGACGCTTGCACTGACAATCGTATGCGCAAAGATAATCGGCTGTATCATGCCCATTCTTGCGAAGAAGCTCGGGTTTGACCCGGCGGTCATGGCAAGCCCGTTCATCACGACGATAGTTGATGCGATATCGCTTCTTATTTACTTCATGATGGCGTCGGCAATTCTCGGACTCTGATATCAGGCAAAAAAACAGCCGGAGCTTTTCCACTCTGGCTGTTTTTTGAATCCGATCGGATTATTTGAGCATTTCCTGACCGCCGGTCACGGGGATTGCCTGGCCGGTCTCGTAATCCTGTTCGCAGATATAGAAAATCGCTCTTGCGACATCGACAGTGCGGCAGCCTCTTCCGAGGGGAACCTTGCTCTCATAAAATTTAAGGACATCGGCGGTCGTCTTTGCGCCGGGGACCTTTCCTGCCCTGAGATACTGAACGAGAAGCCCTTTTTCGGGATCTGTCCAGAGGGGACCTTCAAGGAAGTTTCCGGGGCAGACTGCGTTGACCTTGATATTATACGGGGCAAGCTCCATTGCGAAGCTCTGGGTAAGACCGATGCCGCCGAATTTGCTTCCGGCATAGGCAAAGTTCTTGTTGCTTCCGGCAAGACCGGATTTCGAGTTGATCTCGATTATATCGAACAGCTTTGAGGGGGCGGCTGTGTGCTGGAGCTTCATGACTGCAGATGCGTACTTTACGCAGAGGAAGTATGCTGTATAGTTGACGGCGGTGACAAGCTCGAAGTTTGACTTTGTCATCTCCTCAAGGCTTCCGGCACGGACGATTCCGGCATTGTTTACGAAAATGTCAAGTCCGCCGAAGTGAAGGACGGTTTCTCTTATCATTTCCTTGACCGACTGCTCGTCGGAGACGTTTGCCTTTACCGCGATCGCTCCGGGGAATTCCGCTGCGGTTGCTTTTGCGCCGTCGTAATTCATATCCGCGATGACGACATACGCACCTTCTCCGGAAAGAGCTTCGGCAATGCCTTTTCCGAACCCCTGAGCGCCGCCTGTGACGATCGCGACCTTTCCGGCAAGTCTTCCGGTTTTCTTTTCGACCGCAGGTGTAGCGGTGACGGCGGCATCGGTACAGCCTTCGTCATAGCTGACGGCGGAGCAGTATGTCTTTCCGATATAACCGGCTTCTTCGGGAGTTTCGGCGACAGTCAGCACTCCCGCATCGGGAGCGTAAACGACAGCCGGAACGCCGTTCTCGGTTCTGAACGCGCGGTAGGCGGCAACGATGGCATCGGTATCGGCATTTTCGGAAAGAACGAGAGTGTTCTTTCCGAGGACATTTTCATAAGCCGTATCCGGTCTCGGAATATTCATTCCCGCGCCGATGGCTTTTTCACAGCGGAGGAGTTTTACGGTATTCTTTCCGTCCTCAATGGCGAGCATCCTGATTACCGGGGCGATCTGCGCGGCGCGGTCAAGGAGCATTTCCTGATTTTCCATTGTAATCTATCCTTTCGGTATGAAATTTCCGCTCCCCTCGCCGGACGTCCGGAAAGGGGAGGGAAGAAGATTTTATATAGCCTTTGCGTGAGCGAGGAGGTATTTCTCGGCCTCTCCGCACCACAGACCGTTGTTTGCTTCAACGATCTCGGCGAGTTTTGCGTACATCGGGTCCTCCTTGCCCTTTTCGGCAAGGTCGGTAAGGGCGGTGAGGGGCATGGAAATGTGGTTGTAGATGAGCTTCTTTCCGCCGGGGATCTTCGGAAGGTTGATAACGGTATCGATGACGGCGTCAAGTCCGCCGACATGGGTGATCATTGCTGCGGGATTGAGCTTTCCGTTTGACATCATGTCAAGAGACTCGATCATATCCTGAGTGTTTCCGCCGGAGTTTCCGCAGACGTGAGTGAAGTTGTAATGGACGTTGTAGAAATTGAACAGTGCGGAGAACTGGGTGTTTGTCGGTCCGGCAAAGAAGTTCAGGCAGCCGTCCTTTCCGAGAACGCTGTCGGCAAGCTCGACAACAGGCTTTACGGGAGCATAGACGAACGCGTCGTCGTAGCCCTTTCCGCCGGTAAGCTCCATGAGGTAATCATGTGCGTTTTCAACATCGTTTGTGTTGACATATACCAGCTTTACGCCGTTCTTTTCAGCCTCTTCGACGGTGTGGATTGAGGCTGCTCTTTTCAGACGGACGGAATCGATATCGGTGACGACGAGAAGTCCGGGCTTTCTGTCGCAGTGGATTGCGTAGTCGATCGCCTCAAGACCCATAGGTCCTGCGGCAGCCCTGAGAATGGTGTTTCCGCCTTCGACAATGCCCATGTTGTGAACATAGACACCGGGAGTTGCGTGATAGTTGCAGTGATATCCGCCGACGATGCAGGAAACCGGCTCTGCAAGGGAACCGTAGAAATATGTATCGTGGTCATAGTGAAGCAGGCAGTCGCACTCCATGACCTCGTGAGGGATGACGACGAACTGGGAGTTGCCGCCGATCCATCTGTATGAGTATCCGGGAGCATAGAGCGAACCCTTGTAGTTCATTGCCGGCTGGATTGCGAACTTATCGCCGGGCTTGTATTTGTCTTTCCACTTTGCGCCGACCTCGCGGATGATGCCGCAGAATTCATGACCGATAATCGTGGGGTTGACGGCGACGTCCTCTGGCACTCTTTTATGAGCCGGTCCCTGAAGGACTGCCTTGTGGGTGGACATACAGACGCTGTCCGAGATGACCTCGGCAAGTATTTCGTCTTCTTTGATTGCCGGAAGATCGAATTCCTCAAGTCTGATGTCGTTTGCACCGTAAATTCTTACCGCTTTTGTTTTCATTGCTTTCTCTCTCCTTTTTTTCTGAGCCTTTCAAGAAGGCTCCCGATCTCATCCGATCTTTCTTTTTTCAGATCCGGGCGCGGAGTCAGTGATATGTCAAACACATCGCCTTCTTTTAATTCCGGACCGAAAAAAGACACAGGAATGCCGAAGGTTTTTTCGCTGTCGTCAATGCAGACGGCATATTCGCCTTCGATTCTGTCAACAGTGATAATAATAATTTTATCACCTCACTTGCAAATAATCACATTCTGTGTTATTATTATAACAGCATTCTGTTCAAATGTCAACACGGTATCTCACAATACCCACCCGATAAAGGAAATTAATTATGGATAAATTATTGCAAAAAATCGAAGAGCTGAGAAAATCGCTTGAATATCACGCAAGGCGTTATTACGTTGAGGATTCGCCGGAAATTTCGGACTATGAATACGACATGATGTTCAAAGAGCTTAAAAAACTCGAGGAGGAGCATCCGGAGTACGACAGCCCGAATTCTCCCACTCACCGGGTCGGAGGAAAGGCGCTTGACAAATTCGAAAAGGTGACACATACCGTCCCTCTCGGCAGTCTTACAGATGTTTTCAGCTTTGATGAGCTCAGGGCTTATCTTGACTCGACAGGCTCTGATGATGAATTTTCCGTTGAGGCAAAGATTGACGGGTTGTCTGTGGCTCTGCGCTATGAGAACGGTGTTTTCGTCAGAGGCGCGACACGCGGAGACGGTGTTGTGGGAGAGAACGTGACAGAGAACCTGAAAACCGTCAGAAGCATTCCGCTTGCAATTCCGTACAAAGGTACGCTTGAAGTCCGCGGGGAGGTTTATATGCCGAGGAGCAGCTTTGAAAAGCTGAACCGGGCAAGAGAAGAGCGCGGGGAGCAGTGCTTTGCCAATCCGAGAAATGCGGCGGCAGGCTCTCTGCGCCAGCTTGATTCAAAGATCACGGCATCGAGGGGACTTGATATTTTCGTATTCAATCTTCAGGTGTGCGACCGGGAATTCACAAGGCACGACGAGACTATCGCGTTCCTGCGGGAACAGGGCTTTCATGTCATACCACTGATAAAGACTGTGAGAGGTTATGATGCCATCACCGCGCAGATAGAGGAAATAGGGCGCCTGCGCGACGGGCTGCCTTATGATATCGACGGTGCGGTTATAAAGGAAAACCTGCTCTCCCGGCGGCGTGAGCTCGGAGAGACGGCAAACACTCCGAAATGGGCTGTCGCCTTCAAGTATCCTCCGGAAAAGAAGGCGACGAAGCTGACCGATATCGTCATTCAGGTCGGGAGAACCGGGGTGCTTACTCCGAACGCGGTGCTTGATCCGATTCGTCTTGCCGGGACGACGGTCAGCCGCGCGACGCTCCACAATGCGGACTATATAAGAGAGAAGGACATAAGGATCGGCGACACGGTGTTTGTCCAGAAGGCGGGCGACATAATTCCGGAGATAGTTTCGGTCGATACAAAGGCGCGTGACGGAAGCGAAAAGGTATACTCTATGCCCGACAGGTGTCCGTCGTGCGGAGAGCCGGTTTATTTTTCGCCGGATGAGGCGGCGTTGAGGTGCACGAACTCTGCCTGCCCGGCTCAGCTTATAAGAAATATCACATATTTTGCCTCAAGAGGCGCAATGAATATTGACGGACTTGGGGAAGGTGTGGTAAAATTACTCTGCGAAAGCGGACTTGTGAAGAACTGCGCCGACCTGTATAAGCTGACTGTCGAAAAACTTGCCGGACTTGAACGGATGGGGGAGAAGTCGGCTTCAAATCTTGTTGCCGCAATTGACGGGTCAAAGGAACGCGGGCTTGAAAGGCTGCTCTGCGCCTTCGGAATAAGACAGGTGGGAGAAAAGGCGGCAAAATCGATAGCGTCGCATTTCGGGTCGATAGACGCGCTTTCATCGGCTGCTGTTGAAGAACTTACGGCAGTGCCGGATGTCGGCGGGGTGACGGCTGAAAATGTCGTGAATTTCTTCTCGCATCCGCAGACGGCGGCAATGGTTGATGAGCTGAAGAGTCTCGGCGTTAAAACCGATGCGGCATCGGTCAGGGTGAGCGGGGGAAAGCTTGACGGTCTGACGTTCGTTCTCACGGGAACGCTTCCGACTATGAGCCGCGACGAGGCTTCGGCGCTTATCGAAAAGAACGGCGGAAAGACTTCGTCATCGGTATCGAAAAAGACTTCATATGTGCTTGCGGGTGCCGAAGCCGGTTCAAAGCTGGCAAAAGCCGAAAAGCTCGGCGTGACGGTCATTGAGGAAAAAGATCTGCTTGCGATGATTGCCGGGGGACAATGATATAAGAACGACCGGGAAAGCAGTATGATGCTTTTCTGCGGTCGGAAAGGTATGGAAAAGTAATGGCTCAGGATATAACCGATTATGTAAAGGTATACGTAAAGGCGGGAGACGGCGGAAACGGCTGTGTCTCCTTCCACAGAGAAAAATATGTCTCTCACGGCGGTCCCGACGGAGGAGACGGCGGAAACGGCGGCAACATCGTTTTAGCGATCGAGAACGGCGACAACACTCTGCTTAAATACCGGTTCCGACACAAATTCGTCGCGCAGAACGGCGGAGACGGAAGGGCTGACAAATTTCACGGCGGGAATGCAGAGGATATAATCCTTCCAGTTCCGCCCGGAACAGTGGTAAAGGATGCGGCGACCGGAAAGGTCATCGTTGATATGTCCGACAGGGAGCCGTTCATTCTCTGCCGCGGCGGACGCGGCGGATGGGGCAACCGTCATTTTGCGACGCCGACAAAACAGATACCGAGATTTGCTAAAAGCGGGCTCAAGGGTGAGGCGCGGGAGGTCATTTTCGAGCTGAAAATGCTTGCCGACGTTGCACTTGTCGGACTTCCGAATGTCGGGAAATCTTCTATTCTCTCTGTTATAAGCTCTGCGACACCGAAAATCGCGGATTACGATTTCACTACGCTTTCGCCTAACCTCGGTGTAGTGAAGAACGGCGGGGAGGGACGCGGATTTGTCGTTGCCGACATTCCCGGACTTATAGAAGGCGCGTCGGACGGCAGGGGGCTCGGACATGAATTCCTGCGGCACATCGACAGGTGCAGAATGCTGATACACGTTGTTGACATCTCGGCTGACTGCGACAGGAACCCGGTGGAGGATATTGAGCTTATAAATGCCGAGCTTGAGAAATACAGCCCGGAGCTTGCCTTGCGTCCGCAGCTGCTTGTCGGAAACAAATACGACGCTTCGCTTCCGGAATACAACGAACACGTGGGTGAGCTTGAAAAATATGCAGAGGATAACGGGCTTCCGCTTATCTTCGTCTCTGCCGCGACGCGGTACAACATCGATGTTCTGCTCTCAGAGACTGCGGCGATGCTGAACGAGCTGCCGCCGCTTACGATCTATGAGCCGGAGTACGGGGACGAGCCGGATCCCGGTCAGCCTGAGGCGGCTGTCACCGTCACGAAGGACGGCGATGTTTACGAATGCGAGTCGGAGTGGCTTTTCAGGCTTGTCGGACGGGTGAATTTCGAGGACAGGGATTCGCTTGCCTACTTCCAGAGGATGCTCAGGACAAACGGGATCATCGAGCAGCTCGAGGCGGCCGGCGTGAAGGACGGGGATACCGTCAGAATGTACGATTTCGAATTTGATTTCGTAAAGTGAGGCTTTTCGGCAGTCTCCGGTGGGAACTGATAACGGTGATGCCCGGCAGAAATACATTATTTTTTGATTGAAATGTAAAAGAACTGTAAACATAAGAAAAAGTACTTGATTTTCACGGTTGAGATGAGTATAATCATAATCGTGAGTTGGCACTCAGAACAAATGAGTGCTAAACATTCAGGATTGGAGGAATGAATATCATGAAAATCAAACCGCTTGCAGACCGTGTTGTTGTTAAATCGGTCGAAGCAGAAGAAACCACAAAAAGCGGAATTATCCTTGCGGGCTCCGCAAAGGAAAAGCCCCAGGTCGCAGAGGTCGTTGCTGTCGGCCCCGGCGGACTTGTTGACGGAAAAGAAGTAAAGATGACCGTAAAGGTCGGAGACAAAGTCATCACCAGCAAATATTCCGGAACCGAAGTCAAGTGCGACGGGACCGAATACAATATAGTCAGACAGAGCGACATTCTTGCCGTTGTCGAAGACTGAATCATCTGAACCGTAACGGAGGTATATAGATTATGGCAAAGGACATTGCTTACGGAATTGACGCGAGAAACGCGCTTCTCCGCGGTATCGACAAGCTTGCCGATACAGTTAAAATCACACTCGGACCGAAGGGCAGAAACGTTGTGCTTGACAAGAAGTACGGCGCTCCCCTTATCATAAACGACGGCGTTACCATCGCCAAGGAGATCGAGCTTGAGGATCCGAAGGAAAACATGGGTGCTCAGCTTATAAAGGAAGTCGCAACAAAGACAAACGATGCGGCAGGCGACGGCACGACAACCGCAACCCTTCTTGCTCAGGCTCTTATCAGAGAGGGCATGAAGAACGTCACGGCAGGCGCAAACCCGATGGTTCTCCGCCGCGGCATTCAGAAGGCAGTTGATGTGGCTGTCAAGAAGCTGACATCTATCTCCAAGGCCGTCAGCGGATCTGAGGATATCGCAAGAGTCGGCACCATCTCCGCAGGCGACGAGGTTGTCGGAACCCTTATCGCGGACGCTATGGAGAAGGTTTCTGCCGACGGTGTTATTACCGTTGAGGAATCAAAGTCTGCCGAGACCTATTGTGAGGTCGTTGAAGGTATGCAGTTCGACCGCGGATATATTTCGCCCTACATGGTCACCGACACCGAGAAGATGGAAGCCGTCATCGACGATGCTCTCATTCTCATCACCGACAAGAAGATCTCCAACATTCAGGAGATCCTGCCGCTGCTTGAGCAGATCGTTCAGTCCGGCAAGAAGCTGGTCATCATTGCAGAGGATATCGAGGGCGAGGCTCTCACCACACTTATCCTCAACAAGCTGAAGGGGACCTTCGTCTGCGTGGGTGTCAAGGCTCCCGGCTTCGGCGACAGAAGAAAGGATATGCTCCGCGACATCGCAACCCTTACCGGCGGCGAGGTGATTTCCGAGGAAGTCGGACTTGAGCTCAAGGATACGACGATCGGTCAGCTCGGCAGAGCACGTCAGGTCAAGATCAATAAGGAAAACACCATCATCGTTGACGGTATGGGCGATTCCGATAAGATCAAGGCAAGAGTTGCACAGATAAGGTCTGCTATCGAGACCACGACCTCCGATTTCGACCGCGAGAAGCTTCAGGAAAGACTTGCAAAGCTCTCCGGCGGAGTTGCGGTCATCAAGGTCGGCGCAGCTACCGAAACCGAGATGAAGGAAAAGAAGCTCCGCATCGAGGACGCTCTCAACGCAACCAAGGCAGCCGTTGAAGAGGGAATCGTTGCCGGCGGCGGCGTTGCTCTGCTCAACGTCATTCCCGAGGTTGACAAGCTCGTTTCCACCCTCTCCGGCGACGAAAAAACCGGTGCTATGCTGGTCAGGAAGTCGCTTGAGGCTCCCGTGCGTCAGATCGCCGAGAATGCGGGCTATGAAGGCTCAGTTATCGTCGATACCATTCTCAAGAGCAAGAAGGTCGGCTACGGCTTTGATGCTTCCACCGAGAAGTATGTTGACATGGTCAAGGTCGGCATAGTCGATCCTACCAAGGTGACACGTTCGGCGCTCCAGAACGCCGCTTCAATTGCTGCGGTCGTTCTCACTACCGAGGCTGTCGTTTCCGACATCAAGGAAGAGAACCCCGCACCCGCGGCTCCCATGGGCGGCGGAATGGGCGGAATGTACTGATAATTCCCGCAACCGGATAAAAAACTATCCCCCTCGTCTCTGTTTTGCGGAGGCGAGGGGGATTTGATGTCAGTTGATATGCCTTACAGTCCGAGCAGGAGAGTCAGGAGGTCGTCTGCGTTTTCTGCAATTATGTCGGCTCCTGCTTTTTCAAG
>FR891226.1:18495-21849 GCA_000433515.1 Candidatus Colimorpha enterica | reverse complement strand
CGGTAGCCGTATTTCACGCCGACAGAGGCCAGTGAGGATTTTTTTGCCCCGATGATATCGTGTTCTCTGTCGCCGACCATGACGGCGCGGGTTCTGTCGGTCACTCCTGCTTTTTCAAGAGCGGCTTCAATGACCTCGTGCTTGTCGGTTCTTGTGTTGTCGAGCAGTGAACCGGTGACAACCGTAAAATATTGAGACAGCCCGAATCTGTCAAGTATTCTTACGGCAAAGACCTCCGGCTTTGATGTCGCGAGGATCAGAGTTTTTCCTGTTTTTTTCAGTCTGTCAAGCATTTCCGGGATCCCGGGGTAGACAACGTTTTCGAAGATTCCCCTGTCCCTGAAATACTCCCGGAAGACCGATATCGCACGGAGTGCTTTTTCACGGTCAAAGCCGTAATATTCCATGAACGAATCGTCAAGGGGCGGTCCGATAAAGACATCGAGCGATTTTCTGTTCTCAACCGGGATTCCGAACCTTCCGAGCGCGTAGGCTACCGAATTTGTAATTCCTTCCTCCGGGTCGGTAAGGGTACCGTCGAGGTCGAAGAGTATATAATCCTTTGTCATGGTGTATGCCTTTCATATCCGAATGATACCATTATATCACCGTGTGGCGCGGTTTTCAATAACGCATCTGTAAAGAATCGATTTTCGGGCTTGAAAAAAGAGTCGGAATATGTTAAAATATCGGTACTGCGAAATCAGACGGAGCAATTATGTTAAAACGATTCTGTACTTACTATAAACCTCATCTTAAAATTTTTACTTACTATAACCCTCATCTTAAAATTTTTCCCGCCGATATGGCTGCGGCTTTTCTTCTTTCGGTCTGCACGATGATCTATCCGCTCATTACCCGGCAGATGCTTATCGACTTTATACCGAACCGGGAGGTGAAGCTGCTTGTGATATGGGCGGCAGTCCTTCTCGGGATATATCTTGTCAAGTATTTCCTCAACTATTTTGTTACCTATTACGGTCACGTTATGGGGGTGGATATGCAGGCGACAATGCGGCGAGATGTTTTTTCTCACCTTGAGACACTGCCGCTTTCGTATTTCGACGACAACAAGACGGGAACGATCATGTCGCGTATAATAAACGACCTGATGGATGTATCGGAGCTTGCACATCACGGACCGGAGGATCTGTTTCTTTCGATAGTAATGCTTGTCGGCTCGTTCATCGTGATGGGGTCGATATATATGCCGCTTACGCTTATAATCTATTCGCTTCTGCCGTTCATGGTCTTTTTTGCACTGAAAAAGCAGAAGAAGATGAAGGACGCATTTGCCGCCTCGAAAAAAGAGGTCGGCGAGGTCAATGCCACGCTTGAAAACAGCATTTCCGGCATAAGAGTCTCGAAGGCGTACACCAACAGCCAACGCGAAAAAGAGCTTTTCGAGCGCGGAAACAGCCGTTTTGTCGGCGCGCGCAGTCTTGCATACAAGGCAATGGCGGAGTTTTATTCCGGGATGAATCTCGGAATGGATGTTCTTCGCGTTGCGATGTATGTTGCCGGCGGGCTTTTCGTGTTCTACGGAAAGATCGACATTGCGGATTTCACGGCTTTCTCGCTGTATATCAGTCTGTTCATCTCACCGATTGAGCGGCTGGTCGGGTTTATCGAGCAGTATCAGAACGGAATGACCGGCTTCAGGCGGTTTATCGAGATAATGGACTGTAAGCCAGAATCCGACAAGCCGGGAGCTTCGTTGCTTGAGAATGTAAAGGGTGATGTCTCTTTTGAAAACGTCAGCTTCTCATACCCCGACGGCAAAAAGGTTCTTGACGGGCTGTCGTTTGATATCGAAGCCGGAAAGACGCTGGCGCTTGTCGGTCCGTCCGGCGGAGGGAAAACGACTATCTGCCACCTTATCCCCCGATTCTATGAGGTCTGCGGAGGAAGGATCACCATCGACGGTCACGACACGCGGGATGTCACGCTTGAATCGCTGAGAAAGAATATCGGAATCGTGTCTCAGGATGTATTTCTGTTTGATTCGACAATATACGATAACATTGCCTACGGATGTCCCGATGCGACAAGGGAGCAGATCGAGCGGGCATCGGAGCTTGCCAACATTTCCGATTATATTGCGTCGCTTCCCGAAGGGTATGACACTCTTGTCGGGGAGCGCGGTGTCAGACTGTCCGGCGGACAGAAGCAGAGGATAGCGATCGCGCGGGTGTTTTTAAAAAATCCGCCGATACTGATACTTGATGAGGCTACCTCGGCGCTTGACAATGTGACGGAAATGCTGATACAGAAGAGTCTTTCCGAGCTTTGCAGGGGAAGAACCACCATCGTTGTAGCCCACAGGCTGACGACGGTAAAGAATGCCGACGAAATCCTTGTGATAACCGACGACGGCATTGCAGAAAGAGGAACGCATACCGGTCTGCTTGAGTACGGCGGGATTTACGCGGGACTCTGGCGCGGGACTGCGGAAGAACAGTAAAGGCCGGACGGCGGATAATTTCAGAGAAAGGAGGCGGTCTGAATGAGCGGCAGAAACACAATGCCGGAGAATATAACGGTTATAATACCGTCATACTGTCCCGATGACCGACTTCTTGCCACCGTTCACGGACTTATTGCGGCGGGTGCCGACGATATTGCGGTCATCAACGACGGGAGCGGAAAAGAATATGAGCCGGTTTTCGATGAGGTACGCAGTATTCCGTGCTGTACTGTAATCGAGCACGCCTCCAACCGCGGGAAGGGAGCGGCGATAAAGAGCGGCATGGTTTTCTGTCTGACCGAACGCCCGGCTTCAAGAGGAATAGTCACGGTTGACGGAGACGGTCATCACAGAGTACGCGACGCCGTTTCCTGCGCTCACAGAATGATATCCTCCGGCAGGGTAATAATCGGTCAGCGCGGAAGGAATGACAAAACGATATCTCCGAGAGGGAGGTACGGCAACAGAATTACATCCTTTGCGATATCTGTGGTCTGCGGTTTCAATATTCCTGACCCGCTTTCCGGGCTCAGGGGGATTCCGGCAAAGTTCCTGCCGGTTTTCCTGAAAACGAAGGGCGACAGATACGATTTCGAGACGAATATGCTGCTTGATCTCAAGAGAAAGAGCATACCGTTCCGGCTGTTTTCGATAACCGGGGAATTCTTTCCCGACGGGAAAAAGTCGCATTTCCGGCTTTTCCGCGATTCCGCAGGAATATTTGCCGAGATCCTCAGATATTTCGGTCAGCAGTTCAGGTATATGCTCAGTTCGGCGCTTTGCTACTCGTTTGAGTATATAGTTTATCGGATCCTTCTCGGATATCTTCCCGTGCTCGGAATAACGCTGACGAACTATATCTGCCGCGCCATGGCCGGGTCGCTGAA
>FR891226.1:4283-18457 GCA_000433515.1 Candidatus Colimorpha enterica | reverse complement strand
ATAAAAAAGTGGTTTTCAGAACAAAAAAGAAGAACATCACGACGGCTGTACGATACCTTGCCGTATCGGTGTTCGTGATGCTTCTTTCTACCGAGCTGATAGTAATAATCAACAAGCTGTTTCTGACCGAAAAGAATACGGTTGCAAAGTTTGTGAAGCTGCCGGTCGATTTTGCCATGTTCTTCGTCAGCTATTTTCTCCAGAAAAAGTGGGTCTTCGCGCCGAGGAAAAAGAAAACGGTATGAGCCGTCCGGTCAGGCGCAGAACAGCTGTATTGACAAATCGTCCGCGATGTTGTATAATCAATGCGAGTTATACGGCACCGCGGATTGTTCCTTCGGGTGTCATTCCCGCAACACAGAAAGCAGGTTTTGAATGAAAATAACAAAATTTCTGAAAAAGGTCCGGGTATCACCGGTGCTTGCGGCTGCGGTATTATCAGCATCGCTTGCACTCGCGACAGTGACGGGAGCCGCGGTCATCTCCGGTTCCTGCGGTGCGTCGGCTGAATATTCGTTAAGCGACTCCGGCGTGCTTGAAATCACCGGAACCGGCAATATAAACAGTTATTCCGTCAGCGACGTTCCGTGGACAGAATACGCATCGCAGATAAAATCCCTGAAGATTCCTTCCGGCATAACCGGAATAGGGGTAAACGCCTTTCTCAGTCTTGATGTCAGTCCGGTTTCGGTTCCGAAATCGGTGATTTCAATCGAGGCTCACGCTCTCGGATATACATATGACAGCGGTTCCAAAGAATTCAGGCGCATCTCCGGCTTTGTCATAACCGGAGCCGGAGGTTCCGAGGCAGAGAGGTATGCCGATGTCAACGGCTTTACCTTCCGTTCGGAGGACAGCGCATTTTCCGGCGCCTGCGGCGACAACCTGACATGGACGCTCGGCAGTGACGGGGTGCTTACCGTTTCCGGAAGCGGAAGCATGATGGATTTCAAGTCGGCAGGGACGGCTCCGTGGTCGAAGTACTCATCGAAAACCGACGGGGTTGTCATTACCTCGGTAATCATTTCGTCCGGTGTCACATCGGTGGGGAATTATGCCTTCTCGGGGTGCAGACAGCTTGACTCGGTCTCGCTTCCGTCCGGGCTTGCATCGATCGGTGCCTGCTCATTCGAGGACTGCTCTTCGCTGAATTCCGCCGTCATTCCCGGAACGGTGAAAAATGTCGGAGAAGCGGCGTTTTACGGCTGTTCGTCACTTGAGTCACTGACGGTTCAGAACGGCGTGGCTTCAATCGGGAACTCGGCTTTTTCTCTCACGGCAGTAAGAGATGTCACACTGCCGTCATCGGTAACGGCTCTCGGCGAAAAAGCGTTTTACTCCTGTGAATCGCTGACCGGAATATCCATGACGGGTGTCACTGTCATAGGTCAGAAGGCATTTGCCGACTGCCGCAATCTGAAAACCGTATCAACAGGCGCAGCCCTCACCGGTATCGGTGAATCGGCTTTTGAATCGTGCGGTTCTCTTGTCAGCATAGCTTTCGGTCAGTCGCTTTCGATGATCGGCAGCAGAGCTTTTTACGAATGCGCATCACTTACGGCGGTTACACTGCCTGACAGCCTTTCCGAGCTTGGAAGCTTTGCGTTCCGGGACTGCACGGGGATAAAGTCGGTCAGCCTCGGCGGCGGGATAACGACCGTTCCGACAGGCGCGTTTGAGGGCTGCAGCAATCTCTCGTCTGTTACCTTCGGCGGTGCTGTCTCAACGGTCGAAGAGCGCGCATTTACAAGCTGTCCCGAGCTTCGCGCGGTAACGATACCGGTTTCGGTCAGACACATTGCCGACAATTCCATCGGATATTACTATTTTGAAGCGCCGGAAAGCAGTGTCAGCGGCGCATATACTAAATATACCGGCTTTACTCCGGAAATAATCTCATACTATCCCTCCGCTGCCGAAAAGTATGCCGCGGCAAACAATTTCACCTTCACAAGTCTCGGTCTTGTCCCCACTGACGGCGGTATGCTCACCGACAGAGCAGAGTGGACGTTCAACACATCGACCGGTATTCTGACTGTCAGCGGAAACGGTGCGGTACCGGGATATCTGATGTTTGAGGAAGCCCCGTGGTCTGTGTTCGAGGGCTATATCACCTCCGTCGTATACGCGCCGGGGATCACAAACGTCGGCTCTGCAAGCTTTGCGGACTGCGCGTCTGTCACATCGGTAACCCTTGCCGGAACCGTCACGGAGATCGGAGATGAGGCGTTTTCAGGAACGGGGATCACCTCCGTATCGCTTCCGAAGGGACTTAAAACGATAAATGACAGTGCGTTTTCCGCCTGCACCGAGCTTTCGAACGTTTCACTTTCCGACACGGTTACAAGCATCGGGCAGTTTGTTTTCCGCGGGCCGAACCGGCTGACATCGCTCTATATCCCGGAAAGCGTCGGATTCATCGGCTCCTTTTCGGTGGGCTATGACGAGGAGAACAAGCCTGTAAAGGGTTTCTGCATCAAGGGAGTCAGGGGAAGCATTGCCTACAATTATGCAGAGATAAACAACATCGACTTCAAGGAGAACGGCTATACGGAAATTTCCGATCCGGAATCCGGCTGTTCCGTCAGCGTCATCGGCTCGGATTCCTCCGATTACCGGCTTTCGTTTGTCATGAAAAGCGATACGCTTGCGCCGAACGTATTCCTTGCCGACGGGGAAAAAGGCTTTCTGTATGAGATCATTCTTATGAAAGGCAACGTAACGGCGGAGATCGAGGGAACTGCGACAATTTCGTTCCCGGTTCCCGACAACGTCAGCCCTCTCGGGATAAGAATATACGGCATGGCTGACAACGGCGCATTCAGCGAGATTGATTTTACCGTCGAGTCCGGCAGAATAACCTTCTCGTACGGTTCTCTCGGAAATTTTGTCATAACCGATGCCGACCTGTCGAAGCTGTATCTTATAACCGCGTATTACCGCTTTGCCGACGGCTCGGAGGCTCTTGCGCCAAAGACATTCCGCGCGACTCCCGGTGCGGCTTTTGAGATCGGATATTCCTTCATCGAGGGATATCTGCCGGATGTGAAAAACATCTCCGGAAAGATAAACGACTCTGATACCGAAATCGTTTTTACCTATCATCCCGGTGCCGTCTCCTCTGACAGCGCGGAGACCTCAGACGGAACAGACGATAAGCCGGGAAAAAAATCAGGCGCGGCAAAGACGGTTCTGCTTATTGTCGAGATAATCCTTGTCCTCGGAATTATTGCGGCGGTTACCGTGCTCATCATTCTGAGCCGCAGGAAAAAGAACGAGGGGAGCAGAAGCGGAAAGACGATAGCCGGTGCCGCAAAAGCCAACGATAAGTTTGCCGACACGATTGTTGTTCCCGACGCACCGACAAGAGAGCTTGACATCCAGTCGCTCTTTGCCGATGAGCCGGAAGAGGACAAAACCGCCTCATCCGACCTGAGAGATTCACAGAAGACCCAGAACAGAAACAATAACGGCGGCAGAAAGCAGTAAATACCTCGGAGGTGTTAAAATACTCATGATGAGTTTTAACACCTCCCTGTATTTTTTCACGGAATTTTCTGTAAACAAAAATCTTTTGGGGCAAAATTGCTTGCAATATTTCGCCTTTTGTAATATAATATATTGCGAACCGAAATTACGCTGAAAGGGACTGTCTCTCTGACGTCCCGCTTTCTTGCGTTATAAATTATGTAAATATCACGGAAGGAAAAGCCATGACTGAAATACTTAAAATTCTTGAAAGGATCGGAATCTCTCCCGATGAGGAACTTCTCTTTGAACCGATATCTTCTCACGCCGCCTGCTGGGAAGGCTTCGGAGATGTTGAGACAGTATCGGATTATTACGAAGCAATTCAGTGTTATATAAGAACCGTTGCGCTGTCGTTTGCGGAAAAAGGTGTTAAATTCAGCTCTCTTGACGGCGTGATGATCTCTCCGTTTGCCGAGATTGGCAAGGGAACGGTCATTTTTCCGAACGTTCAGATACGTCACGGGGTTAAAATCGGGGAAAACTGTGTTATAGGCGCGGGAAGCGTCATTGAAAATTCAACGATCGGAGACGGGTGTGTTATAAACGCCACTCAGATCTATAACTCGGTTCTTGACGAAAATGTAAAGATCGGGCCGTTCTGTCACGTCAGACCGAACACGCATCTCTGCGCCGGTGTGAAAATCGGGGACTTTGTCGAGGTCAAGAATTCGACCGTGGGACGCGATACTCATGCCTCACACCTTACGTATATCGGCGACAGCGATGTCGGTGAACGGGTCAATTTCGGCTGCGGCACGGTGACTGTCAACTACGACGGAAAGAACAAGTTCCGTACGGTGATCGGAAACGATGTTTTTATCGGGTGCAACTCCAATCTTGTCGCTCCCGTCACTATCGCCGACAACGGGTATACCGCCGCGGGCTCGACGATAACCGACGATGTACCGGAAAATGCGCTTGCCGTCGCCCGCGCAAGACAGGTGAACAAGGACGGCTGGGTCATAAAAAAGAAGCAACGTGACGCCGGAAAGTGATCGGCTGATCTCAGAGGACACAATACATGAGCAGTATATTTGACTTATTCAGAAAAATCGAGACGGAAAAAGCGCCGCCCGCGCCGGTCACGCATATAGTTGCAGGGCTCGGAAATTACGGCAGGGAATACGAGGGGACACGGCACAATGCCGGCTTTTCGGCAATCGACATTCTTTCCGACAGAAAGAAGCTGAGCGTCACCCGCGCAAAATTTGACGCGCTTACCGACGAAACCGTAATTAACGGGAAACGCATACTTGTTATGAAGCCGCAGCTGTATATGAATCTGTCGGGAGTTTCGGTAAAAAAGGCTGCTGACTTTTACAAAATCCCTGCGGAAAATATCATCGTCATCTGTGACGACATAAATCTCGATGTCGGTAAGCTGCGGATAAGGCGGAAGGGAAGCGACGGCGGTCAGAAGGGGCTCCGGAACATTGCCGAACAGCTCGGAACCGACGCGTTCCCACGGATAAGGGTCGGTGTCGGAAAGGTTCCTGTCGGCGGAGATGTCGTGAGCTGGGTCCTCGGCCGGCTTCCGGCAGACGAAAGAGACACCTTCCGTCATGCGCTTGAAAAGGTACCTGACATTATTCCGCTGATTATCGACGGAAATATCGAAAAGGCAATGTGTGATTACAACTGATGAACATTATCTGCAGACAGATCGAAAACGAAAGAGAATACCGTGAGCTGCGGGAATCGGTAAGAGAACGGATGTCGGGACATCTGCCGCGCCCGGCAAGGATCATCGGACTTTGCGAAGGAGCAAGAAACGCAATGATATCCGCGCTTGCCTCCGACACCGCAGACAGCGGCTGCCCGATGCTGCTTATCGTTCCGGATGAGAAGGAAGCTATGCGGTGCTTCACGTCTCTTTCCGAGATGGGGCATACGCCGGCGGTATTCAGCTTCCGTGACTATATATTTTATAACATAACAGCCTCCCATGAGTATGAGCATGAGAGGCTCGGCGTGCTTACGGCGATACTTGACGGCACCTGCGACATTGTTATCGCTACACCGGATGCCGCGCTTCAGTATACCATTCCGAAAGAGCGTCTTGCCGCCTCGGTCATGACGGTGAACGAATCCGACAGCATTGATATGGACTCGCTGAAGGCTTTTCTTGTCGGAAACGGTTACAGCGCGGTTGAAACGGTCGATGCCGCCGGGCAGTACTCTGTCAGGGGCGGTATCATAGATATTTATCCTCCCGGATACGAATACCCGGTCAGGCTTGAGCTTTTCGGCGACGATATCGACAGCATGAGTTATTTCGATATCATATCCCAAAGGCGCACGGAGCCGGCACAGTCGCTGAGGATCACCCCGGCAAGGGAAATTCTCACCGACAGCGAAACGGCGTCAAAGCTGCGGAAGATCATCACCGCACAGCTGAAACGCACGGCGAACGACCACACGATCGACCAGCTTTCTGCCGAGCTTGAAGCCATCGACGGCGGAACCGAACTGCGGTTCATCGACAAGTATATAAGCACCGTTTACCCGGAGAAGGAGTGTCTGCTTGACTATTTTCTGAAAAATGCGGTCGTTGTCTGCGAGGAATTTGCGGCGCTTTCCGAAAGGATCAAGTCATATGAATGGCACCAGAAGCAGGCGGTAACCTCACTTCTTGAAGAAGGGGCAATCGCGGCGTCCGGAGCAGAATACGGCAAGTGGAGGGATGATTTTCTTTACTTTGTCGGCGGTCATGCCGGTGTCATCACCGATTCCTTCATGAGCAGTGTTCCTGAGATAAAGATCACGTCGGAATACAGCCTTGTCACAAAGCAGACGGTTTCCTACAGCGAAAATCTTGAGCTTCTCTCCGATGACCTTGCCTCTTACCGCAAGAGCGGCTTCAGGGTCGTTATCCTCTGCGAGAACGAGATAATGGCAAAGAACCTGCGCGGGATTCTTGAAGAGAAATCCGGAGCTTTTCCGGTAATTAAACCGGGTGAGGACATCCCTGACGGAACCGATACGGTAATTACCTATGGGATCAACATCGCGGGTTTTGAACTGACGGCGTCAAGATTTGCCGTTATGTCAACATATCCTGCCGGAAGCTCATATTCGCGCACACAGGTGGCTTTGAGAAAGCGCAGAACAAAAAAGAAATCTGCGCAGGAAAAAATCATGTCCTATGCCGACCTGTCGGCGGGGGATTATGTCGTTCACGTCAATCACGGAATCGGAATGTTTCTCGGGATCGAGAGCGTGACGGTCGAGGGTGTGACGCGCGACTATATCAAGATAAAATACGCCGGAACCGATATGCTGTTTCTTCCGTGCGACCAGCTTGAGAACATTTCAAAATACATCGGCGCAAAAGGTGAGGACGGCACACTTAAGCTCTCCCGTCTCGGCGGTGCCGAGTGGGGAAAGGCAAAGAGCCAGGTCAAAGCGGCGGCGAAGGAAATGGCAAAGGAGCTTATAAAGCTGTATGCCGAACGTCAGAGACGCCCCGGATTTGCCTTTGCTCCCGACGACGATATGCAGAGGGATTTCGAGGAGTCGTTCCAGTACGTCGAAACCGACGGTCAGCTTCAGGCGATAAAGGAAGTCAAGCAGGACATGGAACAGCCCCGCCCGATGGACAGACTGCTTTGCGGAGACGTCGGCTTCGGTAAGACAGAGGTCGCGATGCGCGCCGCGTTCAAGGCGGTTGAATCGGGGAAACAGGCGGCGATTCTTGTGCCCACGACGATTCTTGCGCTTCAGCACTATCAGACACTGCTTGCCCGGCTGCGCGGATTCCCGGTAAGGGCGGATATGCTCTCGCGCTTCAGGTCTCCGAAACAGCAGCAGGAAACCCTCCGCCGTCTCAGGCGCGGCGAGGTGGATATCATAGTCGGAACGCACAGGATGGTATCAAAGGATGTTGTCTTCAAGGATCTCGGACTTGTCATTGTCGATGAGGAACAGAGATTCGGAGTCGCGGCAAAGGAGAAGCTGAAACAGCTTGCCTCCGGTGTCGATACACTGACGCTTACCGCGACGCCTATTCCGAGAACGCTGAACATGGCAATGAGCGGTATTCGCGATATGTCGGTTCTTGAAGAGGCGCCGAACGACAGAGTTCCGGTTCAGACATACGTGCTTGAATTCGACGATGTTATCATCGGGGAGGCGATAAAAAAAGAGCTTCGCCGCGGCGGTCAGGTTTTCTACCTTCATAACCGTGTCGAATCAATGCCCGAAATTCTTGCAAAGGTATCCCAGATGGCTCCGGAGGCACGCATTGCTGTTGCTCACGGCAAGATGGATAAGGAAGAGCTGTCGGATATATGGCGCTCCATGCTGACGGGTGAGATCGACATTCTCATAAGCACAACCATAATTGAGGCGGGCGTTGATGTTCCGAATGCGAATACGCTGATAATTGAGGATTCCGACCGTCTCGGTCTTTCACAGCTGCATCAGATACGGGGCAGGGTAGGGCGCTCGTCAAGAAGGGCGTATGCCTATTTCACGTACAGAAAGGGCGCGGTTCTCTCGGACATTGCTTCAAAGCGTCTCGGCGCGATACGGGAGTATACCGAGTTCGGCTCCGGCTTCAAGGTTGCTCTCCGTGACCTTGAGATACGCGGTGCCGGAAACCTTCTCGGTTCGGAGCAGCACGGTCACATGGACACTGTCGGTTACGATATGTATATGCGCCTGCTGAACGAAGCGATCCTTGAAGAAAAAGGTGAGGCTCCGGCGAAAAAGACCGAGTGCACCGTCGATATGAACATAAGCGCCTATATTCCGGAAAGCTATATCAAAAGCCCCGTACAGCGCATTGACGTTTACAAGAAAATATCGCTTGTTGAGAACGTCGAGGACACTGTCGATATTGTCGATGAGCTTCTTGACCGCTACGGTGAGCTTCCGAAGCCGGTCGCGGCTCTGCTTGACGTATCGCTTCTGCGCTCTCTCGGTTCGGAATGCTCGCTGACGAAGATTCAGAAGAAGGGAAGCTCCGTCATATTCTGGCCGGAGAAGATCGATATCAGAATATGGACGCTGCTCGCCTCCGAACGGCGCGGGACACTGCTTATGAGCCTTGATCTTAAGCCTTATGTGACGCTGAAGCTGAAAACCGGTCAGGATCCCGCCGACGCGGTTACCGATGTACTCAACGCATACATTCGTATAAAGAAAAATTCAGCCGGAGAGGGAACGGCTGAAGTGAAAGGATGATTATATGAAACGGATCGCAATTCTGCTGGCAGTTGTGCTTGTCCTGCCGTGTCTGCTTTTCTCCTGCTCCGGTGAAAAGTACGAAACGGTCATGGAATACAACGGTGTAAAGCTGACCGAGAATATGTATTACTACTGGATGTCAACCTTCAAGAGGAACATACTCAGCTCATACTCGGACGCCAAGGACGACGCCTCTTTCTGGCAGGCAAAATACGATGAAAATCAGACCGTTGAGGAGTATTTTACCGAAATAATCAATCAGCGGATAATGAACTATCTCATCGCGCAGAGCATTTTCAGGGAACAGAAGCTGACCCTGTCCTCCGACGAGAAAAAAGCGATAAAGAACGATATTAAAGAAAAAATCGAATACTACGGAAGCCGAGGAGAGCTGAACGAAGAACTGAAGAATCTGATGCTCAATATCGACTCGCTTGAGACGATCTATACGTGGGAAAAACGGCATGACGCGGTATACGACTATTTTTACGGCAAAAACGGAACCGAGACGGTCAGTGACAGCCAGATAATCGACTACTATGAAAAAAATTACTCAAGGATCAAGTACATCGTCTTCTATACCACGAAGATAAAGACCGATGACAAGGGGAACTATGTTTACGATAGCGACGGACAGCTTGTCACGGAGGAGATGACCGAGGAAGAGCTTGCCGCGACAAAAAAGAAAATTGAGGAATGCAACGAAAAGCTGAACAACGGCGCATCATTCGATGATATGATAAAGGAATACAGCGACTACAACAAGATAAAGGAATATCCGAACGGCTTCTATGTCTCGGCAAACGAGATATCGACATGGGGAAGCGGTATCGTTTCCGGCGTCGTTACCGCAAAACCGGGTGATGTTTTCAGAGTTGACGAAGAAGCGGCGGTCTATCTTGTACTGAAGTGCGAGCTCACGCCGTTTGACAGCCTTTCGGATACCGATTCCGACCAGTTAAAGAATCTGGCAAGCTACGCGACGACCGGACTGTACAGAGAAAAGTTTTCCGCGCTTTCAGAAAAAGTGAAAGTTTCGGGTGAGATTCTTTCAAAATACAGACTTTCCGAAATTAAAGCAAATCCGTATTATTCCTTCTGAACCCCTCTGCTGCCTGCATTCCCGCTGATTCCGAAAAAATTTTGTGATATTTTCACAATAGGAATTTTGAAATTTCTATTGACAAATCATGCTTGACTGTATTATAATCTATACATTAATTCATTCGGGCATGATTCCGGGAATTAAAATAATTTGAGAGGTGTTCAGACATGAAATTCTTAACACGCATAACATCAGTTCTTCTCGTTGTACTGATTTCTGCAGCCGCTCTCGCGGGGTGCGGAAAGAAGGGCAACAAAATTGCCGACCCTGTCGCAGACAAAGACGGCAACATTACGCTTCTCATCGGCGGCATCGGTGCTCTTACCGGTGACTACGCAGTATACGGTGAAGCCGTAAGAAACGGTGCTCAGCTTGCAGTTGACGAAATCAACGCGGCAGGCGGTGTAAACGGACTCAAGCTCGCGCTTGATTTCCAGGATTCGCAGGGCAAGCCCGAGGCGGCTGTCAGCGCTTACGGCAACCTTGTTGACAAAGGCATGGTAATTTCTCTCGGCGGCGTTATGTCCGGCGAGACTGCATCCATAGTCGCAGAGGCAAAGGATGACGGCATATTCATTCTTACTCCTTCCGGCTCCGCAAAGGCCTGCATTGAAGGCAACGACAATGCTTTCCGTCTTTGCTTCAACGACCCTCAGCAGGGAACCATTTCTGCTGACTACATTGCAGACAATGAGCTTGCAAAAAAGGTCGCGGTGTTCTATCAGAGTGACCTTGATTACAGCGTAGGACTTTACGAGACATTCAAGGCCGAGTGCAATAAGCGCGGTATCGAGATTGTATGCGAAAAGTCCTTCACAGACAGCAACAAGACCGATTTCTCTACTCAGATCAACGCAATCAAGGAAGCTGACGCAGATCTTGTATTCATTCCGCTTTATGCTGATGCGGCCGCTACCTTCCTTACTCAGGCAAAGGCAGCAGATCTCAGCAAGGTATTCTTCGGATGCGACGGTATCGACGGAATCCTTACAAAAATCAGCGACAAGACGATTGTTGAGGGTCTTATGATGCTTACCCCCTTTGCATCCGACTCCAAAGAGCCCGATGTTGTAGCATTTGTCGGCAAGTATAAAGAAAAATACAATGCAGACCCGAACCAGTTTGCAGCCGACGGTTATGATGCAATATATGTCATAAAGGCAGCTATCGAAAAGGCCGGTTTCTCCAAGGATAATACCAAGGACTTTCAGAAGGGTCTTGTGGCTGCAATGACTCAGATCGAGGTTGACGGTGTCACCGGAACCATGAAGTGGACTGCCGACGGTGAGAACAACAAGGGCGCTATGGCACTTGTGTTCCGTGACGGTGTTGCGGTTGCCTTCGAGAAGAAGTAATCCCGGTACTGTATCAATTCAACATCAAACAGCAATCAACGGTGAGAAAGGGGGGAAACCTTCTTTCTCCCGTTGTCAATATAAGGACATTTTCCGTCACACGCCATGCCCGCTCCCCGGCGGCAGTTTCAATATTATGACACCTGAATAAGGCGTCATGGGAGGACAATTACAAATGACAAACTTTTTTCAGACACTTGTCAGCGGTCTGAGCCTCGGCAGTATCTACGCGCTTATCGCGCTCGGATACACGATGGTTTACGGAATCGCTAAAATGCTTAACTTTGCTCACGGCGACATTATCATGGTCGGTGCTTACTCTGTAATTGCAACGGCAATGATCTCACAGAACATACCCGGTCTTGTAGCTGTTGTCATAAGCATTGCAGTATGCACTTTGCTCGGTGTTACTATCGAATTCTTTGCATACAGACCGTTAAGAAAATCCCCGTCTCTTGCGGTGCTTATAACCGCTATAGGAATCAGCTATCTGCTTCAGAACCTGGCTCTTCTTATTTTCGGCTCGGAGCAGAAGTCCTTCCGGATCGACTTCTTCAGCAGAATCAAGCCGTTCTATATCGGCGGTGTGCTTATAAACGGAATAACCTTTCTCACCCTTATCGTAACGTTTGTCATAATGGTTGCCCTTTCGCTTTTCATTAACAAAACCAGAATGGGTAAAGCAATGCGCGCGGTTTCTGAGGACAGGGAAGCGGCGGAGCTTATGGGTATAAACGTCAACCGTACCATCACCCTTACCTTTGCAATAGGATCGGCTCTTGCGGCAGTTGCATCGATATTCTACGGCGGTGCATACACCTATATCAGACCGACGACCGGTTCAATGCCCGGTATCAAGGCATTTACGGCGGCTGTTTTCGGCGGGATCGGTTCTATCCCCGGCGCAATGCTCGGCGGTGTCATGCTCGGAGTTATTGAAAAATTCGCAGAGAGCTTCCTGCCGCTCTGGTCGAACGCAATCGTGTTCCTTGTGCTTATTGTCGTTCTTGTTGTTAAACCCACCGGACTGCTCGGCAAAAAAATCAGTGAGAAGGTGTGAGAAAATGAAAAAAGATCTGACCAAAAAACTCTTTTCCCGTGATTCCATCACACTTTATATAGTTGCGGCAATTTACATACTTGTTTCTGTTATGCTGTTCTCCGGAAGCCTCAGCCGCCAGATAACAAATATGCTGATCCCGGTCTCCTGTTACATCGTTCTTGCAGTTTCACTCAACCTTGTCGTGGGTCTGCTCGGCGAGCTTTCGCTCGGTCATGCCGGATTCATGTCTGCGGGGCTGTTTTCCGGATGTCTTGTATCGATTGCTCTTGCAGATATGCTTCCGATGGCTGTCAGACTGCCGGTATCGATGCTTTTCGGCGGTATCATTGCCGCGATCGTCGGTCTTGTTGTCGGTCTTCCCGCACTGCGGCTTCGCGGTGATTACCTTGCGATTGTCACACTTGCCTGCGGCGAAATAATCAAGGATATCATCAACAACATGAAGATCACCGGCGGTGCGCTCGGTCTTTCGACCCTTAAGATCTATTCCAAGCCCGCTGAGCTTATTCCTTTTGCAATCATCCTCGTTTTCATAACAGTTATTGTCACAATGAACCTCAAGCATTCGCGCCACGGCAGAGCCATAACTGCGATCCGCGACAACCGTATTGCGGCTGAAGCTACCGGGATCAATGTGACCTACTACAAGCTGCTTGTGTTTGTCATCGCAGCATTTTTCGCGGGTATGGCGGGCGTGCTTTACGGTCATTCGCTTGCGAATATCAAGGCTGCGACATTCGACTACAATATGTCAATTGAGATTCTCGTCATCGTCGTTCTCGGAGGCATGGGAAGCGTGCGCGGTTCGGTAATCGCAGCAATCATTCTGAAGGCTCTTCCGGAAGCGCTCCGCGAATTCTCCGATTTCAGGATGCTCCTTTACTCGGTACTGCTTATTGCGATAATGCTTCTCAACGCATCGCCTAAGTTCGCCGAACTCAAGGGACGCCTGTCCGTTAAAAGCCTGATCGCTTTTCTTAAAAGCAAAAGAGTACAGCCGATAAATGCGACAGAAAACAAGGAGGAAAGGTAAATGGATAAAAAATCATCAAGACTGGTTCCGCTCCCCACAAATGCCTTTGTTCCGGAAAGAGACGTCGATAAAAGTCCGGTTCTTGAAGCGCGTCATATCGGTATTGATTTCGGCGGACTTACAGCTGTCGCGGATTTCTCACTGATAATCGGAAGGACCGAGATAGCCGGTCTTATAGGTCCGAACGGAGCAGGGAAGACAACAATTTTCAATCTGCTTACTAACGTCTACCGCCCGACCCGCGGAACTATTATGCTCGACGGATACAACACATTCGGCAAAACAACAGCTCAGGTCAACCGCATGGGCATCGCAAGGACATTCCAGAACATCAGACTCTTCTCGAATATGTCGGTCATTGACAACGTCAAGGTGGGACTTCACAACGAGATAAAAGAGAATATGTTTGAGGCTATGACGCATATGTTCGGTTACAGACGCGCCGAAAAGCAGGCGAACGAACGCGCGCTTGAGCTTCTTGACTTCTTCGGGATGGCTGACCTTGCAAAAGCTCAGGCGGGGAGCCTTCCTTACGGAGCACAGAGACGCCTTGAAATCGTCCGCGCGCTTGCGACCAATCCGAGCATTGTTCTCCTTGACGAGCCTGCTGCCGGAATGAATCCCTCTGAAACCGCGGAGCTGATGGAAAACATCGTAAAAATACGCGACACGTTCCAGATCGCAATCCTCCTTATTGAACACGATATGAACCTTGTCATGGGCATATGCGAGGGCATCTGCGTGCTTAACTACGGAAAAGTCATAGCAAAGGGCTCTCCTGCAGAGATCAAAGCAAACCCGCAGGTCATCGAGGCCTACCTCGGCAGAAAGGACGGTAAATAAGATGCTGACAGTCGATAATATCAACGTTTATTACGGCAAGATACACGCAATCAA
>FR891226.1:3333-4216 GCA_000433515.1 Candidatus Colimorpha enterica | reverse complement strand
CTCTGATAGGCGCAAACGGCGCAGGGAAGTCAACGATTCTGAAAACGATATCGGGACTGCTCAGAACAAGAACCGGTTCGATAACCTTCAACGGCGAAAACATCACTCATACCGAACCTCACAATCTGCTTCCGAAAGGAATGGCACACGTTCCCGAAGGAAGAAGGATTTTCCTTCAGATGACCGTTATGGAAAATCTTGAGATGGGCGCGTTTATACGCAGGGATAACTATAAGAAAGACATAGAGGATGTTTTCAAGCGCTTTCCGAGACTTCTTGAGCGTAAGAATCAGGTTGCCGGAACGCTGTCAGGCGGCGAACAGCAGATGCTGGCAATGGGGCGCGCTCTTATGAGCAAGCCGAGTCTCCTTATGCTTGACGAGCCGTCAATGGGGCTTGCGCCGATACTCGTTGATCAGATATTTGACATAATCAAGGAGTTCCATGCCTCTGGCACAACGATACTGCTTGTCGAGCAGAACGCAGAAAAGGCTCTCGCCGTCGCAGACCGTGCATACGTCCTTGAATCCGGACGTATAGCTCTCAGCGGCACAGGCCATGAGCTTGCCGAGAGTGATAAGATAAAGAAGGCATATCTCGGCGGCTGATAGATATGAATCCGCAAGAAAAGCCCTCAATCCGATGTTTACGTTTGATCACGGATTGAAGGCTTTTTTCTTGTCGTTCCGGATTTATGACGAAGAACTGACTGCTTATTGCGGTTTTTTGCTTTGCGGTGTTCTCCAAATTGTACTAAATTTTCATTTAGTACAATTACTAATCACTATTATAATAAGTATTATACTTCCCCCACGTTCATTAAAATAAGACGCCGTCCCTTCGATTTTTATCAAGGGACGGCGCAGAATATAGATTAATGAGA
>FR891226.1:0-3323 GCA_000433515.1 Candidatus Colimorpha enterica | reverse complement strand
GGGGAAAATTTCGCGGCGGAAACTGCCGCCTTTCGGGTCGAACGCGACGCCCAGCACCTCCGGACTCTACAAGAAACGCAGCTTCGCTGTCGGCTACCGAAAGTGCGAGTGCGAGCGGAAACATTTCGAAGGCGGCACTGACATTTCTTGCATCGTCAGTTGACGAAAATCCCATGTGGTATCTTATTGCAAATGCCTCTTCACGTGTCAGCTTCATATACCCGGAAATAATGTAAACCGACTTTTCACCGTGACCGTACGGCAGCTTGTCATCGATCTCAAAGACCGGCACCGACTGCCATATACCGTTTGCGTCCTTGACGTTGCGCGTGCCTTTCTTATAGAATCCGGTTTTGCACACGTCATGCAGGAGCGAAACGATTGCCACGGTTTCGGGCGTATAGTTCATTCCGTACAGTTCCTTCACACGCGGTCGTTCAAGATAGTCGCAGAGGCAATCGTAGACATTCAGGCTGTGTTCCATAAGACCGCCCTCATACGCTCCGTGATAACGTGTGCTTGCCGGAGCGGTCGTAAAATCACTGGTGCTCATCAGATAGTCAAAAAACCTGTCAGCCCCTTCCCTTTTAATGTTTTCCCTGTAAATTTCCTTGAATCTTTCGATTATTGACATGATCATGTCCCTCCGTTCGGGTGATTGATTGCTATGTAAAGCTCGTCGGAAAGACGGGCAAACTCCGGAATTCCGAGCTGTTCCCCGCGTATATTTTCCGGAAAACCGGCAGAAATAACAGCCGAGGCAATTCCGGCTTTTCCGATCTCTCCGAACTCCGATGCAAGCGAATTGACAAGCGTTTTGCGTCGGAGTGCAAATGCCCCGCGTATGCAGCGTGTGAGCGTTTTTTCGTCTTTCACGGTATAAGAGCGCTGACGGCTGGTTTCTATGCGTATGACGGCGGAATCAACCTTCGGCGCGGGAATAAAACTGCCGGCAGAGACCGTGAATAATCTTCTGGCGGTTCCGTATCTTGCAACCGAGGCGGTTATCGCACCGTAATCAGGTTCCCCGGGCTTTGAGGTAAGACGCGCGGCGACCTCCTTCTGTATCATGACGGTTATATTATCAAACCTGACGTCCGATTCAAGCAGCTTCATGATTATCGGCGTTGTAATATAGTACGGCAGGTTTGCGCAGACCGTGACATTCATTCCGGCAAATTCATCGGAGATCAGCCTGTCAAGGTCGGTTTTCATGATATCGTCATTGATTATCACAAGGTTATCAAGATCAGCAGTTGTCTCTATCAGTGCCGGTATCAGCGAACTGTCTATCTCGACGGCAACGACCTTACGGTACCGGGCGCAAAGCTCTCTTGTCAGCGTTCCGATTCCGGGACCGATCTCAAGTATGCCGGAATCGGGATCAGCTCCGCATTCCGCGGCAATCCTCTTCGGAACCGCCTCGTTTATCAGAAAATTCTGACCGTAGCCTTTGTTGAATTTAAGACCGTGACGCTTCATTATATCCGCAACATCTCTCGCCGATGTCAGCTTCATTAAAAAATGTCCTCCGATATTGAAAGTTTCTCTTGACAAATCGCCTTCCGCGTGGTATAATAATCAAGTAAATCCGCTGGTATAGCACAGTCGGTAGTGCAGCTGATTCGTAATCAGCAGGTCGTGTGTTCGAGTCACATTACCAGCTCCATAAAGGCTCTCCGTCCGGGAGAGCTTTTTTGTTTCGTCAGCTTCAAAAACCGCGCTTCCTTCAAACGAAATGACAAAGGAAACGAAAAAGTCTCCTTTGTCATTTTAATATCAAATTGCTTATTTGTCAAGAACTCTTGAAAGAAATTCTCTTGTTCTTGCCTTTTCGGGATGATTGAAGATGATATCCGGGGAGTTATCCTCCTCGACGTATCCCTTATCCATGAAAATGACTCTTGTCGAAACATCACGTGCAAATGCCATCTCATGCGTTACGACTATCATAGTCAGCCCTTCGTTCGCAAGAATCTTCATGACGGAAAGCACTTCTCCGACCATTTCGGGGTCAAGCGCTGAGGTTGGCTCGTCAAACAGCAGCACCTCCGGTCCCATTGCAAGTGCACGTGCGATTGCAACGCGCTGCTTCTGACCGCCGGACAGCTGACGCGGTCTGGCGTTGAGGTACGGCTCCATGCCGACCTTGCGGAGATACTCAACGGCGTTATTTCGTGCCTCTTCCCTGTTCTTTTTCAGTACCTTCATCTGACCGATCATGCAGTTTGCAAGAACCGACATATTTGTGAAAAGATTGAACGACTGAAACACCATTCCGACATTGGAACGGTAATGTGAAGCGTTGACGTGCTTTCCGGTCACGCTTTTGCCGTGATAGAGGATGTCTCCTCCTGTCGGGGTTTCGAGAAGGTTTATGCACCGGAGCATCGTTGATTTTCCGCTTCCGGAGGGGCCGATGACGGAGATGACGTCCCCCTGACTTACAGTGAAGTCAATATCCTTCAGAACCTGATTTGTACCGAAGGTCTTTGAAAGGTGCTTTACCTCAATAACGGGCTCACTCATCTTTCATCCTCCTCTCTGCTGCGGATAACCTCGTCGATCTCGGTGTTGCGTTCGTCGAAATTGCTTCCCTTTGACGGATGACTGTATGTTCCTGCAGTCATGGTAAGGGCATCGGTCTGAACCAGCTCGTAATTATCGCCGCCGTCCATTTTTTTCTCGATAAAGCGCAGTATGAACGACGCGGTGAGGGTCATAAGCAGATATCCCGCCATCTCGATCACAGCCGACGGAAAATACTTGTTGTTGAAGCCGACAATGTACTTGTGCGTCGCAAAGAACTCGGTAAAGCCGATGATGAACATCACCGATGTATCCTTTACGTTGATTATGTAGTTATTGCCGATCTGCGGCATTATATTGCGCAGAGCCTGCGGAATTATGACGTAGAGCATAGTCTGGAAGTGGTTCATTCCGATCGCCTTTGCCCCCTCGGTCTGACCGGGATCTATAGAAATGATACCGCCGCGCACCGACTCTGCCATATATGCACCGGTATTTACCGAAACAACAAGCAGTGCCGCCGCCCATATGTTGTCGAAACGCGCGGCAAAATTCGTGAAATACGGAAGCCCGTAATAGAAGAAAACCGCCTGAAGCACCATCGGGGTTCCGCGGAACACCTCGACGTATATTCTGATGATGATGCGCAGGAATTTCAGGAAAAACCGCTTTACGATATTGTCCTTTTTTGTATACGGGATAGTATTCAGTACGCCGCAAAAAAGCCCGATAACACATCCGACAGCTGTCGCGGCAAGTGCAAGAAGCAGAGTGTTCAGCATCCCGCGAAGGTA
>FR891225.1 GCA_000433515.1 Candidatus Colimorpha enterica | reverse complement strand
GACCGGCTTTTCGGCTGCCGACACCGGCACAAGCATTGCCGCCGCAAGAAGTGTTATCATCAGTAACGCGGTAAATTTCTTCATGTCTGCCTCTTTTCTTTTTTATTTTTCCGGAAACACCGATCAGAATTTTCCGCCGCCGCCGCCGTGTGTGGAGCCCGAGGAGGAGGTATGGGTGCTGCTTCCTCCGGAGCTTTCGTTTTTCGGCTTGGCGGTGCGGGAAACCGTCCTGTACAGGAACAGATCGCGTTTTTCGGTAATATTCAGACTTTCCTTCTTCATGTAACTGCCCGCCGCAGACTGAAAGCGCACCGTTTTCAGCTTGTTTTTCATCTTTTTGACCGTGCCGGTCGCCAGAAGCAGTCCTATCACAAGCGAAATGGGTATCCAGATCCACGAAATGGGTTCCTTCGGAAGATTGAACGAATTATAGGGCGTTTCGTTTCTTGCCTGAGAGACAAAATCGTCGCAAAGCTCCGCAAAGGCATCAAACGCGCCGGCAAAATCCCCGCCGGAAAGGTAGGGCTTCAGCTTTTTGCCGATATAGCTTATACCGTCGTCGGTAAAGGCGTATATCGCGTAGCCGTGGGTGGATATGTACCAGTCGTTTTCCTCGGTACTGATGAGAAGGAGCAGACCGTCCCTTTTCATGCCGTATCCGTACGAGTTATAGTCAAAGTAATCGTCGGCATAATCCCACGTCTTTGCGCCGTCAAGAGTTGCTGTCGTCAGGACAACGATATCCAGCTTCTGCCGGACACGGATCTCATCGATCTTCCGGTTCAAATCGGATTTCTGACTGTCGGTCAGAAGCCCCGCATTGTCGATAACTCTGTCGCCGCTGTTCCGGAAGTCCTGAACCTCACCTTCCGCAAAGGCGGAAAACGCAGTCCCGAGACAGAGAACAATGACAGCCAGAATCGTCAGTATTGTCTTTTTCATTCGCTCAGCCCTCCTCAGACCAGTCCTATCAGGCGCAGAAGCCACACGATGCCGTATGAGGCAAGCCCGTATATCGCCGTAAGCAGCAGTGTCCACCGGGTCGCCGCCGATTTGTCAACCGGCAGATCTCCGACGAACTTTCCGGTCTGCCCGTTCATGGCGAACGTGTACTTGTTTCCGTTCCAGGTAGTGTTGAGGAGCCAAACGGGATAAAGCGCATACTTTGCCTTGCCGCCGCGGAACTGAACGCTGCTGTTTTCGGTGCGCACGGTGGTATAGCCCTTGACGGTCTGGGCAAATGTCTCCTCGGTGGAGCGTTTGACACGCTCGTTCGCCCTGTCGATGCTCTGCTCCGCCGTAACGTCGTATTTGTCAGCCAGAAAACCGGCAAGATATGCCGTCTGAAAGTCAACCGCGTCGTCGAAGTTATATGGCTCTATCGATTCCATAAGATCGTCCGCCATTTTGGACGACCCGTCAACCGGGACGTGCTCAAAGCCTACGCTTCCGCCCCTGTGTACCATGAAATAACTGGTCTCGGTATAGTTGTAATCGCTGTCGCTCCATGAATTCACTCTTGTTGCACGGTAGCGCACCTGCGCATCAACGTCTGTGTCGAAGAGCCAGAACGGGACATAAACCCCCTTGATCTCGTCGATGTGATTCTGGTCTCTGAAAACCTTCGGCAGCAGCCGCTTGCCGGTCAGATGCTTCATCAGTCCGGCTTTTGCCGCCTTCTTGTCCAGCCTGAACGGAATCACAATATCCGGTCTGAGCGCGCCGGAGAACTGACCCATCATCACCACGGGATTGCCGCAGAAGGGGCAGGCGGTGGCTGCCGTGTTGGCATCGCCGACTATCTCGCCGCCGCAGGACCTGCACACATAGGAGCGCAGCCCGTCCGTCTCGCCCTCCGTCCACTCGCTTCCCGCCGAGGTCTCCCAATCCATTTTATCTGTCTTGTCTCCCTGAAGCTCGCTGTCATAGCTCTTCAGAGTCTCCATCTCGAATTCCGTGTCGCAGTAGGGACACTTCATCTTCTGGAGCTGGCTGTCAAAGGCTATCGCCCCGCCGCAGCAGGGACATTTGTATTCCTGAAGATCTGCCATCAGATTTCTCCTGTTCTGTTTTGTTTTGAATCGGTTGCCGGATACCGCAGACGTTTTGCCGGCTTTTTCTTATCGGTTCGTTCCGGCTGCCGTCTGCCGGCTCTCTGCCGCCTCATAATACCTGTCGGCAAGCTCACGGAGATATTCGATCGCCCTGCTGCCGAGCGCCGTTTCCTTCTCCACCCTGTTTCCGTCAGAGAAGGTCATTCCGGAGCTGCGCGCCGGTGCATCCGACCTGTTAAAAATCCGCATCGGATTACGGTACCTGAAAAGCCTCTCCGTCTCGCCGTCCTCACGGATGATCCGAAGGAAGCCCTCCGCATCCTCTGCCGTTACCGGGAAGGAGCCAAACGAGGTGTAATGATCCTTCCTGTTCCCCACAAGACAGTCTGCAGAGAACAACCAGCCGTCCTTTTCCTTTTTCAGGGCGAAGGAATACACGGGGTTCATTTCCGTGCCGTAATAAACCGTATTTATTAAAACGATGTC
>FR891224.1 GCA_000433515.1 Candidatus Colimorpha enterica | reverse complement strand
AAGATGGGGAGGTTTATTAGTGCGGATAGCGAGATTCATCCAGTTGAATTCTCCGGATGCAATTTGTTTGAATACTGCGCAAATAACCCGGTTGTTTATTATGACCCATATGGTGATTGCTTTATTTGGTCAATAGATATAATGTTTGATCAGACCATTATCATTGATCAACCAATAAGCGTTCCAGAAATTAGCATACCCAATATCCCCTCTATTCCATATATTGATACAATTGTGCTTCCAGATCAACTCGTTGATTGCCCATACATAGCTGTAGATAAAGCTGAGGATTCGGATAATGTCAAAGGAAAAAGACGAAACGGTAATTTGGCATCAGCCAGAAAGAGATTTTCATCTAGGAAGGAGGCTTATGAGGCGGCAAAACATGCGGGACATGGGAAAGAACCGAGGTTGGATCCCCCATCTGATAATAGACCGCCACATTATCATCCTACCGTTGATAAAACGGTAAGATACGCTAAGAAAACAGTCAATACACATGATCATTATTATTTTCCTAAGAGCCAATATTCGATTCCGATAATAGATTTTGAGCAGTTGCTTGACTACTATTTCGGTAATCTTGAGATAGTCTATTATTTGGAGTAATGTATGAGTAATAATATGATTGAGACAGAAATCGTTAAAATATTTATTATCAAATCTCGTCAGGAAAGAAGCATCTATGAACTTAACAATCCCAAATGTAGAAGAAATTTCATTCTTGGGCGAATAGAGCGTTTTTTAGATGATAAAAGAATATTGTGTTCGATAAAAGCAACCAACGGTATAAGCGATATTGTAGACGAAGTCAGGAAACACACCTCTGAAAAGAGATGTTATGTGATGTCGGTGACTGAACACAATCAGCAGATTGTTGATTTTTCAATTGCTATCGATGAAGTGTATTGTCAGGGTACGGCATTACTGTATTTTCCTCAATCTAAATTGTTGTATTATGAAGGCGAACCATATCCGTCAAAAACGCCGAGGATGCTTCTGAAATAAACTAAATGCCAGTTAACCGTCCGTTGGAACACAATGGCAGCAACATGGTCATACGGACGGCGGCTGAC
>FR891223.1 GCA_000433515.1 Candidatus Colimorpha enterica | reverse complement strand
TCTGCGACGGGTACGCGGAAAAGGACGAACGGATAAGGGTCATACACAAGAATAACGGCGGAGTCAGCTCTGCGCGGAATGCGGGGCTTGATGCCGCAGACGGAGAGTACATCACATTCATCGACTCCGACGACGCGATCCCGCCGGGATATCTTGAAACGCTTTACATGGCGGCAAGCGGGAGCGGAGCGGATATTGCCATATGTGATGTTCTGTTTCTCAGCGGGGATAACGCAAGAAGGCGCATTTCCTGTGACCGTGACTTCCTTTCCGGCAAGGAGGCTGTTGAGCTTATTCTCTCCGAGGTCGGAATAAACGCCGGACCGTGCGGGAAGCTGTTCAGGAGGAATATTATCGGGGATCTGCGCTTCTCTCCGATGAAAATATATGAGGATCTTATATTCAACCTCTCGGTTTTCGACCGGGCAGAAAGCGTTGTGAACTGCAAAACCGAGTATCTGTATTATGACAATCCGACAGGCGCGATGGCGGGTGAGCGCAAAGCCCCGCGCGAGGATGCGATTCTTGCCGCAGAGCTGACAGTGCAGTACCTTGAATCCAACTGCGGCACTTTTTCCGGCAAACCTTTTTACACTGCGTCGTCGCGCGTCATGTCTTATATTTATGATTTCTGCGACCGCC
>FR891222.1:1336-9967 GCA_000433515.1 Candidatus Colimorpha enterica | reverse complement strand
GCCTACTGCATGAGCAAGGTAGAAGATGACTTCATGGCGAGAGCGCCCGCGGATATTGAGGACGTATGGCGGTTCATTGACGAGATACCCTACTGGACCGCGAAAAAGCACGGAAAGAAATACAGGCTGATGTATCAGGTATATACCCATCCTAAGTATTTTTCCCATGGCAAGGATTTCTTCGAGGGCGTCAACCGGAGGTATTCCGAATATGCCGCGGTTTTGGAAGGCAAAATCGGAATTCCGAAAGACATTATCACCCCGCTGATCTTCATTCTGATCCGCGCCAGTGTCCACTATGCACTGTTCGAGGATGAATTCTATCTGCAAGCTCAGCTCGGTGTTCTGAAGAAGGGCATCGCGCTGTATTTGTCCCAAAAGGACCGCTTATTGAAGGAGGAAAAACCATTATGAAAAAACGAATAATTTCACTGGCCGTTAGCGTTCTGATGCTGCTGAGCCTGATTCCGCTGCAGGCATTGGCGGAGACGATCATCTTACCGTTTCCTGACGATGATGATTCGTCTATGATTATCAAGCCCTGGTATCCGAATGCCGATTCAGGCTATGGCTACAATTCCAAGATCAGCGGTGAAGCGATTTTCAGTGCCATGATGGAGCAGGCTAAATCCGGAAAAGCGCCGGATTCCTTCAACGACGACACCCTGACGCCCTACGGCACTCAAAAGAACGAAGCTTTTACCATTCTTGAAAAGGCGGAAATCTTTGAATACATATCCTATGACGGAATAACGAAAGTTTCGGCTTTTCACGATGACCTGAAGGAACACAACTACGCGGTTAAGGGATCCATCACGGATATTCGGGATTCTGATGATGCCGGATCGATCCCTGGAGGACTGCGCTTTGCACGGGGCGTGGCCTTTGACCCCACCGGATCCGGACGCAGGGATCATGTGGCAATTATTGGATTCAGTGACGATGGCACCAATAGCAAGGGTGCCAGGCTCGCCTCTTTTCACCTGTACATTGTCAATGCCGAAACAAAAAAAACAGTAAAGCATATGACGTTTTCATCAGGTAGCGACCTTAGATATGGCGATTTCATATCAAAGCTTACCGTTGTGGACTCCGGCAACTTCGTTCAGATCACCGCGGGCGACTATAACGGTGACGGCCGCGACAGCCTTGTCTTCTACGACGGCATAGGCATGTATGAGGTTTCTTGCACAAATTCCGCGTACTCCAGCAAACGCATTTATGGCGGTGCAAACGGTCTATCCTACTTACATCCTGATCACTCTAAATACAAATTAGGGGCATCCTGGCAGGTAGAAAATCAGCTTTGCATGGCTCTTGCCAGCGGAGATGTAAACGGCGACGGTATTGACGACCTGGTCGCCCTCTCCTACACGGGTGATATTTCCAGTACCTATGTTAGCACGGCTGGCAACGCAACCTGCATACCCAATCTTTCCGTCGGCTACGGCAAGAAAGGCGCCAGCGGGCTCAGCGCCCTTTCCGTTGACCGGGCGTCTATCGGTGCAAAACAGAGCAATGGTACTACGACAAATACCATAGCCTGTCCCGGCGTTGCCGTAGGTGATATTGACGGTGACGGTAAAAATGAGATCATTGCCGCCGGATATAAAAACCAAAGCAAACCAACCGATGTCATAATTGTTGATGACAGCAAAAATGCCAACACCGTTGCCTATATATACTATAAAACCAGCGGCGCGGGTACACTGAAGAGCGTTGGAAATCTCAGAGAACTAAAAAGGACGGAAACCAGCTATATCGCAAGAGACGACAGCCTTCGTGAGTCGGAGCAGCTTTTCCAGCAGCTTTCCGTGGAATGTGTGGCGCTGGAAGGCATGCACACCCAGGAATATGTGTTCTTAAGCGGCTGGTTCTATTGCCTGGACGGCGCCGGAAATCTTCAGAGCATCGCCTCAAATACCATTGAACGATACCAAGAAGGCGCAAACCGTGATTTCCCTAATCTTTTCAATGTTGTTATGGATAAAGATTTTAATATTGACGGTAAGGATGTTGATGAAGTATTTATTCACAGCGCGTCGGTAGGAAACGTTTTTGGCAGCGCAACAGGAAAGGAAGCCATTCTCCTCGTTGTGGGCTATAAAACCCACACCGACGCGAACAAGGAGGGCTCTTACCATTACAAGGAAGTAGTCTATTATCACCGTGCGCGCACAAACGCGAATGATATGAAAACAGAGACGGTCTGGTTCAGTACCCTCGGCGAATTAGACCGTGCTATGAAAAAAATGACCGAAACCGCTTCCTCGCTTGTATCATGCAGCAGGGGAGGCCCGAACGTACTGCTGATCGCAGTGGATTACGGCACTGACAGCGTGGTGGGCAGGTACAGCGGCAAGGCATACTCCTACACGGATCCCACGCCGGTAGCGTTTTTGCAGGCAGCGCCCTATTTCTACGAGCTTGGAGCCGAAAACAGCTCCACCCAGTACAGCTATTCGGAGGGGTACCGCGTCACATCCGGTACGTCGGAGGAAGTGTCCTACAATGTAGGCTTTGCGTCGGAGGTGGAAGCCGGAGCCGTCAAGGCAAGCATGGAAGCAGGCTTGGCTTACGAGCTGAATCAGGAGTTTACAAAGAGCATCGATAAGACCTTTACTACTACGTTTGAAGCCAACGACCAAAACCAGGTGATCATGCGCCAGACGCTGATGTATTACTACTACTATGATGTGCAGGTTTATAAAGACGGAAAATACGAATATCTCAAGAATGCACTGATCGTTTCCGCTCCGCAGTACCCTGTGCTTACATCGCTTTCCATGGATCAGTACAACGATTTTGCAACCGCGTACAACAAAGCGGTTGCGGCGAGCACGGGCAGTAAGGTGAATAAATCGCACAAAATGGATTTGATTACCGACGCGCTGAAAGAAAAATACTACCTGAACAACGAGGGCAACCCCTTCGCTTACGCCAGCAGCGCCGCCGCCTATACATACAACGGTATCCCCGGCTGGGACCTGAGCCAGGCAAAAGTGGGCGACACCGATACCTGGATGAAGCTGTCCTACGCGGGCGGAACCCAGACGCAGACCTATTCCGTCACGCTGGAGGAGGAAAAGACCAAATCCGTTGCCGAGGGCGGCTATGCCAATATGTCGCTTATGGTAGGCGGAGGAAGCGATATACTCAACGTCAGCGCCTATGCGGGCATTACCGCGGAATATGAACGCCTGAAAGGCTCCTCTATCTCCACGGCGTCCATGACCAGCACCGAAACATCAGGTACGGTTCAGAACCTCAGTCCCGATCTGACCGACTACGGCTTTAACTGGAAGCTGATCGGCTGGAAGACCGACGACCTGTTTAAGGGAGTTCCCTTTGTGGGTTATGCCGTCAAGGATCAGAGGGACCTGCCCAAGCCTGTTGACGACCTGAAGGCATCCTACTCAAACGGCAAGGTCACCCTTACCTTTACTGCTCCGTCTGCAGATCCGGGACGGATGGTAACTACACATTTCTATGCGTATGACGACCTGCATGATAGATATGTTGGGGCTTGTTCAAACAATTATGGCCCCAATGGCGATAATGTGGAACGCTCGATTACCATTGATGTCAGCGGGTATTCAGCGACGGGCGCCACGTTTACGGTCATCCCTTATCGCGAAGACGCGATGATGGGAGGTATTGGAGGTACGAGAGGTATGCCCTCCAACGAAGTATTCTGCCTGTTTGCCATGAGCGACAAGGAGGTCAAAGCTCTGATACAGGAGCTGAAGGATAGTATCGCCGATCTTGAAACAGCGCTTGAGGGACAGGACGCCGACCTCGCCGCTGCGATCGCTGATCTTACCGAGGCTTATCAGGCAGCCGACGAGGCACTGAAATCTCAGATGGATGATGATCTGGAAGCTGCGCAGGAAGCTCTGAGCGCCGCTATGGCAGAAGCAGATGAAGCACTGCAGGAATCCATCGACAAGGTCAATGCGGACCTGACCGCCGCCATCGAAAAACTGAGCCAGGACACCGATTCCGCCATCGCCGACCTGACGAGCGCCTATATCGCCGCAGATGCCCTCTTGAAAGCGAATATCGACACCCTGTCCGGAAAGCTTGACGATTTGGAACAGACAATGAACGAAGCGGACGACGCGCTGCAGGAAGCCATTGACCAGGTCAAAGAGGAACTGTCCCAAACCATTGAAAACCTGCGTCAAGCCACCGATGAATCACTGGAGCAAGCCATCGCTGACCTGACGGAGGCTTATACCAACGCGGATACCCTCTTGAAAGCGGATATCGACTCCCTGTCCGACAAGCATGACGCTTTGGAGCAGACGATGATTGAAGCAGACGCGACGTTGCTGGCAACCATCGAAAAGGTTCAAGCCGATTTGAGTGCCGCCAAGAAAGAACTGGAGAGCGCCATGAAGGAAGATAAGGAGGCGCTCAACAGCAAAATCGATACGCTGAACTCCGCTTTGGATGCCGCCTACAAGCTGGCAGACGAGATGCTCAAGAAAGATATTGACGGTCTGTCTCAAAAGCTTGAGGAGCTGAACGCCCAGCATAAGGAGGATTTTGACGCTCTGCATGCCGAGCTTGATGCTTTGAAGGCGCAGATTGCGAAGCAGGACGAGATCAACAACACCGCTATTCAGACGCTGAATACTGTCGACAGCACCCAGCGGGAAGCGACGGATATCGTCCGGATCATTACCATTGTCGGGCTGTGCATCGGAAGCTTTTCCTTGCTCGGCAATGTCGTACTGCTGCTTTTGCTGATCAAGAAAAAAATCCTGACAAAATAAAAACCTTCCTTTAGCAAAGTCATGCGGATACGATCCTCTGCAAATCACATGAAAATGCAGACCGGATTTGATATGTGGCCACAAGAGCATTCAGAGAATGATTTGCTTCTTTGAATGCTCACCCGTTGAAAAAGCCTGTTTTGGTCTTACACCAAAACAGGCTTTTTTTGACGTGACAACAAGACCTATTATCTCTGAATTCTGATGATTTGCATATGGTTTTTTGTGATTTCAGCCTTAAAAACATAATGTCACACAAGATAAGGTATAATATTTTTCGCAAATTGAAAAAAGAGCAAAAAGGTAGACATGCTCAAAAAACTCTGGTAGAATGAAGTAACCACAACAAACATTCGAAAGGAGAATTGAACATGTCCAAACCCATTATACAGCTAAACGAGGAAAGTATCAAGAGTGAATTGAAAGAATTGGTTCGAACCAGTGTGGAGGAAACACTGAATGAGCTGTTGAACAAAGAAGCCGAAGAACTGACGAGCGCAGCAAAATATGAGCGCACAGAGGCGCGTCAGGGATACCGTTCGGGGCATTACAATCGAAAACTGACCACGACCTCCGGAGAGGTGCGCCTTGAAGTACCGAAGCTGAAGGGAGTATCGTTCGAAACAGCGATCATCGAGCGTTATCGGCGCCGGGAAAGCTCGGTCGAGGAAGCGCTGATCGAGATGTATCTAGCAGGCGTATCTGTACGTCGAGTAGAGGATATTTCGGAGGCTCTATGGGGGAGCCGCGTGTCAGGCGTCCACGATCAGCAATCTGAATCAGAAAGCCTATGTGCACATTGAGGAATGGCGAAACCGCAAGCTGTCCGGCAAGTATCCATATGTCTATGTAAACGGAATTTACCTCAAGCGCAACTGGGGCGGTGAGTTTGAAAATGTCAGTATCCTTGTAGCCATAGGCGTTGACGAGGACGGTTACCGTGAGATCATCGGTGCGGCGGAAGGTATGAAGGAGGATGCCGAAAGCTGGAAAAACTTCTTTGTATGGCTGAAAGAACGCGGGCTTTACGGCGTCAAACTCATTGTCGGAGACAAATGCCTCGGCATGTGCAACGCCGTGGCAGAAGTTTTTCCGGAGGCGAAATACCAGCGTTGTACCGTGCATTTCTACCGTAACGTTTTTTCCGTTACTCCAAGAAAACATATGCGCGAGGTCACACGGATGCTCAAGGCGATCCACGCACAGGAGAGCAAAGGGGCCGCACGTAAGAAAGCACGTGACGTCGCAGAAAAGCTGCGTTCCATGCGGCTGAATGAGGCAGCCAAAAAGGTGGAGGATGGCATCGAAGAAACCTTGACCTACATGGATTTCCCGTCACAGCACTGGCTGAAGATCCGGACAAACAATGTCATTGAACGGATGAACCGTGAGATACGACGCAGAACAAGAGTCGTTGGTACATTCCCTGATGGAAAGACTGCTCTGATGCTGGTCTGTGCCAGACTGCGGTATGTTTCGGGGAAGGAGTGGGGATCAAAGCGGTATCTTTGTATGAAATATTTGACGGAAGTCTCAACAGAAGTGGCATAAGTACAGCAGACAGATAGCATATGCCGCCGACGGAGTCAAGGGTCAAGATGAACGGCTTCGCCGCCCTTGACACCGCCTCCGGCATATGCTCCACGGCAATTAAGCGGAGCGTAGCCGCTCCATCGCCGGAGTATCGGCGTATACTTCATTTTTTCAGAGACGAATTTGCGAAAAACTATTGACAGTACCGACTACTCAAACGAGCAGCCATCTTTTTTGTATGCGGGAATATAGTGAATATAGCAAAGTATGATAAAAGTAGAATTTTCCCATAACAAATCCCCCTGTCAGTTTGTATCTGACAGGAGGGACTGTTGTAAGTGTGATAAGCACACTGATATGATTTTATTTCGCTCTTTTCTTCTTACCGTAAACAGTTGTTCCGATTACGCCTGCTCCGCTCACAAAGAGAACTGCAATCCACAATGCCATATGGCTGTCATCTCCGGTCTGGGGGGGGTTGTCCGGATCAGACGGAGTGCCGCCGTCCTTTTCACCGAGAACATAATACGGACTGCCGTCTGTGGTAAAGGTTATCGTACCGTTTTTCGCATCGGCTGAAAGCAGCTCCATACTGCCGTCGGATTTCAGAGAATAGACAACGGGATTTTGCAGTGTATCTCCCGGCTTCATTGACACCGATATGCCGTCGGCATTGGTTATGTTGCCGTTATTATCAAGATAATAGATGTGGAACCCCTGCGGAGTTTTCACTTTGCCGTCTGTTAAGCTGCTTATCCAATCAAGCGCTTCCTTATCCGTGATAGGATCAATTACAAGCCGGCCTTTGGTTTTATCCGCGTCGCTTATCCCGACTTCCGTGCCGTCCGGCAGGGTAGCCGAGCCTTCGCCGTCCTCATCTGTCGGAACCGTGTTCCACACGGTATTATCCACATACTTCACATACACACCGATGTCTTTTTGCTCTTTGTCGGTGTTCAGATTTGCTTCGGCGGCAAAGGCGGTCATCCCGCAGGAGAGCACAAGCACCGCTGCGGACATAGCCGTTATAACCTTTTTTAATAGTGAGTACCTTTTCATTCACTTATTCCTCCCACAGTAACATTCAAGGACACGGAGCCTGCGCTTTCGTAGGTTTCCGGCTCATATCCCATGATTTTCAGTTTCAAATTCTCGCCTGCGGCAAGTGTTTTTGTCAGCGTTACGGTCTTTACATATTCGCCGGGGTTAAGAAGTCCCGTTTCGCCCAAAATGTTGCCGTCCGTATCCAGCACACGCAGCTTGAGGTATTTTTCGTTGCCCTCGGTGTTGGTAAAGTAGACAGTCAGATCCTGTCCGTCAACGGTCGGCACACCGCAAACGGAAACACGGTACGCCATACCCTCCTTGTAAAGCTCGGTGTAGCCCATGCTTTCTTCTACCTCCGGCGTACCTTGGACGGCGGCGGCTTCAAAGGCGGGCGGTACAAATTCCGGCGTTTTCGGAATGCACAGCGCCGTAATCATGACAACCATAAGCACGGCAAACACACCAAAGAGGATAGGCACGGTATAATCATTATTCTTTTTAGAATTTGCCTTTATACTCAATATATTTTCCTCGCTTTTTGCATTTCTATTGCTCTCCTATATAGGCACAGGGCTTGACTATGCCCATATAGGAAAGGTCAAGGCAGGGCAGGTTACCCTGCCTTGACAAGAACCAAGTGTAGTTATGCTCCTTGCATTATTTCTCGGCAACCGTCCATGTGCCGTCGCCGTTATCGGTCACGGTGTATGTGTTTGTATCCACATATGCGGTGGGATCCACATTGAAGGTACCGCCGGTGATGGTCAGGTAATCGCTGGCATTGCCGGAAGAGACCTCGATCAAGCTACCGCCCTCAGCCACGTTGAAGGTACCGCCGTTGACGATGATCTTCTGGATGTAATTGGTGTTCACGTTTACATAGAAGATGGACTTATCGGCGTTAAAGGTGCCGCCGTTGATGGTGGTGATGGAGGGTACATTGGGAATGTAGGGTTCGACTTGAACGCATGCACCGTAACGCTCGCCGTCATGATACGCATTGAATTCGCCGTCGTTGATGATCACATTGCCGGAGAGGTTGACAATAACGCTGGCAGCGCCCTTACCGTCAAAGGTACCGCCGTTGATCTTTACGCTCACATGGTTGGGATCAAAAGTCTGGCAGAAGATCACGGCATTGTCGTTGGTATACTTGCCGCTCTCGATGGTGACGGTGGTATGGCTCGCTATGATAGCCGCAGCCTGCCCATGGCCGTTTTCTATCTCGTAGATTTCACTGTCAATGCTGTAACCGCCGTTGTTATTGGTG
>FR891222.1:1084-1315 GCA_000433515.1 Candidatus Colimorpha enterica | reverse complement strand
GCCGTTGTTATTGGTGTCGCGCAGCACGAGATTGTTGGGGGAATCGCCGATGTTGCCGCTGCTCATAATAGAGCCCCTCAGGGTGTTGCCGTTGAAGTCGATGGAAACGTCCTTCTGTATAACCAGATAGGGGGTGTCAACGGAGACATCGCTTGCCAAGACGATGTTGCCGTTGTTGACTGCCGCCTGCAGCTCCGCAAAGGTGGTTGCGACGGTGGCAGTTTCGCCGCC
>FR891222.1:0-1039 GCA_000433515.1 Candidatus Colimorpha enterica | reverse complement strand
TGGTCACGGTGATGGTGCCGAGGGTTTTGTCTGCGTCGATTGCCGCACCGCTGATGCCGAAGTTTGCGGTTGCGGTGGGAGCATTCGCAACCTCTGTGCCTTCTGCTGTGGCAAGTTCAAGAACGTTGTCGTTTTCGGTGCCGCTGGTTTCAGTGAAGGTGCCGATCACGCCGTCAACAGCAGGGGTAAAGTCTAATGTAGCGTTTATAGCGACATTAGAGTGATTAGTGACGGTGATGGAAGGGGTGTTATCTGACCAACTGCCCTCTGTTGCGCCTTCATAGGTGTGGTTTGCAGGGTTCCATGTACCCTGCGATGCGCCTGTGTAGGTGAAGTCCATAGCATCCCAAGCAATGTCTGCGGAGATTATTTCGTCCGCCGCCGCGCCGGGAGTGTAGGTGCCGGATATCTCAATATTATATTTTCCTTTTCCATTTCCGGCAGAGGGACTTTCAGTAAGTGAGGGAATTAAAGAAAGATGCAATGTACTTTCTTTTTGGATATTGTAATCAGCAAGCGTTTTGCCGTCATCAAGCTCTTTGCCTGCAAAAAGCAATCTTTGCTGAACAGACGGAATCCCCGTTTTTTCCTCTATCTTTCCCTTAACAGCTTCTATCGAATCGCCTGATTCTACCTCGATGGTATATGTAGTTCCGGCGTCGATTGGTTTCACAAATATTTGCATAGCAAATGCCGTCATAGAAAGAGAGAGCACCAATACCATTGTGAGAAAAAATGTGCAAATTTTCTTCATAAGCGTTTTATCCTTTCCGAATTATTACCGTTACCCTTTGGGCATAGGTCAAGGAAGAGCAGGTCGCCCTGCCTTGACAAGAACTAAGTGGAATTACTCAGCCTTTGCAATGGCTACGGTGATGGTGCCGAGGGTTTTGTCTGCGTCGATTGCCGCACCGCTGATGCCGAAGTTTGCGGTAGCGGTGGGAGCGTTCGCAACCTCTGTGCCTTCTGCTGTGGCAAGGTTCAGAACGTTGTCGTTTGCAGTGCCGCTGGCTTCGGTGAAGGTGCCGACTACGCCGGT
>FR891221.1:17568-22909 GCA_000433515.1 Candidatus Colimorpha enterica | reverse complement strand
CTCCACCGCGTGAAAGAACACTCCCGAGCAGCGAACAGAAAGCCGTTTCAAGGCAAGTAAGAGAGCCGGACTCCCCCGTCAAAGGGAAAGGAATTGCGATAATCGCCGATTCCCGTGAGAACCAAAATAGGTGGTACCGCGAGCGCACAGCTTCGCCCTATTATGAGAAACAAAAGCTGTTTCCCGGGTGAGCTGTGCGCTGTTATTTTATTGATGAGGTACTGTACTATGTGTTCGATATTCGGTTACTCCGGAAAAGCAATTCCGGAAAAGGAGCTTCGCGAGGCTTTTCTCAAAACAACGTCGAGAGGTCCCGACGATATGCGGTTCATTCCGCTTGAAAAGGGCTTTATGGGATTTCAGCGTCTGGCGATAATGGGGCTTACCCCGGAGGGGATGCAGCCTTTTGCGCTGGGCGGCGACCGTCTTGTCTGCAACGGCGAGATATACGGCTTCAGACCGGTGAAAAAGGAGCTTGAAAGGAAGGGCTATGTTTTTGCCGGCGACTCCGACTGCGAGATACTTCTCCCGCTCTACCGTGAATACGGTGTCGGGATGTTTGAAAAGCTCGACGCGGAATTTGCCATGATAATCTATGACGGCGAAAAGAAGGAATTCATCGCCGCGCGCGATCCGATAGGGATCCGTCCGCTGTTCTGCGGCTACGACTCCGAGGGGGCGATAATCTTCGCAAGCGAGGCAAAGAACCTTGTTCCGCTTTGCAAAAAGGTCATTCCCTTCCCTCCCGGACATTACTATGCCGGCGGAAAATTCATCCGCTACCGGGACATATCGAAGGCGGATACATATATTCACGACGACATCGACACCGTATGTCTCAACATAAAGAACAAACTGATTGCCGGGATCGAAAAACGGCTTGACGCGGATGCTCCGGTCGGGTTCCTGCTGAGCGGCGGGCTTGACTCATCGCTTGTCTGCGCGGTATCGGCGCGGCTTCTGAAAAAGCCGATAAAGACCTTTGCCATCGGCATGAGCGGCGACGCTATCGACCTGAAATACGCGAAAGAGGTCGCCGACTACATCGGAAGCGACCACACGGAGGTCATAATCTCGAAGGACGACGTCATTGCGGCGCTTCCGAAGGTCATATCGGTCCTCGGCACATACGATATAACGACGATCCGCGCGTCGGTGGGAATGTATCTTGTCTGTAAGTACATCCACGAAAACACCGACATACGGGTTCTTCTGACAGGGGAGATATCCGATGAGCTTTTCGGCTACAAATACACGGATTTCGCGCCGTCGGCGGAGGAATTCCAGAAGGAAGCCGAAAAGCGCATCCGCGAGCTTTATATGTACGACGTTCTCCGCGCCGACAGGTGCATTTCGTCAAACTCTCTTGAGGCGCGCGTGCCGTTCGGCGACATTGATTTTGTGTCATACGTCATGAGCATTGACCCGGAGATGAAGATGAACCGCTACGGCAAGGGAAAATACCTGCTCCGCCGCGCTTTCATCGGCGATCTTCTTCCGGAGGACATTCTGATGCGCGAAAAAGCCGCTTTTTCCGATGCGGTCGGTCACTCTATGGTCGATTATCTCAAGGAATATGCCGGAAGGGTATACTCTGACGCCGACTTTGAGAAAAAATCGGCAAAGTATGATTTCGCCCGTCCGTTCACAAAGGAATCGCTCCTTTACCGCGAGATATTCGAGGAATATTACCCCGGACAGGCGGAAATGGTCGCGGATTTCTGGATGCCGAACAAAAGCTGGAGGGGCTGTGACGTAAAAGACCCGTCAGCCCGCGTGCTTTCAAACTACGGCGACAGCGGAAAATGACAAAAAACGACCGTTACGGGGCTTGTAATGACGGCGTTCTGCGTGTATAATATATATTAAAAGTAATATTTGCACGAAAGGACTTTTCCGCGAAAAAGCGGAAATCTGAATACCATGAAACAGGGCTTTATTAAAACCGCGGCAGGCTCGGTAGGGATAACCGTTGCCGACACATTATCAAATGCCGGACGCATAACCGAAAGGATATCCGAAGCGGACAGGAGCGGTGTAAACCTTCTTGTCCTTCCGGAGCTGTGCCTGACCGGGTACACCTGCGGAGATCTGTTCCTTTCCGATGCGCTTCTTGATTCGGTTGAACCTTCGCTTGAGAAGATCTGCGCCGACACTGCCGGAGCTTATCCGGTAACGGTTCTGGGGCTTCCGTTCCGTTACCTCGGAAAGCTGTTCAACTGCGCGGCGGTCATACACGGCGGAAGGATCCTCGGGCTGGTTCCGAAAACATATATTCCGGGCTACGGAGAATTTTACGAGGCGCGCCAGTTCTCGTCCGGAAAGATTCTCGGAGACGATGTCCGCACCGTGAAGCTCTGCGGTCAGGACGTTCCGTTCGGAAACGGGATCGTATTCCGGCACGGGGCGCTTCGGGATTACAGCTTCGGCATTGAAATATGCGAGGATCTGTGGGTTCCCTGCCCGCCGTGCGAAAGGCTCACCGCTTCCGGTGCGAACATAATCTGCAACCCCTCCGCCTCTGATGAGGTGATCGGAAAAGAGGGCTACAGGCGGCTGCTCGTCTCCTCGACCTCGGCGCGGCTTGCCTGCGGATATGTGTACAGCAACGCGGCACCTTCGGAATCGACGCAGGATATGGTGTTCTCGAACCACCATATAATCGCGGAAAACGGGACTCTGCTTGCCGAAAACCGCCCGTTTGAGGAAAACGGTCTTATAGTCAGCGAGATCGACGTTGCCCGCCTTACGCACGAGCGCCACAGGATAACCACCTATGACGTTGTCCCCGGAGGATATGAGGTCATATTCCCGCAGGAGATACGTGAAACCGAGCTGACCCGGCATTTCGACCGCAACCCGTTCGTCCCGCCGCATGACGCGCAGATAAACGAGCGCGCCGGGGCGATACTCAGAATCCAGTCATACGGTCTGAAAAAGCGCCTTGAGCACGCGCGGGCAAAAACCGCCGTCATCGGGATTTCCGGCGGGCTTGACAGCACTCTTGCCCTTCTTGTCGCCGTCCGCGCGATGGACATTCTCGGCCGCGACAGGCACGACATAAAGGCAGTGACAATGCCCTGCTTCGGCACCACAAAGCGCACGAAATCGAATGCGGTCAGGCTCTGCGAGGAGCTTGGCGTCTCGGTGTCGGAGATAAACATCACGGCGGCGGTAAGGCAGCACTTTGCCGACATCGGGCATGACGAGAGCATTCTTGACGTGACGTACGAAAACTGTCAGGCGCGTGAGAGAACCCAGGTGCTGATGGACATTGCCAACAAGACCGGCGGGCTCGTCATCGGGACGGGAGATCTTTCGGAGCTTGCCCTCGGCTGGGCGACCTACAACGGCGACCATATGTCGATGTACGGCGTTAACACCTCTGTCCCGAAAACGCTTGTCCGCTATATCGTGAGATACGAGGCGGAAAAAAGCGGCGGGGCGCTTGCCGGGGTGCTGTACGATATCCTTGATACTCCCGTCTCCCCGGAGCTTCTTCCGGCAAAGGAAAACGGTGAGATCGCCCAGAAAACAGAGGATCTTGTGGGGCCGTACGAGCTTCATGATTTCTTCCTGTATCACATGATGCGCTTCGGCTCGTCTCCCGCAAAGATATTCAGACTTGCAAAATACGCCTACGCCGGGGCTTATACCGACGATACAATACTTCACTGGCTGAAAACGTTCGTCAGACGCTTCTTCATCCAGCAGTTCAAACGCTCCTGTATGCCAGACGGACCGAAGGTCGGAACCGTGACGCTCTCCCCGCGCGGGGATCTGCGTATGCCGTCCGATGCGTCGTTCGCAGTGTGGATGAAGGAGCTTGACAGCCTGTAAGAAAGACCGCATCCGGTATTTGCAGGCGCAGGAAAGGAATCCATGTCATGGTTACACCCAAACAAAGACTTTTCGCAGAAGATGCCGAACATGATGCCTGCGGTATCGGCGCCGTTGTCAGCATAGACGGAAAAAAGAGCCGCGAAACAGTTGACCGCGCGCTTTCGATAGTTGAAAAGCTCGAGCACCGCGCAGGAAAAGACGCCGACGGCGAGACCGGCGACGGAGTCGGCATACTCACCCAGATACCGCACGCATTTTTCGCAAAGGCGGCGGCGAAGCTGGGGATCGGAATCGGCGGCGAACGCGATTACGGCATCGGAATGTTCTTCTTCCCGCAGGACACGCTGAAGCGCGGTCAGGCGAAGAAAATGTTCGAAATAATCGCGGCAAAGGAGGGTGTTCCCTTCCTCGGCTGGCGCGATGTACCGGTTGAGAGCGATATCCTCGGCAAACGCGCACGGGAATGTATGCCCTATATAATGCAGTGCTTTCTCGGCAGACCGGAGGGCGTGAACAGGGGGCTTGATTTTGACAGACGGCTGTATCTTGTCCGCCGGGTGTTCGAGCAGAGCAACGACAACACCTATGTTTCGTCGCTCTCGTCGCGCACCGTTGTCTACAAGGGAATGTTCCTTGTCGGTCAGCTCCGCGCGTTCTATCCCGACCTGCGCGACCCGGATTATGCCTGTGCCATTGCCACCGTTCATTCCCGTTTCTCGACAAACACAACACCGAGCTGGGAGCGCGCCCACCCCAACCGCTTCATCCTCCACAACGGCGAGATAAACACGATCCGCGGAAACGTTGACCGTATGCTTGCCCGCGAGGAGACAATGAAGAGCCGCATTTTCAGCGACGAGGACATGGACAAGATACTTCCCGTCGTCAATACCGCGGGTTCCGACTCGGCAATGCTTGACAACACGCTTGAATTCCTTGTCATGAACGGGCTTGAGCTTCCGCTTGCCGTTATGATAACCATTCCGGAGCCGTGGAGAAACGACCGGAACATCACCCGCGAAAAGCGCGATTTCTACCACTACTATTCAACCATGATGGAGCCGTGGGACGGTCCCGCCGCTATCATTTTCTCCGACGGCGACACCCTCGGCGCGGTGCTTGACAGAAACGGTCTGCGCCCGTCAAGATATTACATAACCGACGACAATATGCTCATCCTGTCCTCCGAGGTCGGGGTCCTCGACATTCCGGCTGAGAAAATCGTGAAGAAGAGCCGACTTGAGCCCGGCAGGATGCTGCTTGTCGATACCGTAAAAAAGAAGCTGATCCCGGATGAGGAGTGCAAGGAATACTATTCCGCCCGCCGTCCCTACGGCGAATGGCTTGACATGAACCTTGTCAGGCTGAAGGAGCTTCCCATCCCCAATCACAAGGTCGAAAACCACTCACAGGACGAACGCGACAGGCTTTACAAGGTCTTCGGTTACACATACGAGGACATCAAGGACGCGATCCTTCCGATGGCGAAAAACGGCTC
>FR891221.1:9821-17486 GCA_000433515.1 Candidatus Colimorpha enterica | reverse complement strand
AAGCACCAGCCGCTGTTCAACTATTTCAAGCAGCTTTTCGCGCAGGTCACAAACCCGCCTATCGACGCGATACGCGAGGAGATCGTGACCGACACGTCGGTCTACATAGGCTCCGACGGAAACCTGCTCGATGAGGCTGCGGCAAACTGCCGTGTGCTTCAGATACACAACCCGATACTCACGTCGGTTGACTTAATGAAGATAAAGGCGATAAACCGCCCCGGCTTCAAGTGCGAGACGGTTTCGCTTCTCTACTACAAAAACACGTCGCTTGAGCGCGCGCTTGACCATCTTTTTGTCGCCTGCGACAGAGCATACCGCAACGGCGCAAACATAATAATCCTCTCCGACCGCGGAGTGGACGAGAACCACGTCGCCATCCCCTCACTCCTTGCCGTTTCGGCAATGGAGCAGTATCTTGTCAGGACAAAGAAGCGCACCGCGGTCTCGCTTGTCCTTGAAAGCGGAGAGCCGCGCGACGTGCATCAGTTTGCCGCGCTTCTCGGCTACGGCGCACGGGCGGTCAATCCGTATCTCGCACAGGAGTGCATAGAAGAGCTTATCGACCGCGGAATGCTTGACAAAGACCCTACCGCTGCTATAAACGACTACAATTCCGCCGTTCTTCACGGAATCGTGAAGATAGCCTCCAAAATGGGCGTTTCGACCGTTCAGTCGTACCAGTCGTCGCAGATATTCGAGGCTGTCGGCATAAGACAGGACGTCATCGACAAGTATTTCACCAACACCGTCAGCCTTGTCGGCGGCATCGGGCTTGAGGAGATCGGAGAGGGCGTTGAATGGCGGCACAGCCATGCCTTTGACCCNNNGCACAGCCATGCCTTTGACCCGCTCGGGCTCGGCACCGACACAACTCTTGACAGCGTCGGCAGACACAAGCTCCGCTCAGGCGCCGACAAGGAAGACCATATGTACAGCCCGGAAACGCTTATCGCCCTCCGCGAGGCGACCCGCACCGGGGACTATAAGCGCTTCAGGGAATATTCCGACATGGTCGATGACGAAAGAAAGCCCCACACCCTGCGCGGGCTTATCGATTTCAGGTTTGAAGACCGGACTCCGATATCCCCCGACGAGGTCGAGCCGGCATCGGAGATAGTGAAGCGCTTCAAGACAGGTGCTATGTCATACGGCTCCATATCGGAAGAGGCGCATGAGTGCATGGCAATAGCTATGAACCGCCTCGGCGGCAAATCCAACACCGGCGAGGGCGGCGAAAATCCCGAAAGATTCGGGACAGAGAAAAACAGCGCAATAAAGCAGGTCGCCTCCGGGCGTTTCGGCGTCACGGAAGAATACCTGCTCAGCGCAAAGGAAATCCAGATAAAAATGGCTCAGGGCGCAAAGCCGGGCGAGGGCGGTCATCTGCCGGGAAAGAAGGTCTATCCGTGGATCGCAAAGACCCGCTGCTCCACCCCCGGTGTGTCGCTCATCTCCCCGCCGCCGCACCACGATATTTACTCGATAGAGGATCTGGCACAGCTGATATACGACCTCAAAAACGCAAACCGCAGCGCAAGGATATCGGTCAAGCTGGTATCGGAGGCGGGAGTCGGAACGATTGCAGCAGGAGTGGCAAAGGCGGGAGCGCAGGTCGTCCTCATCTCCGGCTACGACGGAGGAACCGGCGCCGCGCCGCAGAGCTCGATACACCATGCCGGGCTTCCGTGGGAGCTGGGACTTGCCGAGGCGCACAAGACGCTGATAAAGAACGGTCTGCGCTCACGCGTCATACTTGAGACCGACGGAAAGCTGATGACCGGTCGTGACGTTGCCATCGCGGCAATGCTCGGCGCGGAGGAATTCGGCTTTGCGACGGCGCCCCTGATCTCGATGGGCTGTCTCATGATGCGCGTCTGCAACCTTGACACCTGCCCCGCAGGGATCGCGACGCAGAATCCCGAGCTCAGAAAACGCTTCTGCGGAAAGCCGGAATACGTCATGAATTTCATGCTCTTCATCGCCGAGGAGCTGAGAGAGATCATGGCAAAGCTCGGCGTCCGCACGGTTTCGGAGCTTGTCGGTCACACCGATTACCTGAAGGTGCGGGAAAAGAAGTACACAAAGCGCGCCGGAACCGTTGATCTTTCGCAGATACTCTCCGAGGTCCCCTCCGACGGGAAACAGCGTTTCGACCCCGAAAACGTCTTTGATTTCGGGCTTGAAAAGACGCTTGACATGGCAAAGATCATCCCGGAATTCAGAAAATACATCGCCTCCGGCAAGCCGCACTCGATGACGCTTGACGTTTCAAGCACGAACCGCACGCTCGGCACCCTGTTCGGCTCCGAGGTAACGGCAAAATGGCACGGAAGGCTTGCCGATGACACGTTTACCCTGAACTGCCGCGGAGGCGGCGGGCAGTCCTTCGGTGCGTTCATCCCGAAGGGCGTGACGGTAAGACTTGAGGGCGACAGCAACGATTACCTCGGGAAGGGGCTCTCCGGCGGAAAGCTGATAGTTTATCCCCCGAAGGGCAGCAGGTTTGAGCCGGAAAAGAACATAATCATCGGAAACGTCGCGCTTTACGGCGCAACCTCCGGTCAGGCATACATAAACGGCATGGCGGGCGAGAGGTTCTGCGTCAGAAACTCCGGTGCCGTTGCCGTCGTCGAAGGTGTCGGCGACCACGGGTGCGAGTACATGACCGGCGGCAGGGTTGTCGTCCTCGGTCCCACCGGAAAGAATTTCGCCGCCGGAATGAGCGGCGGTATCGCCTACGTTCTCGACACCGGTCACGATTTCTATCAGCGGCTGAACAAATCGCTTGTCAGCATGACGGAGGTGACCGAAAAGCACGACGCCGATGAGCTTCGCGCAATGATAGAGGCGCACACGAGTGCAACCGGGTCGGCAACAGGAAAACGCATCCTTGCCGATTTCGGAAAATATCTGCCGGATTTCAAAAAGATAATACCGGTCGATTACGGAAATATGCTTGCGGCAATCGCGCAGTTCACCGAAAAGGGTCTCTCTCCCGAAGAAGCGGAGCTTGACGCATTTTATGCCGTCACCGGGCAGAAGGGAGGCAACTGAAATGGGAAAACCGACGGGATTCATGGAGTACGGCAGAAGGAACAATCTCACTGCCCCTCCGCTTGAAAGAATAAAGAGCTTCGACGAGTTTCACCCGCGCCTCTCACAGGAGGAGCGCGAAAAACAGGGTGCGCGCTGCATGAACTGCGGCATTCCGTTCTGTCAGTCGGCAATGAAGCTGAACGGAGCAGTCTCCGGATGTCCGCTCCACAACCTCATTCCGGAGTGGAACGACGAAATATTCCGGAAAAACCCGGAACAGGCGCTTGCAAGACTGCTGAAAACCTCATCCTTCCCGGAATTCACCGGTCGGGTCTGCCCCGCGCTCTGCGAAGCCGCCTGCTCCTGCGGGCTGTACGGCGACCCGTTCACAATCCGCGACAACGAGCTTTACATAATCGAAAACGGCTTTGAAAAGGGTCTTATAAAACCGAGAATACCGGAAATACGCTCCGGAAAGCGCGTTGCGGTCGTCGGCTCCGGTCCCTCCGGACTTGCCTGCGCCGATATGCTGAACCGGCGCGGACACTCTGTCACGGTTTTTGAAAGCTCCGACCGCCCCGGCGGGCTTCTGATGTACGGAATCCCGAACATGAAGCTCGACAAGAAAATCGTCCTCCGCCGGATAAAGCTGATGGAGGACGAGGGCGTCGGCTTTGTCACCGGATGCCGCGTTGACGGCGAAAAGGCAAAGGAACTGACCTCGGAATACGATGCGGTCGTCCTCTGCTGCGGCTCCGGCACTCCCCGCGACCTTAAAGTCGAGGGACGCGATGCCGACGGCGTGTATTTTGCCGTGGATTTTCTGAAATCGACAACAAAAGCCCTGCTTGACGGCGGGCTTGAGGACGGGAACCACATATCGGCAAAGGGCAAAGACGTGATAATTGTCGGCGGCGGAGACACCGGAAACGACTGCGTCGGCACCTGCATACGCCACGGCTGCAGATCGGTCATCCAGCTTGAAATGATGCCGAAGCTCCCCGACACCCGGTCGGAAAACAACCCGTGGCCGCAGTGGCCGAGGGTCTGCAAAACCGATTACGGTCAGGAGGAGGCAATCGCCCTCTTCGGCTCCGACCCGAGGATCTATCAGACAACCGTTAAAAAGCTGATCTCAGGCGAGGGCGGCAGGCTTTCCGCGGTCATAACGGTATCGCTTGAGGCGGCAAGAGACGAAGCCACCGGCAGAACCGTCATGAAGGAGATCCCCGGAACCGAAAAAACGCATGACTGCGGTTTACTTATAATCGCCGCAGGCTTCACCGGCGCATCGGAAAGCGTCTGCACCGCGTTCGGGCTTGAAAGAGACGCGCGCGGAAACCTTCCCGCCTCCGAGGGAAACCACCGGACGTCAGTCCCGAAGGTCTTTACCGCAGGAGACATGAGAAGGGGGCAGTCACTTGTCGTCTGGGCAGTCTCCGAGGGCAGAGAAGCCGCCGCGGAGGTTGACAGCTTCCTTATGGGATATACCGATCTTATCTGACACATAGACAAAGAACCTTCCTTGGTGATATCACCAAGGAAGGTTCTTTTCTGTCTGCCGTAATGACCGACAGATTTACTATTTTTCAAACGTTACCCTTACGTCTGTCCCGACCCCCGGTTTTGAGGTCAGAGAAACCGACGCGCCGTAAATGCCGCAGATGTGCTTCACAATTGCAAGCCCAAGCCCCGTGCCGCCGGTCTCCCGCGAGCGTGATTTGCTGACGCGGTAAAACCTCTCGAACAGCCTGCTCTGGTACTTTTCCTCTATCCCGATACCGTTGTCGCGGACATCGATCACCGCCCCGTCGGCAGTATCGGAAAGTGTTACCCTGACCGAGCCTCCGGCATTGTTGTAACGTATACCGTTCTCGGCAAGGTTCTTTATAAGCTCCGTCATGTGCTCCTTTTCAGCCATGACCGACGCATTTCCGGTTACGGTAAGATCAATGTGCTTCTCCGATGCAAGCTGCATAAGCGTTTCCGCGACCTCGTCGGCGACATTCCGTAAATCAACCGGCACCCTGTCCGGCTTGCGGTTCTCCTCAAGACGCGACAGATCAAGCATATCGTTTATCAGCCCGATCATCCGGTTGACCTCGCGATCCACCCTTGCGGAGAAATCGCGGACGGTATCGTCAGATGACTTCAGCATGATCATGTCGTTGAAGCCCTTTACCGCGGTAAGCGGGGTTTTCAGCTCGTGAGAAGCGTTTGCAAAGAATTCGCTTCTCTCATGCTCCGAGTTTTTCACGGCGGTTATATCGGAGAGAACGATTATCACAAAGCCCCTCTCAAGAGAACGCACCGAGACAAGGTATGTGCTTCCCCTGTCGTCACTGTACTCCGTAACACTGCCGGTATTGTCGGAAAGGCATCCTGATATCGCATCGGTCAACCCCGGATCCGCCGTCAGGACGCGGTAATTCTGTCCCTCTGCACCCGAGATTCTGAACACGTCGGAAGCGTTCTTATTCATCATCGTGATGTTTCCGCTCCGGTCAAGCACCGCAATGCCGTCGGAGACATTGTTCAGGATATACCCGAGACGCTCCCTGTCGTCGTTCGATGATTTTATCGTCTCGCTCAGCTTTTCGCTGATGCCGTTTATGTCAATCAGCATATTGTTGATCTCGTCGTCATTGGTCGAGGGAACGACCGGCTTGTACGTGCCGTCTCTGACCTCGCGCAGGTTCGCATTGATCATGCGCAGAGGCTTCAGAACACTGTTCCCCACCGCAGCGCTTGCAAAAAGCGAACACAGAAGCGCGCCGCACAGAACATATATCATAAGCGGCAGACTCCCGATGACATATCCGTTCACGCTGTCAACCGGAACCGAAACGCGGATGAAAACATACCCGTCGGCGGTATCAGCCTTCACGGCATAATAGACCATCGACCGACCGAGAGTGTCGCTCTTCCGTCTGACCGCTTTCGGCTGACCGTCAAGCGCCGCCTTTATCTCCTCCCTGTCAAGATGGTTTCCGAGGGAAGAAACATCGACCGATTCGCTGTCCGCAATAACGTTTCCGTCACTGCCTATCACCGTGACGCGGATGTTTCCGGTGCTCATCTTCACGGTCTCGTCGGCGTCGCGGTACGACATCCGGTATATTTCGGCAACATCTGCTATCTTCTCCTCCGCCTGCCGGTAATACTGGCTCTCGGTCACAAGAATCCCGAACCCGAAAAACGCAAGCAGTGCGGCGGCTGTCACTATTACATTGAACAGAATAAGCCGGTTTTTCATATTATTTCAACATATATCCGACCCCGCGCACCGTAAGTATCGACGCCGCAGAACCGGAAAGCTCCTTTCTCAGCTGCCCTATATGAATATCAAGCGTCCTCGTCTCACCGTAGTTCACTCCCCACACCGAGTCGAGAAGCAGATCTCTTCCGAGAACCTTTCCGGGACTTGAAAGAAACAGCCGCAGAAGGCTGTATTCCTTAAGAGTGAGCGAAACCGGCTTCCCGGCAACGGTTACACTCCTCGAATCCCCGTCCATAACAATATCCGCATATGTCAGTACCCCGTCCGGCTTTGTTTTTCTCAGCTTCGCGTTTATCCTCGCGATAAGCTCCAGCACCCCGAAGGGCTTTGCCAGATAATCGTCGGCACCGAGGTCAAGCCCCCGCACCTTGTCGATCTCCTCACCCTTTGCCGAGACCATTATGACGGGTATATCGGCGGTCAGAGGGTTTCTTCTCAGCGCGGACAGCAGCTCATACCCGTCGGCACCGTCAAGCATTATGTCAAGCAGGACAAGATCTGGCAGCTGTGCATTTATCGCGGTGAAAAGTCCCTCTCCGTTCTCAAAGCACTGAATGTCAAATCCCGCCCCGCCGATCGCATAGCGGTAGACCTCCCTTATCGAAAGCTCGTCGTCAACCGCGTAAATAAGTCTCCTGTCGCTCATAATGCTCCCCCTTCCGGATCTCAGCCGGGCTTGTGCTGACCCGTTGCCGCATATTCCGCCCATTCGCCGATGTTGACGGCATGGTCGCCTATGCGTTCGAGATATTTTGCAATCATCATGAAGAGTATAGCCTGATCCGCGTTCGCCGGATCCTTCTTTATCAGCGCGATAAGATCGGATTTCACCGTCTCAAACAGCTCATCGACCCTGTCGTCGCGGCTGTCAAGTGACTTTGCCGTTTCGATATCGCGGTTGATGTAGCTGTCGACCCCATCCTTCACCATCCCGATGGCAAGCGTAGCCATCATCCGGATGTGCTCCGGCTCCTTGATGAATTCGTCCTCGCCGAACTGAAGCGAGATTTCGGAAATATCCGCCGCCTGATCGGCGATCCTCTCAAGGTCGGTTATCATCTTCAGCGCCGCCGAAACGTCGCGGAAATCCCCTGCGACCGGATGCTCCATCAGAAGGATTTTCAGACAGTCCTGCTCTATGTCGCGCTCCATGTTGTCGATGTTCCGGTCCTCCTCCATCACCTCGCGGGAAAGCGCGGCATTGCGGTCGCGCAGAGCCGTCACCGACCTGTCGATCGCCTGCTCCGTCGCGCGGCACATTGCAACCAGCTTTCCGAAAACGCGCTTAAGCTCCTCTTCGTATTTGTTCCTGATACTCATTATACTATAAACCCTCCCGAATTTCA
>FR891221.1:1298-9733 GCA_000433515.1 Candidatus Colimorpha enterica | reverse complement strand
GAGAATATTCTGTCCGTTCCGCCGTACTCCACAAGGTCGCCGAGCAGGAAGAACGCCGTCATGTCGGCAATTCTCGTAGCCTGCTGCATATTGTGCGTGACTATAAGGATCGTTATGTCTTTTTTCAGGCTGTCCACAAGCTCCTCGATCTTTCCCGTCGATATCGGGTCGAGAGCCGAGGTCGGCTCGTCCATAAGCAGAACCCTCGGATAAGCCGCAAGCGCACGGGCTATGCAGAGCCTCTGCTGCTGACCGCCGGAAATACCGAGCGCGCTCTTTTTCAGCCGGTCCTTGACCTCGTCCCAGATGCTTGCACGGCGGAGAGAGGTCTCAACTATCTCGTCAAGCTCCGACTTTTTCCTCACCCCGAAGGTTCTCGGAGCAAAGGCGATGTTGTCATATATGCTCATCGGGAACGGGTTCGGCTTCTGGAATACCATTCCGACGTTCTTCCGCAGAAGATTGATGTCGGTATCCTTTGCAAAGATATCCGTCCCGCCGATGCGGTATTCTCCGGTTATGCGGCAGCCGGGGACAAGGTCGTTCATCCGGTTGAATATCTTGAGAAACGTCGATTTTCCGCATCCGGACGGTCCGATAAGCGCCGTGACCTTCTTTTCCGGTATCTCGATGTTTATATCGTGAAGTGCGTGGTAATCCCCGTACCAGAGATTGCAGTCACGCGTAGTGATGTCTGTTTTCCCTTCCGAAAATCCGTTTGAACCGTTCATTTTCTTTCTCCCATTGACTTTCTCAGCATTCTTCCGAGCCATGCGGCAAGCAGGTTCAGTAAACCGATGACCGCAAGCAGCACCACCGACGTCGCCGCCGCCTGATCGGGATAACCGTGGCTTGCGAAGAAATATATATCAAGCGCAAGGCTGGTTCCCGGCGACATAAGACTCTCCGGCAGCTTGTTCACAACCATTCCGACCGTCAGTATAAGCACCGCACTCTCCGAAACGACCCTGCCGACGGCAAGTATCACCGCGGTAACAATCCCGTCCGCCGCCGACGGAAGCACTACCCTGAATATCGTCCTCACCTTTCCGGCGCCGAGGGCATAAGAACCCTCTCTGTACGACTGCGGCACGGCAAGCAGACTCTCCTCCACCGACCGCACGATGACCGGAAGTATCATGACCGCAAGCGTTATTCCGCCTCCGACAATGCTGTACCCCCATCCGAGGGCAACCACAAACACAAGATAACCGAACAGCCCGTACACAATGCTCGGTATTCCGGCAAGCGTCTCTGTCGCTATCCTTATTATCTTTACGAGCCTTCCCTTCTTCTCCGTATATTCCGAGAGGAATATCGCGCTTCCGATGCCTATCGGTATTGCGGTCAGACACGATACCGCGATAAGCTCAAGCGTACCGACAAACGCAGGAAGTATCGACGGTGTTTCGGAGTAATCCCCGAAAAGCAGCTCCGGAGACAGCTTCCCGACACCGTTTATCAGCACATAAACCGTCACCGCAGCAAGACTGAGGACCGCAAGCCCGGCAGCCGCAACGCAGAGGATCCTCAGAAACACGAAGAACCCGGAATCAAGCTTTTTTATAAATTCTTTGTTGCCCCGGTTCATTTTCCGCCCCTCTTTCCGACCTTTTCGGTTTTATCCCTTTTCATTGCCGCAAAGCTGACGTTCAGAACCAGCGTGAACACGAACAGCACAACGCCCGTCGCGATAAGCGCCGAAAGCGAATCTCCCGAAAGCTCCATCGCACCCATCGCAATGTTCGCGGTAAGAGTCCTTACACTCTGGAACAGGCTTTTCGGCATCTCCGGGCTTCCTCCGATGACCATTATCACCGCCATGGTCTCGCCGACCGCACGTCCGACAGCCAGCACCGTGCCCGCAAGTATCCCGCTCTTCGCGGCAGGGAGCATGATCCTGAATGTTGCCTGCTCCTTTGTCGCCCCGAGCGCAAGCGCGCCCTCGTAATAGCTCTCCGGCACCGCCTGCATGGCGTCAAGGCTGACGCTGACGATCGTCGGCAGAACCATTATCCCGAGAACTATCGACGAGGAAAGGATTCCGTAGCCGACACCGTTCGGGGAGAGATAATCGCGTATGAACGGCACAATGACCGTCATTCCGAAAAGTCCGAAAATGACTGACGGAATGCCGGCAAGCAGGTTTATCATCTGGCGTATCGGCAAGACAAGCTTTTTCGGACAGAACCTGTAAAGACACACCGCAGTGAGAAGCCCGGTCCCGAGCCCCGTCACCACCGAAAGCGCCGTCACGTAAAGCGTTGTCACTATCATCGGGAAGATCCCGTAAACCGGATTGTCCGAAAGCGGCTGCCAGTCGGTTCCGAGAAGGAATCTGCCGACCCCCGTTTTCGCGATGAACGGTACCCCGCTCGCAAGCAGGAATACCGTTATCGCGGTAAGTGCGAGTACCGAGAACACGGCGCAGAACAGGAAGACCGCTCTCATTGCATTTTCTTTTGTCCTGACAGGACCGTATACCGATTTCATTTCAGATACCCGTTTTGATTATTGTTGTTACTTGCTTACCTGATCCCACTTTGTCACCGCGGAATCACCGGCTTCGCAGTTGTAGATGCTCTTGAGCGTGTCAAGCGCGATGTTGTCATTTGTGTTCGCCTTGTTGACGATCACCGCGATGCCGTCCTTTGCGACCTCATAGGAGGTGCAGTTGTCGGCTTTTTCGGAATTGAAGGTCTCGGAGATCATACCGAACTCACTGACGCCTTCCTTTGCATTCTTGTAGCCGGTTCCGCTTCCGCCGCCGGAGACAGAGACCGTAACACCGGACTGAAGCGACTCAAACTTCTTTGCAAGCTCGATCATAAGCGGCTGAAGCGAGGTGCTTCCGGAGATGCCGATCTTACCGGTAAGACCCGACTGGATCTTGTATTCCTGCGCACCGTCCCTGGTCGAAACATAACCCTTTTCGGTGATTATCTTCTGCGCATCGGCACTCTGAAGGAACTCAAGATATGCCTTGCAGACGCCGTCGGCAACCGTCTTTTCCTGATATACCACATTCAGCGGACGGGCGATCCTGTATGTGCCGTTCTTTATATTCTCAACAGTCGGCTCAACTCCGTCAACTTTAAGCATCTTTACGTCGTCGGTAACGTAGCCGAGGCTCTCGTAAGCCACCGCAAGAGGATTGCTCCGTACCTCGGCAAGCACACCCGCGGTTCCCGTTGCAATGATAACGCCGCTTACGTCCGCCTTGCCCTTGAGGCCAATGATCTCCATGAATGCCGACTTTGTTCCGCTTCCGTCCTCACGTGCAACGACGCTGATGTTCTTCGAAGCGTCAAATGCCTTCTTTCCTCCGCACCCGGTGAACACGGCTGCCGCAGCAAGCCCCGCCGACACGAAACATACGATCTTCTTTATTGTGTTCTTCATTTCTGTTTACTCCCTTTCATTTTTTCTGAGACTATTGTACCACCGCGCACCGTTTCCTGCACCACACATACGGTAAAATGAATGTAAGGTTTGTGTAAAGCGGCAAAGAAACGCGAAAAAATTTTTGCCCCGCGGTTGATTTATTCAATATTGTATGGTAGAATATTTTTTATAACCCCGGTATCTGCCGCCCGTCGCCGTCATATATATATTCCGGTGATGATTTTTGAAAAAATACCTGAAATGTTCTCTTCTCTGCCTCGCAGTCTTTCTTGTCGGGGCATCGGTCGCGGCGGCACTGAAATTCGCATACGGCCTCGAGGCTGTCCCCGGCATAAACAGCACGGTATCGGAACAGCTGTCCTTCCGTGAATGGCTGCTGCTTGAAGCGGAATTTCTGACCCCGCTTGTGATACTGTTCATATCGTCGTTCACGCTCTACGCCTGTGCGGTCGGCATCACGGTATCTCTCCTCATCGGCGCGCGCCTCGGGATATTTGCGATATCCTACTGCACCTCCGGGCTGAACCCGTTCACACACGCGGCGGTGCTGCTGTTCCTGCTTGCCTTCGCCGCGGTATGCTCCTATGCCGGAACCGTCTCGGCACTCTGCCGGAACGCTCTGCGCTATGCCGCGCCCGATCCGTCCGAGATACTCCGTGCAAAGGGGACGGCGCCGGTGTTCTTCTCGTTTCTGTCGCTGTCTGTCATAACGGCGGCGGTCTGCACCGCGATATATTTTTTCGCTGTATATTTTCCCCTCCCGGCATGACCGGTATGAAAGGATGTTAAATAAATTGGCTGAACTCAAAAAAGACCGGAATAACAAAAAGAAAAGGCACTTTCTCTACGAATTCTTCAATCCCAAGGGAAGCGGAAAGGGACTGTCGAAGGAGGAGGCGCGCCAGCCGCGCAATTTCGTGAATTTCTTCAAATTCTATTCGCGGAATTTCAACACGATGTTCGCTCTGAACGTCTTTGCCTTCCTCGGCAATTTTCCGATACTCTTCGGGCTGTATGCCCTGACCCAGAATCTCAACGTAAACACAACCGCGCCCGCATCGTCGATGTTCGGTCCGCTCTACGGCGCAATGACGGCAGGCGGCGCAAATCCGATATCCGCGGCTCTGTTCGGCGTCCACGGCGCGCAGGCGAGAATATCCCTGCCGACAACCGCGACCTATGTTTTCTTCGGCCTCACCGCTCTCGTATTTCTCACATTCGGCATCGTCAACCTCGCAACCGCCTATGTCATGAGAAATATCGTGAAGGGCGACCCGTCGATGCTCTTCTCTGACATAAAATACTCGATAAAGCGCAACTGGAAGCAGGGTATGCTCCTCGGGATAATCGATCTGCTCTTTATTCTGGTGATCGCCTACGACCTGTTCTTCTTCTACGCGGGAAGCGTCTCGGCAGTCATGGGCTTCATGCTCGGCGTAATGGTCATAGTCGCAATGATCTACACGATGATGCGGTACTATATGTATATTATGCTTGTCACCTTTGACCTGTCGATATACAAGATACTGAAAAATTCCTTCATTTTCGCAATACTCGGATTCAGACGGAACATTGTTGCCTTTCTCGGCGCGGTAGCCGTTGCGCTTTTCGACTACTGGCTGCTTATCACCGTCTTCCCGGTCGGAATAATCCTGCCGACGCTTATCCTCGTCTCTCTCGTCGGCTTCATGGGCATCTACGCCGCATACCCGAAGGTAAAGGAGGTCATGATCGACCCCTACTACGTCAGCGACAACGTCGGCGCAAAGAAGCGCGGCGAAGAAGAGGACGAGGCACCGGAGGAAGAGCCGATCTTCCGCGACAGAGGCTGATATCCCGTATCCGTGAAATCCATACCGCCGCACTTCCGGAAAACGGAACTGCGGCGGTTCTGCAAAAGGACGTTTTATGAAAATTCTCACGATCGGCACAAACGACGCCGGACAGCGGCTGGACAAGTTCCTGTCAAAGGCGGTAAAAGCCATGCCGCCGTCGCTTATGTACAAATCAATAAGAACCAAAAAGATAAAGGTCAACCGCAAGCGCGCCGAGCCTGATCAGATGCTCTGCGAGGGCGACACCGTCCAGCTTTTCCTCCCGGACGAGCTTTTCGGAGACGGCGCGGCAGACTCACGGGCTAAACTTCTCAGCCACATCACCCCGGCTTTTTCGGTGGTCTATGAGGACGAAAACCTCATCCTCTGCAACAAGCCCGCCGGACTTCAGGTTCATTCCGACGATAAAGACGACACAAACACGCTGATAACCCAGATACAGGCGTACCTGTATAAGAAGGGCGAGTACGACCCGTCGTCGGAACAGTCCTTCGCCCCGGCACTCTGCAACAGAATCGACCGGAACACCTCCGGAATCGTCATCGCCGCAAAGAACGCCGCCGCTCTCCGCGAGCTGAACCGCCTGATAAAAGAACGCAGGCTGACAAAAAAATACCTCTGCGCCGTCCACGGAAGCATGGAGAAAAAATCGGATATCCTTACCGGCTACATCACAAAGGACAGCGACAGAAACACAGTAACCGTGTACCGGAAGCGCATCCCCGGCTCAAAGGACATAAAGACCGGCTACCGGGTGCTTGCCGAAAAGGACGGGCTTTCGCTTCTTGAGGTCGAGCTTTTCACCGGCAGAACACACCAGATACGCGCTCACCTGTCGTCGGTCGGACACCCTCTCCTCGGAGACGGAAAATACGGCATCAACCGCGACGACAGACACGCCGGTTATAAATATCAGGCGCTCTGCTCTTATTCCCTCACATTCGGCGGCGGGGATATGCTCTCGTACCTGAACGGAAAAACCTTTAAGCTCCCGCCTGACGGAATATGGTTCGTCCGCGACTTCATGAACGGTGGTGAAACGCTTGGAAGGCTCTGAAAAAACAAAAAAGCGCGGCTGGCTGTCATATGCCGCAGTGTTTGCCGCAGGAATCCTGACGGCAATTCCGCTCATCTGCGAATACCTGTTTTTCCTGCCGTGGATATCGCTCATTCCGCTGTTTCTTGCAGCCGAAAGAAAAAAATCCGCATACAGGCACGGCCTCGTCTTCTCCCTCGGCTACTACGGCACAGTGTATTACTGGTTCACCTGCCTCTATCCCCTCGACTTTGCCGGCTTTTCAAACGGGGTCAGCATCCTTCTGATAATCACCGCGTGGGTCGGTCTGTCTCTGCTTCAGGGCATCGGAACCGCCTTTGTGCCGTTCTTCTACCGTAAGCTGTATCGTTCGGACAGGCCGCTTCTTGAACCGTTTATCGCCGCCGCCCTCTGGTGCGTGATGGAATGGTTCCAGACGCAGTTCTGGTTCGGTGTCCCGTGGGCAAGGCTCGCCGTAACACAATATAAAATTCTCCCCGCGATACAGAGTGCCTCGCTCCTCGGCTCGCTTTTCACCGGATTTCTTATAGTCACGGTAAACGGCTTTCTCGCCCTGTCATATAAGAAGCTCCGTGCAGAGAAAAAGCCGGGATACTGTGCCGCCGTCGCCGCGGGAATTGTGGCAGTGAATTTCGTTTTCGGCGTCGTCCGGCTCTCGGTATACAAAGAAAACGGCGACACTGTAAAAGCCGCGTGCATTCAGGGCAATATTGCCTCCGGCGACAAATGGGCGGACGATTCTCTTGAAAACTCCCTGCGCATCTACGTCTCCCTGACCGAAAGGGCGGTTGAAGAAGAGCAGGCAGAGCTTGTCGTCTGGCCGGAGACCGTCATAACGACCTACCTGAACCTTAACCCGTATGCAGCCGGAATTATTTCAGGCCTTGCAAAGGAAAAATCAATAACAATAGCCGTCGGCGCGTTCTATACAAAGGACGGGAACAACTACAACTCCATCTACCTCTTTCACCCCGACGGAAGCGTTGACGAAAACGTATACTGCAAGCGTCACCTTGTCCCCTTCGGCGAATATCTCCCCATGCCGGGGCTGATAAAAGCCGTTCTTCCCTTCCTCGCCGAAATGAATATGTTCAGCGACGCGCTTGTCCCCGGCACCTCGTCGGAGCTTTTTGAAACAGAGCACGGAAAGATAGGCGGGCTTGTCTGCTTCGATTCCATCTACGAGACCCTGACCCTCTCCTCAGTCCGCGACGGGGCAAACCTGATGATACTGTCAACAAACGACTCATGGTACCGCGATTCCGCAGCGGTATATCAGCACAACGGTCATGCCGTCCTCCGCGCCATCGAAAGCGGCAGATGCTTCGTACGCGCCGCAAATACCGGAATCTCCTCCGTCATCTCGGCAAAGGGAGAAATAAAGACATATCTTGAGCCGCTTGTTGACGGTTACGTCGCCGCAGATGTCACCTTCAGCACCGAAAGAACGCCGTATTCCTGCGTCGGCGACCTCATCGTATGGCTCTCCTTCGCCTTCCTTTCAGTTACCGCAGCCATTGAAATCGCGGCAAAGATAAAGGCAATCCGAAGAAAAAACTGATAAAAACAGCAGAGATCTCAGCCTTCCGGCTCCGGTCTCTGCTGTTTGTTATATCAGTTTCCGTATATCATGCCGACAACGTACTTCTTTGCATCATCAAGATTATCGATCCAGAGAACCGACTTCCTGTCGATATACCTGTTCGACCACATGAGTTTTTTCGTGCTTTTCGGCGGAACGCTTTCCGAGCCGATATTGAGCTCGCTTCCCATCGAAATAACGCTCTGTGCAAGGTCAAGCATCTCGGACAGCTTCAGATTGGTCTTTACAAGGTTGAAGCCTTCCCTGACAAGATTGTACATCTGTGTGACGTCCTTTCTCGCCATTGCCTGACTGTATATCGCCATCATCGTCTTTCTCTGTCTCTCGGTGCGCCCGAAATCGGAATCGATCTTGCGCATACGCATATAGTCAAGCGCGACCTTGCCGTCAAGATGATAGGTACCGTCGCTGTTCTGCGGGAATTCGTCCTTCAGATTGAGAAGATAATTTATCTCCTTCTGCGTAAGAGCCATGTCAACCCCGCCGCAGGCATCAACAAACGTCGATGCGCCGGAGAAATTGACTATCACGAATT
>FR891221.1:0-1259 GCA_000433515.1 Candidatus Colimorpha enterica | reverse complement strand
ATCCAGCCCGAAAAGGTCGTTTATCGTGTTCACGCAGAGGGCAACTCCGCCGACCGCATATGCGGCATTTATCCGGTTCCAACCATGTCCCTCAATCGGAATGTAGGTATCACGGAGGAAGGAAACCAGCTTGACCTGCTTTGTCCTCTTGTTGAACGAAGCAACGATTATCGAGTCGCTGCGCCCGCGCTCCTTCTGAACATTGCGCGAGTCGGTTCCGAGAATGAGAATGTTCTCAATATCCGGATCCTTCTTGTCGACCTTATAGATACCGGGAACCTTGACCGGAGGGTGAGTGGTATCCGCAGGCTCCGTGTCATCAGGCTCGGTAACGGGAGGTTCGGTCGTGCCGGAAGGATCGGTACTGTCCGTATCATCGGGAACCGTGGGATCGGGGTCAAAAGTGGGTTCCGGCGGGCGGGTATAGGACTCGTCCGGTCTTGTCACTATCGGAACGTCCATGTGGCTTTTTCTGTACGCCTGATACAGCGGCATCAGCACCGCAACCGCCGCGCAGATAAGCATCACAAGCACAAGCAGTATGGCAGTGAACCATATCCTTATCTTTTTCGGTCTGATGCCGCTGCTGTCGGCACCGCTTCCGGATTCGTTCATGTTCATCATAACACCTCTTGAATTTCCGTGTTCTTGTTTTCTGTATCTTTCAATATCTTTCGACACTATATGACACATCAATGTCGATATATGATACCACCGGCATAACAAAATGTCAAGGCGGATACTGTATATAAAGTGTAAATTAGCATCCCTGCGGAAATACTCACTGATAATTCTGCCGCAATCGGATTAATTATATTCCGCACTTTCCCGGGAGATAATAAAAACCGCGCGCTGAGATTGATTTTTTTAATGATCTGTGATAAAATATTCCGGTAAATGCCATGCCGCAAGGAGTTTTAATCATGAGATCAACAGTTCTCGACGGCTTTGCCGTCAATCCGGGCGATCTGAGTTGGGATTTCCTCTCACGCTTCGGAGAATATTCCGTGTACGACAGCACCCCTCCGGAGCTTGTCGCAGAAAGACTTTCCGGAACCGACATAGTCCTGACAAACCGTGTGAAGATCACCCCGGCTCTGCTCGATTCCTGCAAAAGCATAAAGTTCGTGACCGCCCTCGGCACCGGGTACGATATGATCGACGTCCGCGCCTGCCGCGAAAGGGGAGTTGAGGTCTGCAACGCGCCGGGTTATTCGACCGACTCGGTAGCCCAGCTCGCCTTCTCCCTCCTCCTCGCC
>FR891220.1:1513-4534 GCA_000433515.1 Candidatus Colimorpha enterica | reverse complement strand
GACGGGGTTTTTCACCATGTCGGGTATCTTGAATATGTTCGCACCGATTATCGCGGGAATGGAGAGGATGAACGAGAATTTCACGGCAAATTCGCGCGAGAAGCCGCAAAGCCTTCCGCCGGTTATCGTTGAACCGGAGCGCGAAAGCCCCGGAAACACGGCAAGAAGCTGACAAAGCCCGACCGTAAGTGCATTGCGCGGCTTTATGTCGCAAAGCTCTTTGCTACCCTTTGATATCCTGTCGGACAGGAACAGCACGGCTCCGTTCAGAATGAGTATCCCGCCGACGATCTTTACGTAGGACGATATCGCCTCGACATAATCGGTGATGAACACCGCAGCGACAAGCGGAAGAGTGGCTATGATTATGTATATGACCATCTTTTCGCGGTCGTCAAAGTCGGCCATTCTGTGCTTCCCGCGGAACAGCTTGCCGATCATCCTGAAAAACGCGGGAATAAGCGGAAAAACGTCCTTTGCATAGACGATAAGCACCGCGACAAGGGTGGCAAGGTGAAGAAGTATGAAAAAGGTGAAATTGTCGGCTTCAATGTCGCCCTTGCCGAGTATCGCTCCCGCGATGGCAAGGTGTCCGGAGGACGAAACGGGGAGAAATTCCGTCAGACCCTGTATGATGCCGTAGAGGATTGCAGATAATATGTTCATGATGGTTGTACCTGATTTCGGATTTGTTGCTTTTCGGGTGTGCCCGGCAGATACTTTCGGGCTGCATCAGCACCTGCCCGAGGTGTTACAGTTAAAAATTCTTTCAGTACGCTTCTTTGCTTCTTTCTTTCAAAGAAAGAAGACGTATCCTCCCTATGAAAACTCAAATCATCAAATGCCTCGCCGTCGGGGCGATCGCCGGGTTTGTGAACGGCTTTCTCGGAACGGGCGGGGGGATAATACTGCTTTTTGCCGGGATGCTGTCCGGGAAGAAAGAAGACCGGCGGGACGGATACGCGGAGACGCTGTGCGTGACGTTCATACTGTCGGCGGTGTCGGTCTGCGCTTATTTCGCGGGAGGCGCGGCAGAGCCCGGAGGAGCGCTCCGGTTCTGCATTCCCGCGGCTTTCGGAGGTGTCGCCGGGGCATACCTGCTCGACCGGCTCCCGGTGAAGGTGACGGGAAAGCTTTTCGCTGTCCTCGTGATGATCGCCGGGGTCATAATGCTGATAAGATAGAGCGCCGGAGTTTCCGCACATCTTCATCAATACTTCTTGATAAAAGTTCTTGGAGATTCTTAAGAACCTTCTTTCAAGAAGGTTCTTAAGCCGGCGGAGCCACCTTTTCCTCGTCAAATCTCAATATCGTCGAGAGAGATTTCCTTTGTTTCCTCCGCAGCAGATGCAGCTGCCGTCTGAGAAGCGGTGGATCTTACGACGTCGGTGAAACCGGCTGACGGATTCTGGAGAAGGATGTTGAGCACCGACATATAGTCGCGGATCATTTCGCGGGGGGTCATCATCGTGTCGGCACCGGTGCGGCTGACGGCTTCCCGCAGAAACTGAGCCTGCTGCTCCTCCGTCACCCTCGGCTCCCAGCTGTAGTACATACCGTGGAGCTTCGTCAGCCTTGAGATGAGCGCGAAAAGCTCGTTGTCGGACAGCCGCCTCAGCCGTATGACAGGTCCCAGCATATCGCGGAATTCGCCACTTCCGGTGAACCTTCCGTCGGCAAGACGGGAGCGGAGGGCTTCGTAGCTGAACAGCCCCCGCCTTGTGTCCTCAAGGAACTGCGGAGTGCCGCCCATTATCATGCACAGCCCCGGCGCGCGCCCCTGAAGGGTGTCGTTGAACATAGACAGGATTTTTTCGTAGTTGTTCTCCCGGCTGACCCGGTTCGTGATCTTGTAGAGATTGACGCACTCGTCAATGAACACGACAAAGCCGCGGTATCCGATGCTCTTCACGAATTCAGCCCAGAGCTTGATGTAATCGTACCAGTTGTCGTCGCTTATCAGGGAGCCGACGGAAAGGTATTCCCTCGCCTCGGTCTTTGTTGTGTATTCGCCCCTCAGCCAGCGCAGGCAGGCACTTTTCAGCTCGTCGCTGCCCTCTGTTTCGGCGCGGTAATAGCTGTTTATCACCGAGGCGAAATCAAAGCCGCCGACGCTGTTTTCCATCTTCTTCGACAGTGCAAAAACCCGCTTTGAGACTTCTTTCCCGAAATCGGGAGATCCCGGCAGAACACCGCTCTGCGCGACCTCGCCCTGTACCGACGACAGCCAGCGGGATATCACAGGTCCGAGAGCGCCGCCCTCCGGCGAGGTCTTTGACGACATATTCTTTATAAGCTCGCGGTAGGTGGCGATCCCGCTCCCTTTTCCGCCGCACAGCCTTCTCTCCGGAGAAAGGTCGCAGTCGGCGCAGATGAACCCGCGCTCAAGAGCATAGCCGCGCATGAGCTGGATCAGAAAGCTCTTGCCGCTTCCGTATTTTCCGATGACGAACCGCATTGCGGAGCCGCCCTCTCCGACGATCTCAAGGTCGGAAAGAAGCGCGGAAATCTCCGCCTCTCTGCCAATCGCGATGTACGGCGCACCGAGACGCGGAACGACTCCCGCCGAAACAGAGCTTATCAGCGACGACAGTATCCTTTTCGGAACAGTTATTTTTTCATCCATTCAGTAATATCCTCCGTGTAGTCGGGTACCGGCAGATACCGGTTTCCGTCGGCGAAAACAACGGTGTCGCCGAATTCATCGAACAGAGCCTCGTTTATCTCCTCGCAGAGCGTGTCGGGAAGAAGCCCGCGCGCCCTTGCGATCTCCCGGAAGCCGTCGGAATCGCCCGAAAGCACACGGGAAAGCGCTTCTTTTATGTACCCTCCGGTCGGTGCCGTATCTGCCGCCGTGACTGTCGGTGAAACGGTTTCCCGCTGAGGCTCTTCCGGGGGCGGCGGGGCGGGAAGCTCTTCCTCCTCCGGGTCGCCGACAAGCAGTCCGGTCGTTGCCCATGAGCTTTCCTCAAGGCTTTTTGCGGCATCGAGCGAGAAATCCGTTTCGCCCGCGTCGTAATA
>FR891220.1:0-1475 GCA_000433515.1 Candidatus Colimorpha enterica | reverse complement strand
ACTCCGGAACCGGCTCATCGGCCTTTTTCTTCGGCTCCCGCCTGAACGGTGCAAAGTATTCGTCGATCGCCGTCCGCAGCGGCATCGCAAGATTCGGAGTATGGAACCGGCTCCTTATCCCGAGAAGAGCCCGGACGTTGTTCTCCGCGTATTTCACCGCATCGGTCACTGCGAACCGAAGCTCCGGTGAGCGCGCACAGGACAGATATTCTATCTCGATCCTCCGTTTTACATTATAGGCGCACACCGCTCCGGAATATGCGTCGCGGGTGATATTCATTTTTACCGTCGCCTTTTCGCCTATCGGGGCAAATACCGTCCTGCCCTCTTTTTCGGCTTTTCCGAAGGCATAAACAAACGCGCTTTTGATGTGCCGGTCGAAAAGCTCCCGGTTTTCCGGGGTGATGAACCGGCTTTTTGTATAATCGTAATCCGATGCGCAGGCAAACAGCGCCGAGGCATACGGCGACGGCGATCCCGGCGCGTATCCGGCATAATATTCGCGCAGAAACAGCACTCCCTGCCCACCGTCGGTCACCGGAACAGGCGTCGGCGGATCGACTTTTCCGATAAGGCAGTAGTCGCAGAGCCAGCCGGGCATGATGCGGTCGAGGTTCTTGTATTTCCCCCGGTATGCGCACCACACGCGGTAAAGGCGGTCGGCTCCCTCTTTTGCCGGAATGACGTCCGGGAGGTTTATTATCTCGTAGATGTAAAGCAGGATGTATGCATAGTCGGTGTCCGGGTATTCACCGTTCTTCACGCAGTCGCGCCAGTAAAAATAGCAGGCAAGCTGGTCGTCGGTAAGCTGCGAATACTGCGGGGTGTACGAGAAGAACGGCACTTTTCCGCACGGAGAGCCGTTGATCCCGGCATATTTCAGCGCATCGGAGCGGAACCTGCCGTAGAACGAATATTTCGCGTCCCAGCTCTTCACCGTGACCTTTTTTATCAGCGGGTTGCGCTCCGGGGTATATCCGCAGATCACGCCGCCCGCGTTTTCCGCCCCGTCGGACAGGGTGTCGCGCGAGGCTTTCCACTCGTCATAGGCGGTCTTTCTGTCGTGGGAAGCGGCTGCCGAGACGGTTTTCAGCCTGCTTTCGATATCCGAGAGGGCTTTTCTTGCGGTGTCGAGCGCGGCGGCGGTCTTTCCGGTGACCGGTCTTTTCGGGATCGGCTCGGACATCTCTTTTTCTTTGTCATTCCCGAGGCTGACCTCCGCCGTTCCGGTATCGGACGAAAACCGGCGGGGAGTCCTTTTCGCGGGGAGCATCTCTTCAAGATCCCAGAAACCGTCTGTCTCCGAGATCCTGTCTGCGGCGTTCTTGTTCACGGCGCTCCCCCCTTTATTTTCGTTTTTTATACTTTATATTATCACACGACTATGGTATTATATAATTATAGCACAGAAATTCCCGTGTGTCAATCATCGCAGAGGGTGATTTTTGGTTGGGGAGAGGACGCCGGGCTCTGCC
>FR891219.1 GCA_000433515.1 Candidatus Colimorpha enterica | reverse complement strand
CGGTGACAAAGCTGGAGATTGTCAGTCTTCAGAACAATTCAAGCTATGTATACTCGGTGAAGTTCTCTGATGCCGCAGGGCATTCGGTCACGGTCACACGCACTGACAAGGTCAAATCGGTGCTTTCGCCGTATGTCAAAAGCGGGAATTTCGTTGTGGCTAAGGGCGGCGAAAATGTGACGCGCATAAATTACGTCAAGCCCGGATTCGGAGCCGTCAACAGCGATACTACCGAGGGTGTTTCAGTCCGTACAAATCCGGAGACGGGGCTGGTCTACGGGCGACAGAATTTCTCGGTCATAACCGCCGTCGGAATAATGAGTTTTGTCGATTCAAACAGCGAAAAGGTCATGACGTCCGGCGGCATACGCGATTTTACAATGTCGAAATTCCTCGACAGCAGCTATTATCCGACAGTCACCGGAAAGAACGGGGAGGTTCTTCCCGACATTCTGAACACCGGGTTCTCGACAGTGACGGAAACAATAACTGCCGAGGGAAAATCCGATCAGTTCGTGTTCATCGGACGCGGATGGGGGCACGGAGTCGGGCTGAGTCAGTACGGGATCAAGGATCTCGGTGACCTCGGATACGATTTTGAGACAATTTTCAAAGCTTATTACTCGGATGCCGAGATAATATCATATACCGAATACCGTAACAGCAGAAAAAGCTGAGGAATAGGAAGTGGAAAATATGTTTTTAGTCAAAGAAAACACAGTCCTGAACCCCAACACCGTCAGAATGACTGTTGAGGCTCCGATGATCGCACGGAAGGCAAAGCCCGGACAGTTCGTGATCATCAGAGGAGATGAGAAAGGAGAAAGGATCCCGCTTACGATATCGGGGTACGATGCCGCAGGCGGCACCGTTACCGTTATCTATCAGACGGTCGGCGCCTCTACGCTTAAGCTGGCTGAAATTCCTGCCGGCGGATATCTTTGCGATATCGTCGGTCCGCTCGGACGCGCGTCTGAGCTTGACGGGATAAAGAAAGCCGCGGTTGTCGGCGGCGGTCTGGGATGCGCTATCGCTTATCCTCAGGCAAAATACCTCCATGAGCACGGCGCGTCGGTAGACATCATTGCCGGATTCAGAAACAAGGACATAATTATCCTTGAGGACGAGATGAGGGCTGCCTGTGAGAATCTTGTACTGCTTACCGACGACGGTTCAAACGGGCACAAGGGGCTTGTCACCGACGGTCTGAAGGCGCTTATCGATGCCGGGGCGAAATACGATGTTGTTATCGTAATCGGGCCTCCGATAATGATGAAATTTGTCTGCAGGCTGACGAAGGAGTACGGAATAAAGACTGTCGTCAGCATGAACCCGATCATGATCGACGGAACCGGAATGTGCGGCGGATGCCGTGTTTCGGTCGGCGGTGAAATGAAGTTCGCCTGCGTTGACGGTCCTGATTTTGACGGTCATCTCGTGGATTTCGACGAGCTTATGAAGCGAAACAGGATGTACCGCGATGAGGAACAGCATGACTGCAATCTTTTCCGCGAAGCAAAGGAGCGTGAGCATAATGCCTAATATGCAGACTGACAAGACTGTCATGAAGGAGCAGGCGCCGGAGATCAGAAGAACCAACTGGCTTGAGGTCGCCTGCGGATATACATCCGACGAGGCTGTAAACGAGGCTCAGAGATGCCTCCACTGCAGGAATATGCCCTGTGTCAACGGATGTCCCGTCAGGGTGAAGATCCCGGATTTCATCGCTCACGTCGCAAAGGGCGATTTTGAGGGCGCATATGCGGTAATCAGGGAGACGAACGCTCTGCCTGCTGTCTGCGGACGGGTATGTCCGCAGGAGTCACAGTGCGAAAGCAAGTGCGTGCGCGGGATCAAGGGCGAAAGCGTTGCCATCGGACGTCTTGAAAGATTCTGCGCCGATTACTGCGCTGACAAGCGTCCCGAACCCGTAAGGGCTGAACCCAAAGGCAAGAGAGTCGCTGTTGTCGGCTCCGGTCCTTCCGGTCTTACCTGTGCGGCTGACCTTGCAAAGCGCGGGTATGATGTGACTGTTTTTGAGGCGCTTCACACCGCAGGCGGGGTGCTTGTATACGGAATCCCGGAATTCAGGCTTCCGAAGTCTATCGTTTCTGATGAGGTGAAGGAGCTTGAGAAGCTCGGCGTAAAGATCATGACCGACGTTGTCGTCGGAAGAACCGAGACGGTTGACGAGCTGTTTGAAAACGGATATGAGGCTGTATTCATCGGCAGCGGTGCGGGACTTCCGAGGTTCATGGGTATCCCCGGAGAGGACGGAAACGGAGTTTATTCGGCAAACGAATTCCTGACGAGGATCAACCTCATGAAGGCGTATCGCTACGATTATGCCACGCCGATAAAGCACCACAGGAGAGTTGCCGTTGTCGGCGGCGGAAACGTTGCCATGGACGCTGCAAGATGTGCGGCAAGGCTCGGCGCAGAGAAGGTTTACATTGTATACCGCCGCGGCGAGAATGAGCTGCCGGCAAGACGCGAAGAGGTACATCACGCAAAGGAGGAGGGGATCGAATTCCGCCTTCTCACCAACCCGACAAAGATCAACACCGACGAGAACGGGAACGTCTGCTCGGTGACCTGCATCAGCATGGAGCTCGGAGAGCCGGATGCTTCCGGGCGCAGGCGTCCGGTCGAAATCCCCGGTTCGGAGCATGATATCGACGTTGATGCGGTTATCATTGCCGTCGGAACCGTTCCGAACCCGCTTATCAGAATGACCACCTCGGGGCTTGACACAAACCGGCACGGCTGTATCGTTACCGCCGAAGACGGTGTGACGACGACAAAGGAGGGGGTCTACGCCGGAGGCGATGCAGTTACCGGAGCGGCTACCGTTATTCTTGCTATGGGAGCCGGAAGAGAAGCCGCCGAGAAGATCGACGGATATCTTTCAGCTAAATAACCGAAAGGAACAGGCATTTGAAGATCACTGTAATCGGGTGCGGCAGATGGGGATCGTTCATTGCGTACTATCTTGACACGCTCGGGCACAATGTGACGCTTTACGGAAGGGAAGCCTCTGAAAATTTCAGGGGCTTCCTTGAAACACGCTCGAACGGGCTTCTGACCCTCGGCGAAAACGTGGCGCTCACATCCGACATCCGCTCGTCGCTTGATGCCGAGGCGGTTGTCATATCTATAAACTCTCAGGGGCTTCGCGGGCTGTGCGGGGAGCTTGCCTCGGTCGGGCTGCGCGACAAATACATAGTCCTCTGCATGAAGGGGCTTGAGATCGGGACGGGGTGCCGGCTTTCGGAGGTCGTGGCTCAGACGCTTGATCCCTCGAACCGCACTGCCGTGTGGATAGGTCCCGGTCATGTTCAGGAGTTTCTGTGCGGAATTCCGAACTGCATGGTCATTGACAGCGACGATGATGAGACGAAATTCCGGCTTGTGAACGAGTTTTCGAGCAAGGTGATACGGTTCTACTACGGCACCGACCTTATCGGAAACGAGATAGGTGCGGCAGCGAAGAACGTCATCGGTATTGCCGCGGGAATGCTTGACGGTTTTTCTCTCAGCTCCCTCAAGGGTGCGCTTATGTCAAGGGGAACGAGAGAGATATCGCGGCTGATAAAGGCACTCGGCGGAAACGAGCTTTCGGCATACGGGCTCTGTCACCTCGGCGACTATGAGGCTACTGTTTTTTCGGAATTTTCTCACAACCGGAAATTCGGGGAGTGCTTTGTGCGCGGAGAGAAATACGACAAGCTGGCTGAGGGGTATTACACCGTCAGGGCGATAAACGCGCTTGCCGCGGAACACGGGGTGGAGCTTCCGATATGCGAAGCGGTGCGCCGTGTGCT
>FR891218.1 GCA_000433515.1 Candidatus Colimorpha enterica | reverse complement strand
AGAAAAACGGATTGGCTCTGACGCAGTCACAAAATCTCTGTCGATAAATCAAAATCCGTCGATAAGCCATCCCCTCGGAGGGTAAGGCCGACTATACATCTCAATCATATCTGACGGAATCCGGCGGAAAAGGTTCCGGGATTCTTTCTCACATTATATCATGATTTCCGGAATTGCGCAATGCTTTAACAATAAGTTCATTGAATAGCGCCGGATTATGTGATAAAATCGTTACATCTCAAAAAAGAAACGGAATATTGTGATGAAAATTCTGATAACAGTGCTGTCGGCTATACTGATAACAGCCGCTGTGATTTTCGCCGCGTTCGTTGCGGTTTCGGCAAAAATTTTCGGGAAAGGCAAGCCCTACGACACCGAAAGGGCGATGAAGCGCCGTCCGGAGCTGCTTGAAAGGGTGCGCGCGGGGCGGAAAGCGCTTGAAAAATATAACCCTGAGGAGGTTTTCATAACCTCATACGACGGGCTTAAGCTCTGCGCGCACATATACTCGCGCGGGGAGTACGGCGGGAGGGTCGTTCTCTGTATGCACGGCTACAATTCCGGGGCGGTGAACGATTTTGCGGGAGCGGTGGATTTCTTCACGGACAACGGTTTCACCGTGATCCTTGCCGACCAGCGGGCGCATGGGAAAAGTGAGGGCAGACGCATTACCTTCGGCACAAAGGAGCGTTTTGACTGCCGCTCGTGGTGCGAATACATTGTCGGGCGGTACGGCAGTGACGTGAAAATCCTGCTTGACGGCATATCGATGGGGGCGGCGACCGTTACCTGCGCGGCTGACAGGGAGGTCGGGCTTCCGGAGAACGTGAAGGCCGTCATTGCCGACTGCGGGTACTCGTCGCCGCATGAGATCATCGCCGATGTCGCGAAAAAGAAATATCACATTCCGGAGTTCCCGGTGCTTCCGCTTTTACGGCTTGCCGCAAGGCTTGACGCGGGGTTTGACATCGATGAAATTTCCTCTGTCCGGTCGGCGGCGAACACCGGTATTCCGATATTCTTCGCCCACGGAACGGCGGACGATTTCGTTCCGTATGAGATGGGCGTGAAGATCAGCTCCTCCTGCTCCTCCGACCACATGTTGTTCTCGGTTCCCGGCGCTGGACACGGGCAGAGCTTCCTTGTTGACAGGGATGGGTACGAGAGGGAGTGTCTGGGGTTTATCGGGAAGTATCTGAAATGAATATTTAAAAAATTTATGGTTTTTTCACAGGATTTTATTGACAGAGCGGTGCCGATACGGTACGATAATAATGGAGGAATGCGCTGTTCCGGAAACAGCTGAATCAATAACGAACCGTAAAGCGGCAGGGAGGATAAAATGAAAACTGCGAAAGTATCCTGCGGCCGGTCTGGGGAAGATACTTGTCGAAAACCTGCCGTCTGATCCGACAAACTGGTTCCCGGAGGAAATCGTCAACGACGGGGCAAAGGCTCCGGCTCAGCCGGGTGTCGGCTTCGGGATCGATAACCCCGCGGTTTATCTTCCGGCAGTGCTTATTCCCGCTCTTGCCGGAATCGGTGCCGTGATTTACAGAAAACGCCGCACGGCATGAATTGCCGCCCGCTTTTTTTGGGAGGGGCTGTTAAAAAACTCATCCCGGGTTTGTTAACAGTCCCTCCTTTTTTGCGGACGCACTTCCGTCAGAGAGGGCGGTTCGGGAAAAATCTCCGCGCACAAAAAATTTTTTTCGGAGGGATGCAATAAATCCGCCTCCCCGCACGTTAACTGTATGAAAGGAGCTGAACCGAATGACAGTTTGCCGGACGTCAGCAGATAAAGATAATGACGACACAATTGAAGAGTGCCTCGTCAGGCTCGGAAGGGGCGAGAGGGAAGCTGCGGAGCCTCTCTACACCCTCGCCGCGCCGTCGGTCTACGGTTACGCTCTTTCGATACTCAAGAACAGACACGATGCGGAGGATGTGCTTCACGACTGCTTTATTGCGGTAATGTCGGCGGCGGGAAGCTACAACGGGCAGGGCAAGCCGCTTGCATGGATGCTCACCGTTGCAAGAAATCTCGCGCTTGACCGGCTGAGAAAAGGGAGCCGCTGTGCGGAAATGCCCGAGGAAGGGTACGATGCCGTCGATCCCGGAATGTCCCTTGAGGACAGGGTGACGGTCAACGCCTGCCTGACGGAGCTTTCGGATGAGGAACGCGAGATAGTTCTTCTCCATGCAGTCTCCGGGTTCAGGCACCGCGAGATAGCCGCTTTCCTTGACCTGCCGCTTCCGACCGTGCTGTCGAAATACCGCCGGGCGCTGAATAAGCTGCGCCGGATGCTCTGAAAGGAATTTGTTATGAACGATAAGGAAATAAACGAAAGAATCGGTAAAGCCTTTGTCAGCGCCACCCCGGATATACGGGGAAGGATCCTTTCCGATGCCGGCGAAAGGAAGGAAAACATGACAAACATAATCATACCGAAGAAAAAGAAGATACTGACACGCGCATTTGCCGGAATTGCCGCCTGCCTGATAGTCGCGGCGGGGATATTTGCCGGGGGATTCCTGAAAAAGCTGAACCGGGACGTTGCTTCAACGGTTTCGCTTGACGTGAATCCGGGGATCGAGATAGACGTCAACCGCAAGGAGCGCGTGCTTGAGGTCAGAGCCATGAATGCCGATGCCGAAAGGGTCATAGGCGACATGGACTTTACCGGAAGCACACTTGACGTGACCGTGAATGCGCTCATCGGCTCCATGCTCGGCAAGGGGTATATAAGCACCGACGCAAACTCCGTCCTGATAAGCGTTGTCGGCGGCAGTGAAGGGCTCAGGGAGCGCCTGACCGCAGAGATAACCAAGCTGCTTGACACCGACGGCATATCCGGTGCGGTGCTCAGCCAGAACGTCACTGTCAGCGGAGAGCTGAAAACGGCGGCTGAAAAATACGGCATAACAGAGGGCAAGGCTCAGCTTATCGACCGGATAATCAAAAACGACCCGCGGCACACCTTTGAAACGCTTGCCGGACTGTCGATAAACGAGCTGAACCTTATTTCAGCCGGAAAGACGCTTGATAATGTTTCGTCGTCGGGAAAGCCGAGCGAGAACCTGTACATCGGCGCGGAGAAGGCAAAAAACATCGCTCTTGCCCATGCCTCTGTCGCTGAAAGCGATGCGAGGGAGCTTGAGGTCGGATTCGACACCGAGGACGGAATGATAGTCTATGAGGTGGAATTCAAATCAGCCGGCTGTGAGTACGATTACGAGATCGACGCAAAGACCGGAAACATCATAAAAGCCGAAAAGGAAGCCGACGACGACGTTCCTCCGGCGACCGATACACCCGATACCGGAAACACGATAACCGCCGAAGAAGCAAAAGCCATCGCTCTGAAGCACGCCGGAGTAAAGGCGGAGAACGCGGTTTTCGACAAGACCGAAAAGGATCACGAGGACGGCAGGCTTGTCTATGAGGTGGAGTTCAAATCGGCAGGCTATGAGTACGATTACGAAATCGACGCAAAAACCGGAGAGATACTGAAAGCCGAAAAGGAGTCTGACGACGGGGAGTCGCCGATCCCCGACACCGGAGACACGATAACCGCAGATGAGGCGAAAAGCATCGCTCTGAAGCACGCCGGAGTAAAGGCGGAGAACGCGGTTTTCGACAAGACCGAAAAGGATCACGAGGACGGCAGGCTTGTCTATGAGGTGGAGTTCAAATCGGCAGGCTATGAGTACGATTACGAAATCGACGCAAAAACCGGAGAGATACTGAAAGCCGAAAAGGATATCGACGGCTGAAGCTGAAACCATGGGGTTATGTCAGCCCCTGCAAAAAAAACGAAAAACCAGCCCGCTCCCCGAAACCGGGAGAAGCGGGCTGGTTTTTAAGTTTTGATCAAAGCCGGCAGCGTTATTCGGCCGCTTCCGCAGAATCGGTATTTCCCTTGGAAACCGCCTTCGCGCCGAGCATTCCGCCGACGATGCTTGTGAGGTCGATGCCGGTCGATTCCTTCACGCCCTCAATTACCTGTCCGGCGCTGTTCATGACGTCCCTGACGAGCCTTGTGGCATTGCCGTCACCGTACATTACGATGCGGTCGGTCTGTGCAAGAGGCTCAGCGGCATTCTTCACTACCTCGGGCAGTGCGGCGAGGTACATTTCGATGATGGAGGCTTCGCCCATCTTCTTCTGGGCTTCCGCCTTCTTCTCGATAGCCTCGGCTTCGGCAAGACCCTTGGCTCTGATACCTTCAGCCTCCTGCTCCATTGCGAAGCGGACGGCTTCTGCCTCTGCCTTCCGTGCCTCTGCCTCCTTGACAGCCTCGTACATCTTTGCCTCCGCGTCCTTCTGACGTCTGATGAGGTCTGCCTCGGCTTCCTTTTCGGCTTTGTACTTCATGGCATCCGCCTGCTTGCGTACCTCTGCGTCGAGCTTTCTTTCCCTGATGGCGATCTCGCGCTCGGCAAGCTCGGTCTCCTTCTCGCGGCGGGCGATGTCGGCGCTGACCTTTGTGACCTCGATGGTCTTTCTCTGATTTTCCTGCTGGATGGAGTATGCGGCGTCGGCCTCTGCCTTCTTGGTGTCGGCGATGATCTGAACCTCCGCCTGACGGACGGCAAGCTCTGCGTTCTGATCCGCTATCTTCTTGTCAGCCTGAACCTTGACGGCGTTTGCCTCCTCCTGTGCGTGGGCGGAGGCTATCGCGATATCGCGCTGTGCGTTTGCCTTTGCGATCTGGGCATTCTTTCTGATCTGCTCGACGTTGTCGATACCCATGTTCTCGATGGTTCCGGCATTGTCCTTGAAGTTCTGGATGTTGAAGTTGACGACCTCGATGCCGAGCTTCTCCATGTCGGGGACGACGTTTTCGGTTATCTTCTTTGCGACGCCCTGTCTGTCCTGAACCATTTCCTTGAGGCCGACCGAGCCGACGATCTCGCGCATATTACCCTCAAGCACCTGTGTGACAAGGCTGATAAGCTCTGCCTGACGCATTCCGAGAAGCGCCTCGGCTGCGCGCTGGAGCAGTGCGGGGTTGGACGACACCTTTATGTTGGCGACGCCGTCAACGCTTACGTTGATGAACTCGTTTGTCGGGACAGCCTCGGAGGTCTTGACATCGACCTGCATTACTCTCAGCGAGAGCTTGTCGACGCGCTCGAAGAAGGGCATTCTCCAGCCGGCTTTACCGATGAGTATTCTCTTCTTTCCGAGACCGGTGATGATGTACGCCGTGTCCGGCGGTGCCTTCAGATATCCGCTGAAAAAGAGGATAACAATGACGACGGCAACGATTCCTATGATGGGCAGGTATTCCATTCTCTTTCCCTT
>FR891217.1 GCA_000433515.1 Candidatus Colimorpha enterica | reverse complement strand
TCGGTGAAGCGAAATGTTACATTTGCCGACACAAACGCGCTGCCGCGCTACACCTCATCACCGCCTTCGGCGGAGCTTCCCCTCAAGGGGAAGCCATATTTTCCTGCAGGGACAAAATCACACCAATTTATCCAGCATTGCAAAGCTGCCGCGCAGGAAGTCCTTAAGCTCCTCCGCGCTGAGCTTTCTCTGGGCAAGAAGCGCAAGTCTGTAAATATATCCCGCAGAATCGGCGGCGCTTTCGTCTCCGCTCTCCGCCTTAGCCGCAAGACGCTTTATCATGTCGCTTCCGGAATTGAGGACAAGCTCCCCCTCCGGTGCCGGCATCCCGTCGTTCTGCATTCCGTAGAGCTTCATCATCTCTCCGAAGCGGCGGTCCTGCTCGGAAACCGTCAGCATCGCGGGAAGCGTGCCGTCCTTCAGGTTCTCAAAAGTGACCTTCAGCTTATCGTTCCCGCTGACCTTCACAAATAGGTCGGCAAGTGCCTTGCTTTCGAACTTTTCGCCGTCGCCCCTGAGCACGTCGGCAACTCCCGAGTCGACACGAAGGAATTTCACGTTTCTCTCCTGCTCGATCATGGAGATGAACTGATTGTCAAGCCCCTTGTCAAGGTACATGACGTCGATCCCCTCGCCCTCAAGCATCGAAATATACTGTGCCTGAGCCATTTTGTCGGTGGCGTAGTAAACCGTGTTCTCATGCTTCTCTTTTGCACCCTCAAGATACTCATCAAGGGTGACATACCTTCCGCCGGTCAGCTGATAGATGACAGAATCCTTCACGCGGTCGTAGAATTTCTTCTCGCGCAGGCTTCCGTATTCAACGAATATCTTGATATCCTGCCACAGCTTTTCGTAATTCTCACGCTTGGTGGTGAAGAGGGAGTTCAGCTTGTCTGCGACCTTCTTCACGATGTGCTGCGACATTTTCGCGACATATCCGCTGTTCTGGAGATAGCTTCTCGACACGTTCAGCGGCAGCTCCGGGCAGTCGATCACTCCGCGGAGCATGAGAAGGAACTCCGGAATGACCTCCTTGATATTGTCGGCGACAAATACCTGATTGTAATACAGCTTGACCTGCCCCTCAAGGCTTTCGTACTCGTTCGTGATCTTCGGGAAATAGAGTATTCCCCTGAAATTCAGCGGGTAATCGGCATTTATGTGGATGTGGAAGAGCGGCTCGCGGTAGTCGTGGAAGACCTTGCGGTAGAATTCAAGATACTCCTCCTCCGTGCAGTCGGACGGGTTCTTCATCCACAGCGGATGGGTATCGTTTATCGGCTTGGGCGCTTCCGGCTCGGTTGCCTCCTCTCCCTCCTTCTTCTCCGGCTCCGGCTTCTTTTCGCCCTCGTAGTATATTTCAACCGGCATGAACGAGCAGTACTGCTCCAGAATGCTCTTCAGCTTGCCGTCCTCAAGATATTCGTCCTCGCCGTCGGCGATGTGCATGATGACGTCGGTCCCTCTTGTCTCCTTGTCGGAGGGAGAGAGCGTGTATTCGCCCGAATCGGTGCATTCCCACTTAACGGCGGGGGCGCCGGTGTAGGACTTTGTAACGACTGTCACCCTGTCGCTGACCATGAACGACGAGTAGAATCCGAGTCCGAAATGACCGATTATGCCGTTGTTCCTGTTCTCCTCGCCCTCGTATTTGTTTATGAAATCAAGCGCGCCGGAAAGAGCTATCTGGCAGAGATACCTGTCAAGCTCCTCCTCCGTCATGCCGATGCCGTTGTCGGAAACGGTTATCGTCCGCTCCTCCTTGTCAGCCTTCACGGTGATCTTATAATCGTCGGGAATGTCCGACACCTGACCGAGAGAGGTCAGCCGGCGCAGCTTTGTCACCGCGTCGCAGGCGTTCGACACTATCTCGCGCAGGAAAATGTCCTTGTCGGAATAAAGCCACTTCTTGATTATCGGGAAAATATGCTCCGTCTCAACGGATATCCCGCCTTTTTTGATTTTTTCATCCATGTTATTTCTCATCCTTTCGGTTTCTTACCGGTCTGATACATATCTTTCGATACAGGATTATTCTATAATATATTATAATACAATTCAATAAAACTTTGTTAATTTTTTATTTTCGCACGGGGTTAACAATATATTGCACAGATTCAATATCGGGCGCGCCGGTTTCCGGATTTGATTTGTATATAATATCACCTCCCGCCCTCTTGACATTTGCGCATCCCTGTGGTATAATAATCCCGTTAATCTCCGGTGGAGAGCTCACCGGGCCAATAGCTCAGTTGGTTAGAGCTACCGGCTCATAACCGGTCGGTCCTAGGTTCGAGTCCTAGTTGGCCCACCACGAAAAACCCTCTTTTGTTAAGCGGACAAAAGAGGGTTTTTTCTGCTTTCAGGGCAAAACACGGGACGAACGGCGGAATGACGTATGTCTTTCTTCCCGTGTCGCACCGACGGCAAGCCGTCCGACCGCAGGAGCGGCATGAACGGGGCTGAAAAAAATATTCCCGAACGGCAAAGAGGGGTTGACACGGCTGTCACGATGTGATATAATTATACCGCTAAGTCAACGTTGACACCGATTCCCCCTGATTCCGGCTGCAGCGGCGATACGGTAATATGTCAATATGCACAAAAATGCGGCAGGTAATTTGTGCACCGTTCACATCGCATGAAATTCCGGGGTATGTTATACTGTTGCCGTAATAACACATGATCGGAGATCCAGCATGAAAAAACAGCTTTTCCCCCGCAGCATAAAAAGGCTGCTCACACTTATTCTTGCAGCAGCGACGCTTGCCGGCTGCTCCGGAGGCGGAAATCCCGCCGGGACCGGTAAGGCATCGCAGTCCGGGAGCGCAGAGCCGGAAGTGTCCGGAAGCACCGGTACGGTGCAGTATGAAAAGACCGTCCTGTCTCACACGGATTTTGGCAATGTAGCGATCCGCGGCAGGTCTCTTCACACTGAAAAGGGCTATCGTCTGGAATGGCCGTATTCCGGCTTTACGCTCCGCGGGTATTTCGACGGAAGCATACGCATTCAGGTCGATGACGCGGACGGGTATGCACAGAGCGCGAGCCTGACCGTGACGGTTGACGGGAATGCGAAGCAGAAAACGCTGCTTAAGGGAGCAAAATCCCTTGTGATCGCCGATGTGGAGAAGGGTTATCACGAGATAACCGTCAGGAAGGGAGCCGAGATAACCGCGTTCCGCTTCACTCTCACCGGGCTGTCGTTCACCGGGTGTCTGCTTGAGCCTGCGGAGCCGGAGCTGAGGATAGAGTTCATCGGCGACTCGATAACGAACGGTGTCGGCGCGACGACGGAGGACGGAACCCTGCGCTATCCGCACGGGGTGAACTGCCTGTCGGCATATTCCGGAATGACCGCCGGAAGGCTGGGCGCGGAGGCAAACATCATCGCTCTGTCCGGCTGGGGAATATCAAAGGGCTCGTCTTCACCGACCGAGATAATCCCGCCGATATACGGAAAGTATTCGCCGTTTGACGAAAGCGGCGCAGAGTGGGATTTTTCGTCCTTCAGACCTGATGTGATAGTTCTTGCCCTCGGCACAAACGACGGCGGGGCTGATCCGGAAAAGTTCAGGACGGAATCCGTCGCGTTTCTTAAGCAGCTGCGGGAGAAGAATCCCGGAGTGCCGATAATCTGGATATACGGCATGATGGGCTCCACCCTCAGCGGAGAGGTGAAGCAGGCAATTGCCGATTCCGGGCTTGACGGCATAAAATACGTAAAAATGCCCGCAAACTGCGCCGGAGGCGACCGTCATCCGACGGAAAAGGCTCAGGAGGAGTATGCGGACAAACTGATAAAAGAGATAAACCGGATTATCAAATAGCAAAAACAAGGAAGACCAAAAAAATGTACAAGATCACTTTCATGGGTGCGGGAAGCACCATATTCGCAAAGAACGTAATCGGCGACACCATGTGCTGTGAGCCGTTCCACGATGCGGAATTCGCGCTTTATGACATCGATTCCGACAGGCTTGAGGAGTCATACATAATGATCGACGCCCTCAACAAGAGCATAAACGGCGGCAAGGCGAAGATCACAAAGCATCTCGGGATCCCCGAAAGGAAAAACGCGCTTGCCGGTGCGGATTTCGTCGTCAACGCAATTCAGGTCGGCGGATATGAGCCGTGCACCGTTATCGACTTTGAGATACCGAAGAAGTACGGCATCCGTCAGACTATCGGCGACACGCTCGGCATCGGCGGAATATTCCGCGCGCTCCGCACCATTGCCGTTATGAGGGGCTTTGCGGAGGATATCGAGGAGGTCTGCCCCGACGCATGGTTCCTCAACTACACCAACCCGATGGCAATGCTGTCCGGATATATGCAGAGGTACACGAACGTAAAGACCGTCGGTCTCTGCCACTCGGTTCAGACCTGCTCGGCGGGACTGCTCGACTCCCTCGGCATGAAGGACAGGATAGAGGGCAGACGCGACCTCATCGCCGGCATCAATCACATGGCATGGCTGCTCAAGCTGACCGACAGGGACGGCAACGACCTCTATCCCGAGATAAGAAGGCGCGCAAAGGAAAAGAATGCCGCCGGAAAGCACCACGACATGGTTCGCTACGACTACATCGACAAGTTCGGCTATTACTGCACCGAGTCGTCGGAGCACAATGCGGAGTACAGCGCGCTTTACATCAAGCCGGGACGCGAGGATCTTATCGGGAAGTTCAACATTCCGCTTGACGAATACCCCCGCCGCTGCATAGATCAGATCGCCGGCTGGAAAAAGCAGAAGGAAGAGATCCTCGGCACCGGAAAGATCGGACACACGCGTTCGAGGGAGTATGCTTCCCACATAATGGAGGCGATGGTCACCGACGTTCCGTACCGCATCGGCGGAAACGTCATCAACCACGGCTGTATTGAAAATCTTCCGGCTGAAGCCTGCGTTGAGGTTCCCTGCATGGTTGACGGCAGGGGAATCAGTCCCACCTATGTCGGCAGGCTTCCCGTCCAGTGCGCTGCCATGAACATGACAAACATAAACTGCCAGCTCCTCACCGTCGATGCAGCTCACGAAAAGAGCATGGAGCGCGTCTGCCAGGCGGCTATGCTTGAGCCTCACACCGCCGCTCAGCTTTCGACCGACGAGATAGTTTCCCTCTGCTACGAGCTTAAGGAGGCTCACGAAAAAGCGGGATTCCCGATATTCTGATAATCTGTAACTTTTGGGTATCAAAAACTCGGAATGAGTTTTTGATACCCGTTCTTTTTGTTATGCGGGTTGATATTATGCCGGGAATGTGGTAGAATAAAAGAAACGCGGGAGATGCCCGGACCTGCCAAGAAAACTTTTTGAAAAAAGTTTTCTTGGAACTTTCAAAAACTTTTGAAAATCCGGACTCGGGTGTTTGCTGTCTGCGGTGTAAACAATGGTAAAGGTAAAAAACAGTTCAAAAGTTCTTGGAATTCTTAAAACCTTCTTTCGGGAGGGTTTTAAGGCGGAGGGAAAATGAAAAAAAGCATATTGCCGCTTCTGGCTATGATATTGATGATCTCGCTGTGCTCCTGCGCGGCTCCGTCCGGCAGACCGGGAGAGAGCAGCTCGCGGAGCGATCGGACGGAGCCTGCCGGAACGTCGGGCGCGGGGACTGCTCTGCCTGCGGAGACGGCTTTTGCAGGATCGCCTCACTCGGCGGGAAGTATTATGTCGGGGCGGAGATGCTGACCGATGTTCTTCCGGCCTCTGCCGAAGAGCTTATGGCGAAAAACGGCGGGGTGTACTATAAGGGCGTCAGGGGGCTTGTCGCAATCGATGCCGGGCATCAGGGCAAGGGCATGAACGGAAAAGAGCCTCTCGGACCCGGCTCGGAGACGCTTAAGAAGATGCTCTCAACCGGGACGCAGGGCGTGGCTACAAGAATTCCGGAGTATGTCCTGAACCTTGAGGTCTCGCTCCGGCTGAGAAACGAGCTTATTTCGCGCGGCTACGGAGTTGTCATGATACGCGAGAGCCACAGCGTGACGCTCAGCAATTCACAGCGGGCAAAGATCGCAAATGCCTACGGTGCCGATATCTTCATCCGCGTTCATGCAAACGGCTCCACCGACAGAACCGTGCGCGGGGCATACGGCATCTGCATGACCGAAAAAAATCAGTTCAATGCGGCTCTGCATTCCGACAGCCTTCGCCTTTCGGAGTGCGTTGCCGGTGAGCTCTGCCGCGCGACCGGAGTTGTGAAAAAGAAAACGTGGCAGACCGATACGATGACCGGAATAAACTGGTCGGAGGTTCCGGTGACTATCATCGAGATGGGTTATATGTCAAACCCCGACGAGGACCGGCTCATGGCGACGGATGAGTTCAGAAACAGTGCCGCCGCCGGAATCGCGAACGGTGTTGACGGCTATTTTGCGGGACGGTGACACCTTCCCCGGCGCGGCGGCGGAGAGACGGTGAAGCTGC
>FR891216.1 GCA_000433515.1 Candidatus Colimorpha enterica | reverse complement strand
AAATCAGGGAATGTCACCGAGGCATATACGGAGGAAAACGGTGAATTCAGACTGTCGGCGGGTAAATCCCCGAAAGCGGCGATATCGACCCTTGACGGGCTTGAGTTTCAGTTCCGCATCGATGAAGCGGCTGACTGGGGACTTATCACCGTTGTGACGCAGTCAAAGTACAACGAGACGGGGCTGAACGGCAGGGGACTGAAGTTCCGCATCGGCGGCGAAAAGGGCGTTGAGATCTCGCTCATAAAGGACGGCGGCGACTGGAACAATAAGGCTATCAACACAAGAACACTCTTTGATGTTGAAAACAACACATTTGATGATGGAAAATACCACACCATGAGCTTCTCGCTCGTCAACGGCAATTGGTCGGCAAAAATCGACGGTCAGGAATCGCTTCTCGGCATTACCGGGGAGCAGTATGCGGAGATCGCGTCCATGATATCCGGCGAGGCATTCGTATGCTTCGGCGACAACGCAAACGGCACGTTCATGACGGTGAAATCGGCTGAGGTCACGGAAAACGATCCCACCCCTCCCGATACCGGTGATGCGGTAATTCCCGCGATAATCGTCACTGTCACAGCTGCGGCAGCTGTTATCGGAAAAAAGCGCAGATGAAAAGGGTTCTGATCCTGCTTCTGTCCGCGCTCTGTCTGCAGCTTGCCTCCTGCGTGACTGCAGGCGATGCCGGGACGCTTCCGGTGCTACGTTTTACCGGGGCGACGTTTCCGGAGGAGCGGGAGGAGCTGAAAAAGCAGATAGACTCCGCAATGACGGTGTATTCCTCCCGCGAAAGCGACGGGAAGCCGGCGGAAGCGCTGAAAGACGCCGGACTTGCCGCGCTTGAGATATACCGCGATGCGGATTCCGGCAGTGAAGAGCTGATTTCGGCAAGAAAGAGCCTTAAAGAGGCGGTTTCGCGGTTCCGGCTCTCTTCCCCTGCGTCGGACAGCGAAATGGCAGATCTTGCCGGACTGATACTCAAAGCGGAGGAAAAGGGCGCAGATACTGCCGAAGCATACGCGGTCTACATTTCACACCCCACGTCGGCTGAAGCAAGGGCGGCGATTAAGAAGCTGTCGGAAGCCATAACCGGCTGATACATGCTCCGAATTATCTGAAATACGAAAGGATAAACAAAATGAAAAAAACACTTACGGCTGTTCTGTCGCTGATACTTGCACTGTTTATGGGCATGACGGCATTTGCCGAAGGGCTTGACATCAGTGCAAATCCCACGGAAGAAGCCATGACCGAGACGGAGGAGGGCGTGTACGAGGTATCCGTCCCCACCCATCCGAGGATTAAAGCAAACCTTGAAGCCGGCATTGAATTCGGCGTGAATTTCTCGTTCAGGAACCACGACTGGATCAATATCAACCTTGTCAACGAAGCAAATTTTCCGCAGGCGGAGAACTCTTACCTCGGAAAGAGCGGTGTTACCTTACTGCTTCAGGCGGCTGACTGCTCGTTCATGGCGCGCATTGTCACTCCGGAGACTTCATGGGACGCTCCCCTCGGCGACTTCGGCGGCAGGGACGAGAACATCAACTATTTCGGAAACGGTCAGTGGCACAAGGTTTCCGTCTCAAAAAAGGACGGAAAATGGTCACTGAGGGTCAACGGGGTCGAGGCATTCGGTGAGCTTACAGAGGCTCAGAGCGCGGCTCTTGACACCCTTCTCGGCGGCGAAAGCGGCTTTGTCAGCTTCGGATGCAGCTCCGGAAAGGGCTTCTATTACGTCTGCAGCGGTGCTGTCGCCGACAGGAAGATCGGGGAATCGAAATCCGAGGCGGAGAACACCACCGTTCCCGCAACCGAGCCTCCGGCAGAGTCCACGGAAAAGCCGGGAACCGCAAAGGACACAAAGGGCACCGACGCTACGCCGACCTCCGCTCCCGCGACAGAAAAGCCTTCTGACGGCGGAAACGGCGGCGGGAATACGGTTATTTACATTGTTGCCGGCGCTGTCATTGTGATCGCGGCGGCTGTGATAATCGTTTCGCTTGTGAAGAAGAAAAAGAAGTAATATCGCACATCGTGCCTCCCCTCTGTCATACATGAGGTCTGAGGGGAGGCGCGGGGACGGATTTTTGGAATCCGACAAGAAAAATCTCAAAAAACTATTGACAAACCGCCTCCGTTGTGATATAATTCTATAGCGTTTTCCGGATGGGAGACGTATGGCGGAATAGCTCAGCTGGCTAGAGCAATCGGTTCATACCCGATAGGTCGTGGGTTCAAGTCCAACTTCCGCTACCAGAGGCCCGGTGGTCAAGCGGCTAAGACACCGCCCTTTCACGGCGGTAACACGGGTTCGATTCCCGTCCGGGTCACCAGATCTATAAACCCGCATTCTTATTGGGAATGCGGGTTTTCCTTGTATTACGGGGCTTTGCGGGAGTTTTTGCGGTGAAACCACAGTCCCGCGTTGGGGGTTATAGAACCGCATTTGCAACTCAAATCTGCCATGAATCTCTCTCTTGGTCAGCGCAGGCGTATGCTTCGGGAGATCAATACCGAATTCGATGTTATTATTGACCGCATTGCGCAGGAGAGCGGGAACAACCCGAAGGCGTTTGTCGGTTCCTGCGAAATGAAATATCCCCTGAGGCGGGCTCCGGGAAAAAGCGCGGTGTTCTGTCACGCTGCCGGGAAGCCCGATCTTGCGCCGATCCTCATGCACCGGCTCAATCAGGGAGAGACGGCTGAAGAGGCGACTGCACGCCGGAATACCGAACAGCACCGGCTTGCCGACCGGAGCGGAAGTACTCCTGTTCCGGGGTTCAGAAAAACCCGCGGTACCTGCCGGTTCATCCGGTAAGCACCGCGGGTTTTGGTCTGTCAGACGAATTTCATCATGTCGTCAAAGAAGCCCTTTTCCTCGGCAATGAGTTCCTTTGCAAGCCCCCGGCTTTCGGGGGAGGCTTCCGGGGAGTTGTTCAGAACCTGAGAAATCGAGCGGATGCCCATTGCGGCTCCGTCGGAGAGCATTTTTGCGATATGCTTATCGCCGCTGTCAACTGCAAGCTTTACCTCCGTGCCGATATGAGCCATTGTCATGCCGACGGCAGTCGGGTTGCATTCTCCGAGTCCCGCGTCGCCGAGGAGCTTCCGGCATTTCTCGCCGATCCCGGTATGGCGTGCGCCGCAGTCTTCGGTTATTTTTTTCAGCTCCGGCGAGGTTATTCTGGTTCTGACCTGATCCATGCTGTCAACGGCAGCTTTACAGCCGGAATTGATCTCTTTGAGAAGTTCGATTGTTTCGGTATTCATTTTTTCCTCCGATGGGGTGGTTATGATGGTGTTGGTTGGTGGATAACTGTGTTGATGTCGGGTTTTGCTTTTCAAACAGAGATTTTGCGACAGCGTCAGTGCCTACCCTTTTTTTCTTTCTCCTGAGAAAGAAAAAGGGAAAAAAGAAAGAG
>FR891215.1 GCA_000433515.1 Candidatus Colimorpha enterica | reverse complement strand
GCACGTATGTACAATGCGTGCTGCGGTTCAAAACGATTAAGAACGTTTCTTTTCATTGGTCCAATATCCGAAATGCCCCAAAGTTCTTGCTCTTAGGTTACAGTAGATGTATAGAAGCCCAAGTTCACGCACAAACAATAAAGCAAAACAATACCAAGCATTATATACTGTATTATCAGGAGAACTAACGATTTTTGCTGTCAAATAAGAATCCTTCTTCCCTAATGAAGACCATGTGTTTTCCGAGCTAAGCGGTTGGTATCCCAATCTAATCTGAGAGTTATTATGCGGACTCATTGCATAAATAAGATAAATCTTATGATGGTTTACCCTTATCTTTACTTCTCTGTGTCTTCCTTCTATAACACCATAATATTTATATTCCCCATCCGGCTCAAGCCAAGGGTTATGATATCCAACAATATCATGGAATGTCGGACTCGTTAAAAGTGTAAGAACTAAACACAGTGCAATTATCGAAAGAAAAAACTTATGAGCCGGAATGAAATCTGCAAAACTATAATGACGTAAAGTAATGCCTTTTTTTCGCGCGTTTTTTTCAACTATGCTTCTTATCCAACTACAAACCCCAAGCAACGATAGCGCAAAAGTCAAGTATTGAATTGAATAATAGATTGCTTGAATCAACTTAACTTTCAAGATTAAACGATCCCCCTTGTTATATCTAATGCTTCAATTGACCGAAAAATCAAATGAGTCAATCAATTTCATGAAATAATAAGCGTAACTATACTGACAAAAAGCCCGGATAAAACAATTATTGCCTCCAAGAGCAGTACTGTGTCAACCACTTTTTGTGTTCAATTGTCAAAGTTTCTCACGTCCTGCGGGCGTTATCCGATATAGTGGCTCGAATTAATCCTCACCCATTTGTTGTACTTTACACTAATATATTTCTCATCAAAGAGCCAATTTGCTACTGAAATGGTTAATTCTCTGTTGGCGCGAAAGCTGTTTTCAAGGTTCGCTTACTGATAATAATTGTACCATACATATTTACGTTTGTCAACAAACTCCACAAAAAACCGC
>FR891214.1 GCA_000433515.1 Candidatus Colimorpha enterica | reverse complement strand
CGACAGCGCATTGCCGGAGCAGTATTCATCCGCCGCCGCGTCGAAGCCGTCGCAGGTCACAACTATCCCGTCAATGACAAGAGCATATTTCCCGAAGCTGTTCTCCAGCCGGAAGGTGTGCCATTCTCCGTCAAATATGTCATAACCGATATACCCGTCAAAAACCGTAATTTCCGGTTTCCCACCGGAAAAGGCAACGTTCAGCCGCCCTCCGGTGCCGAAGATTGCCCTCAGCCCGCGCCCTTCGGCCCCGGTATTGTCTGCCAGAACCGTAAGAGCGGGAGTCTGACCGCTCTTTTCTGTCTTTATCGCAAACGAAATGCCGCTGCCGACCGTGCAGAGGCCGGTTCCCTTCGAAAAATCAAGAGAGTATGTCCGTCTGTCGGACTTTCCCGCAAAAGCCGGCGACCTTTCAAGCCCGGATATTCCGGACGATATGCCGTAAGACAGCCCCGCAGGTGCCCTGTCGGTGTCGCGGAACTCGTCGGGATCTGCTTTTTCCTCCGAGCCCTCCGGAGTCCACTCAAAATACACGAGATAAGCCTCGGGATTGTCCCTGAAATCCGCGGCGGGCGTGTAAATGTCGGGAAGCGGCCAGCGCGAGCGGGTGTGCGTCCTTGCCGGCATCACGGCGCACCTTCCCCTCCCGTTTCCCGAAAGAGAAGCCTGCGGAAGCGGATATTTGCCGTTGTTGTCGCCGGTCCATGTGTTGTCGGTCTCCGGAAGAAGCTCAGCCGGAACCCTTATCCAGCCGCAGACCTTCCCGTGTTTACCGTCGGTCTTTATACCGGCTGACAGCGAAAGCGAGCCGATCTTCACCTTCACCCCGCCGCTGTCCGGAACGAACGTCCCGCCGTATGATATGACCTTTATTCCGTCGCTCCAGCCGTCCTGCTCCGAAAATCCCTTTTCCGCCTTTTCCGAACAGGCAACGACAAGATCGTCGCGCGCCAGACACTGATAGAACCTGCCGTCATTTCCGTATGCGATAAACGTCGCATAGTCAAGCCCTGAGGTCACCTTTTCGATTTTCCGCGTTCCGGGATCGAACCGCGCAATGACCGATGAGTTTCCGTTGTCCCATGCGTTGCCCTCTCCGGTCAGGTAGACATATCCGAGCTCGTCGCATATAAGTCCCCTTGCACGCCAGACAAACTCCTGATTTCCGGCATACACGACCTCCGGTTCCCTGCCGTCGCGTATCTGCCACAGCGTCCCGCCGGCATAAGCCACGCCGACAATGGGATCGTCACTGAAAACTCCGTATGACAGAACATAAACCGTCCCGTCTGCCGCAACCGTGCAGCTCTGAAGCCCGCCGAGTCCCTCTGCCACCGTGTCAACGCTTCCGTCGGCATCGTTATAGCGGTATATGTTTCCGTTTTCGCAGACGGCATAGACGTTGTTGTTCCCGTCAACCGCCATCTGATTGGGGCGGACAAGCCCGGTTATCAGCTTTGTTATCCGCCCGGTCTTCATCCCGTACCTGCCGATCCAGCCGTCTTTGTCGGTGCAGCTTGAGAAAAGCAGGTCGCCGTTTGCGTCAATCGCAATGCAGAACAGCCCCGGACAGCCAAGCCGTATCGTTTCCGTCTCAGAATCAAGCGAAATTCTGCCGTTTTTGTCCGGCTTTCTCACTGTAACGTCGCTCCGGTTGAAGGATGCGGTGTAGAGATTGCCGTGTCTGTCCGTCGCCGTGCCGAAGGAATACGACGCATCGTCTCCGACAACGAAAACGCCGTACGGCATTCCGTCTCTGAAGGACTGGTCGTATTTTTCCGGCAGGGTAATGTCCTTTATTACCGTCGGATCGATGTCAGGGCTGACCCCGGGAATTATTGCCGATGTACCGATTATCATGTTTCCTCCGAGAACAGCCGCAAGCAGAACGGAATATATTTTTTTCATCCCTGCATCTCCGCCAGCTTGTCAAGATAGTCCGACAGGTACTGATTTGCCATGTCACCGAATTTGCTCCACGTCACCGCCATTGACGAGACCTTGTTTTCGGTCAGATACTTGAAATTGTTCGCGATATTTTCGTTCTTTCCGACAGCTCCGGTAAGCTCGACGTTGTAATATCCAAGGTCGTAGACCCGCCCGTCAAAGATCAGGTCAAGCATCTCAAACGATTCGTCGTCCCGCGCGTCACGGTACTTGACGGTCGTCTCATAGTACTGCGGAATTACGTGCCGGTTCCCGAGAATGCAGAGTGCCTCAAGAATAAGCCCGGTTCTTCCGGGATCCTCAGCCGTTATCGGAATGCAGAAGAGGTGAAGCCCCGCATCGACGTTTGTCAGGAACTTCTCGCCCTCAATATACGTCGGCCAAGGGATTATTCCGAACTCGTTTTCCATGCTGCGCATGGTGGTCACGTTTATGGTGTTGATATCGATGAACAGACTGCGCCCGTCGCGGAAGCCGGCAACCGCATCGGTGTCGAAATACGAGACGAGCTTATCCTGGAAATAGCAATACTCGCTGTATATCAGCTTTGAATACCATCTCCACACGTCCTCCGCGCGCTCGGTGTAGTAGGAAATATAGGGCGTATCGTCGCCGTCCTTTGAAATGACCGTGTTTCCGGTCGCGTGATATGCCTGCACGTCGCCGACAAACCCGATCGTCATATAGCCGAAGCGGTCGTTGTCCTTATCGATCTGACCGTCGCCGTTGAGATCCTTGCTTCCCTTTTTGACAAGCACCTCAAAGTCGTCGATGGTCCAGCTGTTGTCCCGCACCTTCTGATACGGGAACTCAAGCTCCAGTCCGGTGAACAGGTCCTTGTTGAACAGCAGAAGATTGGTTGCGCCGTATGACCAGTAGCTGATATCTCCGGTGGCATACATCAGCTTCCCGTTTATCGAAAGCGATTTTATTGCGTTCTGGTCCCACCATTTTCCCCCGGTGTTGAGGTTCGGAACGGTGTTCCAGTCAAGAAGATAACCGCCGCCCGCATAAACGGCGCAGTACCTCGCGTGCGGAAGGATCAGGTCGTAGTCGGCATCTCCGGCAAAAATCGAATCGACCGCCGTAAACCCGTCGTTTTTCGGGACGGAAACGACCGAAATGCCGTATCTGCCCTCGACCTTCCGGTTCCGGTCGTATATCTGCGACTGCACGGTGTCTGACGACGGCTCGTCCTGAAACATATCCGCAACGATCCAGTCATCGTCCCTTATCAGCACCCTGAAATCATATCCGTTATAGTCCGCATCCGGAAGCGCCTCATACGGGTCGGATGTATCGGCTGTGCCCGACGTTGTCCCCGGGGGCTTTAACGGGTCCTTTTTTGCACAGGCACCGGATACCGCCGCAAATGCGCAGACAAGTGCCAGCGACACGGTTCGTATCGTTCTCTTCTTCATCATTGTTTCCTCCGTGGTATCGGTTCGCATTATCGTTGCCGCAACTATGTTCTCCGTCAGCGGCACAGAAAACCGACGTGCGGTATTTTTCTGCGAACTGCTCATAATAAGGATATCACCGGAGTGGTTTTTTGTACATATCAAACATCAAACAATATATTGCAAAAATCACACTTATATGATATACTGAATTTAAACATTATCTGCCTTGCAAGGAGAAAAAACGTGCTGAATCTTGAAAAAACGCCGGAATTCGTTTCCTGCAGCTATGTAAAGGACTGCGCGGAAGGGCGCAGGATAAAGTCAGACCCGGAAAAAGACACACTTATTCTCACCGTCAGGGGAACTCTCGCCTGCGGAGAGAAGAAAATGACCGCCGGGAGATATCTCATACTCCGCGCCGGCGACGCGGCGGAGTGGTGCGGCAGTCACACGGAATTCTTCTCGGTTCTGTTTAACGGCGATTATTCGTCCCCGGCACAGAGCATCCCGCTTTCCGGCAAATTCGATTACAAGGACGCCGTCAAGTACATAAACCGTCTCCTTGAGCTCCGCGACAAGCGTCTTGACGGTCAGAGTGTCCCGGTGATAGAGGAGGAGGCGCTCTTCTGCCACATTCTTGCCGGAATGTACTCGGTCGGGAGTATGTCGGAGGGAGAGTATCTTGCCAAATCGATAATGCGCGATATAATCGACGGCTATGCCTCCGGGCTGACGCTTGAAGCGCTCTGCGAGAAGTATTTCTACTCCCGGAACTACATTATCCGCGTTTTCCGGAAAAAATATCAGGTCACGCCCTACCGCCACATAATCCATCTGCGGATAGAGAAGGCAAAACAGCTTCTCAGCTCCACCGGACTGTCCTGTCAGGAAATAGCCGGCAGGTGCGGCTACGGCGATATGTCTACATTTTACAAGGCCTTTATTTCCGAAACCGGAGAATCCCCGGAGCGTTGGCGCAACCGCCGCCCCGACGAAGGCTCAAGCGATTACCGGAGCGAGAGTCATGCAATAAGCGGGGAGTGATCCTGTTGTGTGATAATTGCATTATTTTGTTTGAAAATTCGTCTTAGCAGCCGACCCGCAGCATGGTATAATGGTTCCGGGCAGATCAATGCCGGAGCGGAAAAAGCCGGCTTGCCCGGAAGGACGGAATCAGACAATGAAATATACCGATATCAGAAACGTAAAAACCGAAGGCGAGCTTCGGTGCAGGGTGATAAAAAACTTCTCCCGGCTGCACGACCGGATATACCGTCCGGGCGCTGCCGGAGTCGGGGAGTGCCGCTGTGCCGGCTGGCCCGGTGACTGGGAGGGGCGCGCAATGCTTGCGCTTGTCCTCGATGAGGAGACTCTCCGCACCGATTCGGCATTTCTTAAGGAGCTTATCGACTGGATATACTCCCTTTTCAACGACGAGGGGTATCGGAGCGAGGATGGCGACAGGCTGAACCTCTCCGACATAAACGAGCAGATGCACTCGGCTCAGAACTGGCTTATGCGGGCATTCATGGAATACTGCCGCATTACCGGTGAGGAAAAATACCTCGACACCGTAAAGAGGATAATAAGAAAGCTCTATCTCCCGATACTTCCGCATCTTAAGAACTATCCCTGCTCCGCCGCAGACCGCGAGACCGCCTCCGACAGGGCTGTCATCGGACACACCGCCGGCTCCTTCCGCGAGTGGCGGCTTTCCTCCGACACGGGGTGCATTTTCATGTGCTTTGACGCTCTCGGTCAGGCGTGGGAAATGATAACCGAGGAGCCGCTGCACACGCAGATCGGTCAGCTTATCTCGGCACTTCTTGACGGGTTCCGCCGGATGGACTATGTGAATGCCGGGCTTCAGACCCACGCAACTCTGACCTGTATGCGCGGCGTGATGCGCATTTACGGCATTACCGGGGACAGATCTCTTCTTGACCTTGCCGAAAAGTTCTTCTCGGACTTTGTGAATTACGGCATGACGGTCCACTATGCCAACATAAATAACTTCCTCGGCGCCGGTCACACCGAGCCGTGCGGTATCGTCGATTCCTTCATGCTGGCAAATCAGCTCTTTGATGCCACCGGAAAACGCGGGTATCTCGACATGGCAAACAGTATATGGCACAACGCGCTTATGCGGGCGCAGAGAGAGAACGGCGGATTCGGCTGCGATATGACGGGAAGCGACGGCATTCTCGGCGTTTTCGGCGACTTTTACGAGGCATACTGGTGCTGTACCATGCGCGGCGCCGAGGGACTGGGCTATCCGGCAAGACACGCGCTTGCCTGCGGGGAAAACACGATAACGCTGCCGTTTTACTTCGATTTTACGGCAACGCCGGACGCCGGAACCGAGGTCAGGGTCAGAACCGGCTACCCGCATTCCGGGGACGTTTCGTTTGAGGTCCTCCGCGGCGGCGGAGAGACGGTGAAGCTGCGCATCTGCCTTCCCGAATGGGCGACCGACCCCCTGCTCACCGTAAACGGGAAAGCCGTCACTCCGGAGAATGACGGATGCTTTGTCTGCACCTGTATAAAAATGAATGCCGGAACGCGTGTCGGTCTTGCTTTCCCGCTCCGCGCCGTTCCGTGCAGACGGTTCCGGCATAAAAAGCACGATTGAGTACGGCACACCCGTCCTCGGCACCGACGCGGATTTCGACGGAGAGATATCTCTTTCCGACCTCGTTTCCGACGGACAGGGCGGTTTTGACGCCTGCGGCGTGAAATTCACTCCGTTCGATGCCGATCATCTGCTCTCACGCGATGAGATCATGAAGAAAAAAACAGCGAATACTGTTCAGAATCAGATAAAACCCGCCGGAAAACCGGGAATATGAATTTTTTCTTTGTATTCCTGTAACGCAACGGGATTTTTGTTGTCTGTAAAGGTGAAGGGTGCTGCGCGAGGAAAGGAAGGAAAACATGAATGACAATGAAATCGTCGCTTTGTTTTTTGCCAGAAAGGAAAATGCGATATCCGCAGCCGCGGAAAAATACGGCAGGTACTGTCACACCATCGCTCACAACATTCTGTCCAGCCGTCCGGACGCTGAGGAATGCGTGAACGATACATATCTGAATGCGTGGAACAGCATTCCGCCGCAAAAGCCGGATAATCTTGCGGCATATCTCGGGAAAATCACACGCAATCTCGCACTGAACCGCTGGAAGCGCAATTCCGTCGCAAAACGGGGCTCCGGTCAGGTTGAAATTGCTCTGTCCGAGCTGGAAAACTGCATCCCCGACAATGCGGGAGTGGAGCAGGCGGTGGAGGATGCCGTGATAGTATCCGTGATCAATCGCTTTCTGTATGCCGATTCCCCGAAGAACCGGAATATCTTTATCCGCCGTTACTGGTATCTGTGCACGATACGGGAAATTGCGGATTCATACGAAATGAGCGAAAGCAACGTTAAGGTTTTATTGTTCCGTATGCGCAGCGAACTGAAAAAACAACTTGAAAAGGAGGGTGTTTACTTATGAAAAGAGAAAGACTGCTGAACGCAATCGGTCAGATCGATGACCGGTTGATTTCCGAAGCCGATCCGCAGGCACAGGTTCACCGCAAAAGCTTCCGTCACAAACGGATCGCGGCGATGGCGGCGTGTCTCGTTCTGATGCTCGGCATAGGTGTCATTACCCCGATCTCGCTCGGAAACCGGGAAGCGGGGAAGGTGACGATGGAGATCAATCCCGGAGTAGAGTATACAATCACAAGAAACGGAAATGTAAGCTCGGTGCGTTTTCTGAACGATGACGCCAGGGAGGTGCTCGGTGAAGCACAGCTGAAGGGAGAGCGGCTTAAAAATGCCATATCCCTCACGCTTGCCGCGTACAGAATCGGCGGGTATATGGAAAGAAACGACACGGTTCTGATTTCCTTCGACAGACAGCTGAGCGAAAACGGCAGGCTCAGGGAAGCGGTGGCTGAAGATGTGCGGCTGGTGCTTGAAAAAGAAACCTCCGTTCACACCCTGGTTTACGTTTCCGGAGCCGACAATGCCGACACCGCGGCGCTTGCCGAAAAGTACGGCATTTCACAGGGAAGGGCGAAGCTCGTCGGTGACGCGTTGAAAAGCAGCGGCCTGCCGGCAGAAGCCCTTGCAAAGCTGCCGCTGGACGAGCTTGTCGGGCTGCAGAAAGAGATTGACTCGGTCGTTATCGACACAAGATACATCGGAATACTGAAGGCAAAGGCAATTGCCCTGAACGACGCGGGCTGTACCTCAAGGGTTACCTTTACCGAGGCAAGGCTGATTGACGAGGGAGTCAGATATCCCTTCTACCGCCTTGTGTTCAGCGACGGTAATACGCAGTGGACATACAGCATTAACGCGATAAACGGCGACATACTCGCCAAAAACGAAACCGCGCTGTTCATATCCCTGGAGGAAGCAAGAGCTGTTGCCCTGAAGGACGCCGGCATCAGCGAATCGTCTTCCGAAGTGAAGGTCGTCTTCACAAGGGAGGAGCTGAGCCGCAATCAGGGTCGC
>FR891213.1:15441-15705 GCA_000433515.1 Candidatus Colimorpha enterica | reverse complement strand
GTTTACCGATTCCCATCCGGATGCCGCCTCCGGTTTTGCCGGAAAAACGGGAGGAGACAGGCTTGATGCGGTCATACCGGAAAGGCTTGCCGCGCTTATACCGGAGGACAAAAGGGAACCGCTCCTCGGGATCCTCCGCTCCGACCCGCGCCCGTCGTATCAGAACGAGCCGGACAGGGTCTACGGTTTCGTTTTTGCCGGAGCCGAGATAAGGTTCAGGGTGACGGACGGGATCGCCGAGGTCGTGGACGTGAAATGAAAAAC
>FR891213.1:13866-15432 GCA_000433515.1 Candidatus Colimorpha enterica | reverse complement strand
GTGAAATGAAAAACAGACGGCTCCGCACGCGGCAGATACGTGCAGAGCCGTTTTTTATTTTTCTCCGAAATCCGCGCCTCTTTCAAGCATGACGGTACGGACATCTGCGCCGTTTACAAAGCGCGGCGCGGTGTTATGCTCAAGAGCAAGCGCCGCACCGATACCTGCGGCTTCTCCCGAGGCGCGGGCGGAGTGCTGGACTCTTATACTGCTCTGAGCCGTGAAATCCGCGCCGAGACAGCGCCCTGCGACAAGAAGGTTGTCGATCCCCTTTACGGCAAGGGCGCGGAAGGGCAGCTCGTACCACGGCTTTCCGTCGTCAGCGGGTGTGACAGAGGAAAAGTTCAGCGTTTTTCCGTGAATGTCAACCGGGTAGGCGGAGCGGCAGATGCAGTCGGGAAATTTGCGCCGGGACAGCAGATCCTTTGCCGTGATGACGTATTCCGTCACGATGTTCCGGCTCTCGCGCACGCCGACCGACGGGGCAATGTCGGAGATATACGCATTTTCAAAGCCGGGCAGATATTTGCGGTAAAAGGACATCTGCCGCAGAATCGCCCGCTTTCCGGCAAGACGGATGAAGGTGAGGTCATCGGAGTCTGTGCCGTCGTTATGGGTGAAGAATTCGGGATTGTTGAAGGCGATGCAGCCGCGTCTGCCGTATACGCTGAAGCCCTGCCAGTATATCCGGTCGTCCTCCGTAAGGTCGCCGTTTTTCTGCGCCCCGTCAAATATTCCGGCAAATGCCCACCTGTCTCCGGGGCAGCAGGCGACGGATATTCTGCCGTTTGCGTCGCAGTCCGCACCGATGCCGCCGGTTTTTATGACGGTTTCGCGGATGAAGATGCCGAATTTTTCCGTGTCGATGCCGGAGACGAGATAGCGGAGCGACACCGCCTGGTTTTTCCCGGTCTGCGGGTCGCCTTTCGTGTACTCCGAACCGGCCCGGATTGAAAGATCGCCGTCTCCGGTCGCGTCAATGAAGATCTTTCCCCGGATGCGCCCGAGCCCGTTTTTGTTCACGACCACGATCTCGCTGATTTTATTGCCCTTTGTGACGGCATCCGCAAGAGTGGTATAGAAACATATCCGTACTCCGGAATCCGTGCAGAGACGCTCCAGAGCCGCCTCAAGCAGTATCGGGTCGAAGTTCATCCCGGAGGCGTCAGCGCCGCCGGATTCAAGAAGCTCATTGTGAAGTCTCCGGCTGATGTACGAGCACTGCGGATTTCCCGGGATGCCGGTGTTCATCATCGGGACGACAAGTCCGTTTACCGCCGCACCTCCGAGAGAGCCGGTCTGCTCGGCAACAAGCACACGGCACCCGGAGTCAGCCGCCGCAATTGCCGCAAAAGCACCGGCAGTGCCGCCCCCGCAGACAACGATATCAGCCTCCCCGATGAGCGGAAGAGAAGAACAGTCCATATTATTGCCTTTGACACAGCCGCCGCGGAAGACCGGAAACGGTCCCCGCGGTGCTGTTGTTTTATAAGATCGGAATATCAGTGTCTTCTTTTTCTGTCATACACGATGACAGCGCCGGCAAGCAGGATCACTGCCGATGCC
>FR891213.1:11862-13740 GCA_000433515.1 Candidatus Colimorpha enterica | reverse complement strand
CGGTGTTGTCTCCGCCGTCTTCAGCATCGGCGGAAAGGGGAGTGTCCTTGTACCAGCCCTCATCCTCAAAGACGAGCTGCCACCAGAGGGATCTCTCGGCAGCCTCTCCGTTTTTGTACACTTTGAAGCCGGGGTTTGCGGAGAAAAGGAAGTTGCAGATCGCCCAGCTTGTGTCCTTGAAGTTCGTCATGACGAAGAGATATTCGCCTGCGGGAAGGGGAGTGGTGAGCGTGATGTCCTGATCGTCGAATGTAGTCCACTTTGCGTCTGTCTTGTCAAAGACGATCTCCTTCATTTCAAGAACCGGAGTTCCGGAAACGGTCTTGCCATAGTTCTTATCCCACTTGTAGACGATAAGGTCGAATTTCCCGGATTCGCCGGCAAGATAGGGATTTATCGCGATGAGTTTTCCGGAACCCTGTGTTGCGAAGCGGTATGCGATTGCCGCGGTGCCGTTTCCGTCAAAGCGTTCGTCGTCCAGCTTGGGATCCTTCCATGTGTTCGCAATATTTGCCGCCGAGGCGGAAAATGCGAGCATTCCGATCACCGTCATGACGGTGAGGATGATTGCGAGTGTTCTTTTCATGTTGTATCTCCTTGTGATTTATATTTTTCCCCACCCGAGGCGGGGTGATTCACGGATGATATTATTCGGCTATGACCTGAGCCCAGATGCCGAAATCCTCAAGCTCCTCGCCGTTCTTACAGGTGAGGAAGAAGGGAGAGCCGTACATATGCCAGATGGCAACGCCGTAGTCGTCGCCGTCGGAGGTTCCGGTCAGCTCGATAACGTACTCACCTGCGGGAAGGGGAGACTCGAAGGTGACCATATACCAGCCGCCGTTCGGGAAGCCGGTGATAGTCATATCGACAAGAGCTGTTCCGGAGACGCTCTTTGCATAGTCGGTGTCAAATGCGAAGACCTTAACGGTGATTCTGTCGTTTGCGTCGGTGTCATAGGTTGCGGTGTAGAGGTTCAGAGCCTTGAAGGGGGCGTCGCAGTTTGCAACGATGCCGTATCTGTCGCCCTCTTTCAGGTTTATATGCTTCGGCTCGGCACTGTCAATGTAGGTCGGAACAGTGCCTTTGACTGCCTCAAGCCCGCTTGCACCGAGCTTTTTCGGTGCTTCGGTCGTTACGGGGGCGGAGGTTTCAGTGCCGCCGTCCTTTGTGCCTTCTCCGGTTCCTGCGGTGCTCTGCGCCGGCGCTCCGGTCGTCGTTTTGCTTCCGTCTGTCGTGCCTGCGGGCTTGTTGCCGCCGCCGCTGCAGGAGGCAAGGGCAAGAACCGTTGCCGCAATGAGAATAAGTGCGCGGATTGAATGCTTTTTCATGTTTTTTCTCCTTAAGTGAATTTATTTCGTTATAAACTGACCGCGAAGACCTGCGTCAACGCGTTCGCCGTTTACAAAGGTGATCGAGGACGGGACAGGACCTCTTGTCCAGACGGCAACTCCGTAGTCGTCTGCCGGAGAGGTTCCGTTTATGACTATCAGGTAGTACCCGGTGTCAAGCCCGTCGAAGGCTGCATTGAATATTGTGTTGTCGGTGAAGTCAACGGCAGAATCGGTCGCCAGCTTTCTGCCCTTCAGCGTCGTTTTGTAGTCGGTGTCCCAGCGATATACGTCAAAGGTTACGGTTCCGGTATTGTTCCCGTAGCTTGAGAGGTAGAACGAGCCGCCGGTGAGCTGTGTTTTTGCATTGACAAGCACAGCGACGGTGTTTCCTTCCTTCAGGTTGATATGCGTGCCGTTTCCGTGCCCGTTTGCGTCGTCGGTGTCAACGCGCCCGGCTCTCTGGGGAATGGAGTATTCGCCGTTGCCGCCGGCTCCTCCGCTCTGTGCGGCAAGATAGGCGGCGAGGTCGTCCCTGTTGAAGGGG
>FR891213.1:6010-11849 GCA_000433515.1 Candidatus Colimorpha enterica | reverse complement strand
TCCATGTTGAAGGGGATTCCGGTATCGGTGAAGCCGATGAGCTTGCTGTTTGTCGGGATCTGCTCGTTGTCATATGTGCCGAAGCCGTAGAAATACTGCTTGCGCATCCTGTGGTTCTCGTCCTCCCACACCTGATGAGAGACCATCGAGCAGTCGTAAAACGCCATTCCGCAGGGGAAATCGTTGTTGTTGAGTGCGTCGAAGATCGCGCCGGTCGAGCTGTCGTCGTAGGTATTGAAGTGGCAGCGGTAGAACGAGATGCTGTCAACGAATTTGAAGTGTGCCGCAACGGAATTCTTCGACTGCGCCGTGTCGAACCGGCAGTCGGTGAAGACCGTCAGCCATGTGTCGTTGATGCTTGCATAGTCGCCGTCGATGAGAAGTGCCGTCGTGTTGTCGTACAGGCAGTAGACGCCGAGGGATTCAAAGCGGTTTGTGATGTTGTAGTTCCCGGTCGGAGCCGATCCGCCGAGGATCTTTATTCCCGTTTCGGTGAAGCCCATCGCGCAGATGTTGTGGAAATAGCTCCCCGCGAAGGAATGGAGGAGAAGACAGGTCTTTGCCTTGCCGTTTCCGGCAAGGTTTATCCCGGCTATCTCACAGTCGGAGATCCGGCCGCGGAGGATGAGCATTTCGTCCATGTCGGCGATTGCGTTGATTGTGGTAGCCGCCTTTGTAGCAAAGGCAAAGCCGCCGCCTGAGCCGATGAATTTTATGCCGCTCTTTGACGAGGTCTTGTCGCCCGCATTTCCGTCGCCGATGCGTATTGCCGATGAGATGTTGTATGTCCCGCCGGGCAGGGAAACGGTACCGCCGCCTCCCGGAAGCGCGTCGATCGCCGCCTGAATTGCCGCCGTGTCGTCGGTCGAGCCGTCGCCCTTTGCACCGAACCACTTGACGTTTACGTAATTCTCCTCACAGTCGCGGACAAAGCGTCCCTTGGTACTGTCGCTTCTTATCACGGTCGCGCCGTTGTCCTGATTCCTTGCCGCCGCGTCGTAATAAAAGGTTCCGCCGCCTCCGTCACCGGAGGAGTAATAGCCCTTCATCATGACTATCGCCTTTGTCTCAGCCGGCTTAAGTGCCAGAAGATCCTCCATGTTTGAAACGATATATGTCCCTGCGCCTGTTGATGCAGGCTTTTCGGGTTCACCGGTTTCGGCAGAGCCGGCGGTCTGTGTGTTTCCGTTGCCGGAGCATCCCGCAAGGAACAGTGCGGCAAGCCCGGCGCCGAGAACCGATATCATCATTTTTTTCATTCAAGCCTCCGTAATGATTCTGCCGTTATGCCGACAGGTTTCCGTAAATCTTCTCGATTCTCATGAGAGCGGCGCGCCAGCCCATTATGCGGCTGTCAAGCGAGCCTGCAACGCTTGTCGATTTGTCTGCGATCTCGTCGCGGAAGAAATAGAACAGTCTGTCAAGCGACGGAGCGAAGAGCACCGCAAGGTCATAGTTTCTGCCCTCCATGATCATGTCGAGCATATCCTCGTCATCGTCCGTCTCGGTGTATTTTGACTTGAGCGCGGTGTCGTAATAAGCGGTGATGACGGTGCGGTAGGTCTCGCAGCAGAGCGTTTCGGTGACCTTTCCGACAAGCTCGTCATTCTCGATATTGTTTGCAACGCAGAGAACCGAGAAGTTGTCGTGCGCGTTGCTGTAATAGTCCTTCTGCTCCTCGTTGAACTTCGGGTAGGGAAGAACGCCGTAGGAGTCGTTCATGTCGCGGCAGTAGCTTGAGAGGATGTTGACGGTTGCGTCGGTGAGAAGCACGCGCCCCTCGGCAAACATTTTGAAGCGGTCGTTGTATTCGCTGTGCTCCATCGAGATGTACGAGCCTTCGCTGTTGTAGAACAGGTCAGAGACCTTTTCAAGCGCGGTCTGCACTCTTGCGCGGTCCTTGTCAATGGCGATCGTAAGATCCCCGCTGCTGTCGGCGGTGACAAGAGATATGCCGAAGGAGGGAAGGTACGCATCAAGGTTTGTGACAACGCCGGACGCGAAGCCGTAAACATCATCCGTGCCGCGGTTTCCGTCCTTGTTCATGTCGGTGTAGATGTCCTTTGTTATCTGCTTCACATAGTCGATGGTCCACTTTCCGTCCCGGACTACCGTGTAAAGGTCGTCGATCTTCTTGTCCGCTCCCATCGTCTTGTTGTAGAGGTAGCAGTGCGCAAGGGCAAGGGTGGTAAGCGAGATGTCTCCGACGGAGGCATACAGCTTCCCGTCGATCGTAAATGCGTTGTTGCAGCGTGAATTCCACCACGGCTGAGCGAAATTCACACCGGGAATGTTATTGTTCCAGTCGCGGAAATACCCGTCAACGATAAGTGTTCCGGCGCGCCATGCGCACATGAGAACCGTGTCGAACGCGTGGTCGCCGGTGCTTATCGATTTCTTGATATCCTCCTCGTGAAGGAGCTGTCCCGCACCTGACGAGTAGCCTGTCGTTATTACCGGAACGATCTCGATTTTATATTTGTCCTCGACCCGCATATTGCGCTCGTAGACCGCCGCGTCAATGGTGTCGGTCGTGTCGTCGGAGAACATTTCGAACTCCTGGTTGTCGCTTATCGAAATTTTGTACTGAAGTCCCTTGAAATCAACGGCTTCGATCCCGTCGTTTGCATTAAGGCGGTCATTGTCGCCGGTCGGCTGTGACTGAGTGCCTTTGGAATTGCCGGGCTTATCTCCTCCGCCGCCTGCACAGGCTGCCGCGGTCGCCGCAAAAGCAAGTGCAAGGACAAGGGAAACGGTTTTTTTAAAATGCTTCATGATTCTACCTCACTTTTTCATTGTATATTATCTGATTTCCGGAACCGGAACCCACACAAACGGTGTTTTCATCGCCTCAAGCGCCGCCGTTCTTATCGCCATGACCGAAAGAGTCTCGTCATGCGGAGCCATAAGCGCGCCGCCGCGGAAGAATACGACAAGCTCTTTTATGAAGTTTTTAAAAAAGTCGCTTGTCACGTTTATGTTCCGGTTTCCGCCCTTCACCGTCAGCTGTGCGGCAAAGGGAGCGTCGGGATACGACCCGGAAATGCTTCCGACCCGCCCGTCGGCAAACCGGACAGCAAGCAGATAGTAATTCTCCGCCGTCATCATCATGACCGATTCCGCGCGGCACCTCATCAGCATGACAAGCGGCTCAAGCTGATGGACAGAATAAATCTCAAAATTCATCGGTCCCCAGAAGTTTGCCGCCGTGATGTTCTCCGTGTCGATGCCGCGGTACTCGTCGGCGAACCGGAGAGCCGAGGTGGAACAGCAGGGCGTGCCGTTTCCGTCGGCAAGCGCGAATATCCTTTTTGCCGTTTCAAGGTCGGGGGCAAAGGTTTTGTCTATGTACACCGGCTTTCCGGAGAGCAGGGGGAGCCTGCTCAGCATTTCGTGCCTTTCGCAGTTGTCGGGGGAGAGAACAACGATCGCATCGCTCTTTTCCACAAGCTCTTCGATCGAGCCGACCTGCGTTATTCCCGTGCGGGAGCACCATTCCTCCGTCGTGACCCCGGTGTGGGGGCTGGCGGTCTCGGCGAATGCATACTCAACCGTCATTTCGCCGCCCGATGCTTCCTTTATCCATTCGGGATAATTGTTCGCGTGCCACTCATCAAGATAGTAGTCTATAAATCCGATCTTCACAGTAAACCTCCGTTAAAAACCGATCTCTTTCTTTTCCTCCGCCGAACGGTAGAGGTAATCAAGGAGCTTTGCGCTTTCAAGGATGTTGTCGATGTGCGTTCTTGTATGCTCTCCGGTGCGGGTGGCTTCAAGGAACGCTGCGTCCTCACGGGCATACATATCCGGAATTTCGTATTCCGGTGTTATCTGAACAAATTCTCCGTCCTTCACGGTGTAAAGGGTAAAGCTCCCGCCGTAATTCATCCTTACTCCCGCCGCGTCGCCGAGGAAGTCGATGAACATTTCGTCCTTTTCTATGTTCTGCGCCCATGCGCCGTTGAAGGATATGCTTGCCTTGTCGGTGCGGATGTGACCGGTGATGAAATCTTCAACGTCGTTCACACCGTCAAGGTTCTTTGTCTCCTCAGCCCACATCCCGCGGTAGACGTATGACTTAATGTCCTTTGCCATCTCGCTGTAAGCGTCGCAGGTCACGGTCTTAAGTGTCGCGCCGCCGAGGATGTAAAGAATAAGATCAAGGAAGTGGATTCCCCAGTCGATAAGCACCCCGCCGCCCGACTGCGATTTGTCGGTAAACGCGCCGCCGAGCCCCGGTATCGAGCGGTGACTGCGGAACGAGCAGTAAACGTGATATATCCTTCCGAAATCGCCGCGGCGGTTCATTTCTTCAAGCATTTCGACGGTTTTGTGATAGCGGTTGCACACGCCGATGTTGAGGAGCTTTCCCTGTTTTTTAGCTTCCTCTGCCATTTTGCAGGAGAGGTCGTAGTTTACCGTTATCGGCTTTTCGCAGAAAACGTGCTTCCCGGCTTTAAGGGCATCCATTGTAACGGTGTAATGCGCATAGTTCGGTGTGAGGACCCAGACAGCCTCCACCTCCGGGTCGTCAAGGGCGGTCTTATAATCGGTTATCGCCTGTTCCGCGCCGAAGCGGGCAACCTTGTCCTCTGCCTTTTCCGGGATAAGGTCGCAGGCGTACTTTATACGGACATTCTCCATCCCCGAAAGTGCGGGGAAGTGCGCGTTGTTTGAAATCCTGCCGCATCCGATGACGGCGATCGTGTATTTGTTTGTGTTCATGTTGCTTTTCCTTCCGGACGGAGTGAGTTCTTGATACAATAAAGATATCATGATTCCGCGGATTTTTCAATAGCCCGCGCAAAAGAGCAGTATTAATGCTAAATTTTTTGTTCATAATAGTCAAATGACAGGGACGTGTCCGCCATCGGGTGTGCCCGGTTTTGTTATTTGTTCTCCGTTTTTTTATCACTTTCATCAAATCAGACAAATCCACTTGCGAAAAATACGATAATATAGTATAATGGTGAGTGCGGAGACAGAAATGACACTGAAAACGTCCGGCAGATACTCCGTGCAGAACTGATTGGTAATTCTTTGCGTCACGAAACGAAAGGAACCGTTCTCTATGATCGACCAGTATAACCGGTATCATTTTGAAAACAATTTTTTCGGCAACCCGAAAACCTGCGGTGCGCTGTCGGTGTATCAGCTCGGAGAGATGCACTGCTGTCCGACAACGGTCGTTTCTCCGCACTGTCAGCAGTGCTATGAGCTGACCTACGTTCTTTCGGGAAAGGGAAAAACGGTAACAAACGGAACGGAGACGGTGTTGTCTCCCGGCGACTGTTCGGTTAATTTCCCCGGAGACACTCACAGCATCGTCTCAGACAGAGAAAATCCGCTGAGATACGCTTTCTGCGGCTTCATGCCCGATCCCGCCGACCGGGTCTGGAGCATGATAATTGCCGAGCTTCACCGCCTTTTCGACGGAAAGAACGAGCGCATATTCAGGATGAAGGACGAAAACAATGTTTTTTACGACATATTTACCGAGATAAACTCCGACGACTTCATGTCGGGGGAATTCATCTCCGCCTCGCTTGAAAAATTCCTCATACTTCTCATCCGCACCGGCAGGAAGGAGCCGGAGACGTTTTATTCGTCGAATATAAAAAGCGAGACAATGCTGACCTATCAGATACAGCAGTACCTGATGCACCATGTCTGCGAAATACGCAAGCTGACCGAGCTTGAATCGCTTTTCAATTACAATTACCGGTATATCACAAAGTGCTTCCGCAAAATTGCCGGCGAGACCCTCGGCGACTATCACACAAAGTGCCGCATGAACGTTGCCTGCAAGCTGCTTACCGAGGGACAGACGGTCACTCAG
>FR891213.1:5165-5930 GCA_000433515.1 Candidatus Colimorpha enterica | reverse complement strand
TTCAGGAATTATTTCGGAATGACTCCGAGTGAGTACCGCAGAAGCCGCAGAACCGCGTCGGAAAGTGCCGCGGAGGTTCCCGGAAAGACAAAAGATAAGGATCGAAACCATGAAAACAGAGATTTATAAGCTGACCCTCGGCACTCCGGAGAAGTTCGTTCCCTCCCGGTTTGCCCCCGCCCCGAAGGTTCCGGTGAGGGAGATATCGGCAAAAGACGCACCGGAAATAAAGTTCTCGGTCTCGCGCCGGGGATGCAGAATTGTGTTTCCGCTGTCGCAGACGGCAAGGATATACGGCTTCGGGCTTCAGCTGAAGGCATTCAATCACCGCGGAAACAAGATAACCTGCCGCGTAAATGCCGACCCGCGCTCTGCAAGCGGCGATTCGCACGCTCCCGTTCCGTTTTTCGTCACCGATGAGGGCTGGGGAATGTACGTCGATACCGCAAGAAACGCCGTTTTCCAGTGCGGAAGCGAGCTGAACACCGGCTCCGCCGCGAATGAACCGGAAAACGGTGAAAGCCGGGTAATGAACAGTACAGGTGAGCTTTATGCCGCGCGCACGTCCGCGTCATTGGTGATGACGATCGAAATTCCGGTCGCGGAGGGAGCCGATTTATACTTTTTCCGCGGAGAGCGGATAGTCGATATCGTTTCCGCGTATAATATGCTCTCAGGCGGGGGATGTATGCCTCCGATGTGGGGACTCGGCAATTTCTACCGCTGCTGCGGTCAGTTCGGAGAGGATCAGGTGCTGGAAACCGC
>FR891213.1:3419-5072 GCA_000433515.1 Candidatus Colimorpha enterica | reverse complement strand
CCTGCTCGTATGTCTGGAGCGAGAGATTCCCGCACCATCGCGAAATGCTGAAAAAGCTGACCGGACAGGGCTTTCACGTCAACCTCTGGGAGCACGCGTTCGTCAATCCCGCATCGCCTGTACACGACAGCCTTGTGCCGTATTCCGGAGATTATCTTGTTTGGAACGGACTTGTTCCGGATTTTTCGCTTGATGAAGCGTCTGACATCTTCGCGGGATATCATAAGGAACTCTGCGATGAGGGGATAACCGGCTTCAAGCTGGACGAGTGCGACGGAAGCGATTTCACCGGCGGCTGGTCATTCCCGGACTGCGCCGCATTTCCTTCCGGAATGGACGGGGAACAGTATCACCACCTTTTCGGCACGCTCTACTGCCGGACGATAATGAAGGCTCTCGGTGAAAAGAGAACTCTTTCCGAGGTCAGAAACATGGGAGCGCTTGCCGCCTCCTATCCGTTCGTCCTTTACAGCGACCTTTACGATTTCGGCGATTTTCTTACCGGAACGGTCAATGCCGGCTTCTCCGGGCTTCTCTGGGCGCCGGAGCTGCGCCACGCGGAAAGCAGTGACGAGCTTGTACGCCGTCTTCAGCTGACGGCATTTTCGGCTCAGTCGCTTGTGAATGCATGGTATCTCGACAAAATGCCGTGGCTTGACATAAACGCGACCGATGCCGTCCGGGAGATATTTGAGACCCGTATGTGCTTCCTGCCGTATCTCTATACCGCGTTCTGTGACTATCATAAAAACGGAAAGCCGCCGGTCCGTGCGCTTGTCTGCGACTATCCCGATGCTGCCGATATCTCCGACGAATACCTTTTCGGCGACATTCTCGTCGCTCCGATAGCTCCCGGTGAAACAGGGCGGACAGTAAAGCTCCCGGAGGGCGAGTGGTACGGCTTCTTCGACGGAAAACGCCGTTCCGGCGGGGAGCATTACACGGAAACTGCAGGAGTGCCGCTTTACGTCAGGGCGGGAACGATCATTCCGGTTGCCGAACCCGTGCAGTGCGTGTCGCCCGATACGGTGTTTGACATCACCCTCCGCGCCTTCGGAGACTGCACCGACGCTGTCTGCCGTCTTGCTGATGACGGCGGTCTGACCGACAAAGCGGCTTGCCGGGTCATAACGCTGCGCCTTGGCAAGGGCACCGTGACAGCCGGGAGATACCGGATAACCGGCGGCGCGGTTTTGGACACGGTATAACGGCTTTCGGCTTATCTGACGGAATTTTACCGGAATACGGTCGAAAAAAACGTCGGGAAGTGGTATAATCGGTTCCGTATAACCGGTATCAGCATTCTACATACCGTGAAAAAAGGAGAAACAGTCATGAGTAAAAACCGCAATAATCACAGGAGGCGGCTATGCCGTACTGTCTGACGGAAGGTGCGGTTCGATAGGTTACGGGATCGCGACCGCATACGCAAAAGAGGGCGCAAACCTCGTAATCACCGGAAGAAACGAGGCAAAGCTCGCGAAGGCAAAGGAAGAGCTTGAAAAGAACTACGGAATAAGGGTTCTGACCGTTGCCGCCGAAATCGCCGCCGGAAAAGACAACGAAGCCACCGCAAAGGGTGTTGTCGAAGCGGCTGTTAAGGAGTTCGGACGTATCGATGTGCTTATAAACAACGCACAGGCATCGGCTTTC
>FR891213.1:0-3392 GCA_000433515.1 Candidatus Colimorpha enterica | reverse complement strand
GGCGTCACCATTCAGGATCACACGACAGAGCAGTTCGACCTTGCCGTGTATTCAGGTCTGTATGCCGCGTTCTATTACATGAAAGCGTGCTATCCCTATCTGAAGGAGACAAAGGGAAGCATCATAAACTTCGCTTCCGGCGCCGGTCTGTTCGGGAACTACGGACAGTGCGCATATGCCGCCGCAAAGGAGGGCATCCGCGGTCTGTCAAGAGTCGCTGCCACCGAATGGGCAAAGGACGGCATCAACACGAACGTTGTCTGCCCGCTCGCATGGACAAGCCAGCTTGAAAAATTCAGCACTGCCTATCCTGAGGCATTCAAGGCAAACGTCAAAATGCCGCCGGCAGGACATTTCGGAGACTCCGAGACCGAGATCGGCAGAGTCTGTGTTCAGCTTGCTTCGCCCGACTTCAAGTATATGAACGGCGAGACCCTCACCCTTGAGGGCGGAATGGGACTGAGACCGTAATAACCTGAAATTCAGATTATAATAACATCCCCCGGAAATTTCGGCTTCCGGGGGATGATGTTTCTGATGATGAAGTTACTTTGCGGCATTGCTTCCGGAATAAACGACCATCCCGATGCCGTAGTCCTGCACGAGGATATCACGCGGCAGACGCGAGAATTTTACGCTTACATACAGATCTCCTGCGGCGCCGGAGAGGTTGAGTACCTGAATGATATAAATGACCCAGAACCATTCTGCGGGAACGAGGATATTGACGACCGCAAGGACGATTCCCCAGAGAACGATCGGGGCGAGGGCTATGAATATATATGCCGTTTTATCATAATAATCGTCGCTTCCGGCGAAGGCATACATCCCGTTGAAGCCGTATTTTACCTTCTTTGTCCCGCTGATTCTCATCGCGACACCGTGAACAAGCTCATGCAGGATAATATACAGCACCATCAGCACCAATAAGACAACGTATTTTATCAATATGTCTTTGATGTCGGTCTGAGAGACGAGCGACCGGTAAAAGGGAATGACCGCATTCATCGGAAGGACAAGGATCACAGCGATTGCAATCGCCAGCAGGTTGACGAAAACAGCCGCTTTTTTGTCTTTTTTGAGATCGACGGAGCAGATTTCTCTGTAACCGTCAGGAAGATTTCTGAGTGCTTTCATGTTGTTTCCTCCAAAATCAGCTGAATAATATTGTGATGAAATCCCAATCTTAAGTGCCTGCAAACCAGAAGTATCAAAGACAAATCTCACAATATTTGCAAATATGATGTTTCCCCCGATAATCTTCTTCATCGGTTATCGTTGTTTTTTGCATACCGCATTTCTCCATTACGCGAAGACTTGCCGTGTTTTCGGAGAAATAACCGGCAGTAATCTTCCGGAATCCCATTTCACGCAGTTCCGTAATGACCGCGCGCACGGCCTCTGTTGCATAGCCATGTCTCTGGTATTGCGGGTGAATCACATATCCGATTTCTATTTCATCATCCTCGGCTCCGCAATCATTGATAAAACCAATTAATTTTTCGCTCAGGTATATTCCGTACTCCAAATGCTTAGTGTCGTCTGGCTGGCTGAAATCGATAAGTTTCCTTACCAGTTTCTCCGCACAATTTCGGGATTCCATTTCCGGTACCATAAAAGTGCCTGTGACCTCCGGATCTGTCAGCAGATCGATCAAGGTGTCAATGTCTTGTTCAGAGTACGCCTTTAAAATGAGTCTCTCTGTTTTGATTTGCATTTTTTTCCTGATGGGTAATGTCATAGCTATACCTCAAAAGCTTTCGGTTTGCCGAAATCATTTTACCGAAATAATTCCTGCCAAACAAAAAATTTCAGCGCGATTCTGTCGGAATTGCGCTGAAATTATGGTGCCGGTGGCGGGGGTCGAACCCGCACGGTATTGCTACCAGCGGATTTTGAGTCCGCCTCGTCTGCCAATTCCAACACACCGGCATATATATAGCCTCCGGGTAATAAAATGTACCGTCGGCAGAGAGTATTATAACACATATCTTCCGACAATGCAAGAGTTTTTTGACCGGAGGAAGAAAAATGCTGTCGTTTGTGAATCGGATGATACTGGGACCCGCACTGCCCTGTGTTATGGCAGTCTGCGGGACATTTTTGCTTATGAGATTCCGGTTATTTCCGCTCCGTCACCCGATAAGGACGGTAAGGGCGCTTTCCGACAGAAGGGGCGACGGAATATCGCCGTTCCGCGCTGCGTGCGTCGCGCTTTCGGGTACGCTGGGAGTGGGAAATATCGCCGGAGTTGCGTCGGCGATCGCGATGGGCGGTGCGGGATCTGTTTTCTGGATGTGGGTCAGCGCGTTTTTTGCCATGATCATCAAGTATGCAGAGGTAACGACCGCCATGCTCTACCGCAAAAACGGTCACGGCGGTGCGCCTTACTACATGGAAAAGGGCATCGGGAGTCGCAGACTTGCGCTGTTCTTTGCCGGGTTGATTCTGTTTTCGTCGTTTACCGTCGGAAACACGGTGCAGAGCTCTGCGGCGGCTGAGGCGCTGAGGGTCAGCTTCGGCGTTCCGAAAATCATGACCGGGGTGGTCTTTGCCGCGCTTACCGTCATTCTACTCGGCGGCGGAGTGAAGCGGGTCGCTGATTTTTCGGCGGTCGTGATCCCGGTTCTGTCGATAGGGTACGTCATTCTGTCGCTTGCGATAATTATCAGAAACGGCGCGATGCTGCCGTCGGTCATGGCTCGGATAATCGGAGGGGCATTTGAATTCCGCGCGGCAGGAGGCGGACTTGCCGGCTTTTTCATCAGCCGCGCAGTCAGGCTCGGAGCGTCGAGGGGAGTTCTGTCGAACGAAGCCGGGTGCGGAACGGCGGCTTTCGCTCACTCCTCGGCATCAAGCAAGCCGGCGGAGCAGGGCGTTTTCGGGATATTCGAGGTGTTCGTCGATACAGTTCTGCTCTGCACCCTGACGGCATTCGTGGTGCTTATCGCTTTTCCCGCGTGTATTCCGGAGCTTGACGGGATGGCGCTTGCCGCGGAGGCTTATTCGGTGATAGGACTGCCCGGCGGCGTGTTTGTCTCGGCATCCTCGGCGGTCTATGCGTTGGCGTCGGTCGTGTGCTGGTCGTTTTACGGGCAGGAGAGCCTTATCTGCCTCGGAGCAGGCGAAAAAGCCCGCCGCGCGTATACTCTCATATACGGCGCTGCGGGAATTGCCGGTGCAATATTCACTCCCGGATTCGTGTGGGAGCTTGCCGATATGTCCGTGTCGCTTATGGCACTGGTGAATACGGTGTGCCTCTGTATCCTGTCACGCGGGTCGGCAAGGGCAACGAGGGAGTATTTTGAGGGGTGATTGCAGTCGGGTTTTGTTTTACTGACAGAGATTTTGCGACTGCGTCGTCGCCTATAACCTCTTTTTCTTTCTCGGAG
>FR891212.1 GCA_000433515.1 Candidatus Colimorpha enterica | reverse complement strand
TAAGATGGGGAGGTTTATTAGTGCGGATGCATACGTGAGCACCGGGCAGGGATTGCTTGGGTATAACATGTATGCATATTGCGGGAATAATCCGGTCAACAGAATTGATTCTGAGGGAGAGTTCTGGTGGGCGGTAATTCTTGCAACTGTCGTATTTGCTGCGATACTGACATCGTGCGAAAATCAGAATGAAAGTCTTGAAGGAACTCCTGCTGACCCTAAAGCAAGAAGGTCGTTTGACACCTATGATGAAGCACTGAATACTATGATTGATGAAACTTATAATACGGCTTTAAGTAACAACTTCAAAATCGAGTATGGCGCGGCAATTTTCAAATATCCGGACGATGATAAGTTTTATACAAACGGTGTTAGAAATAGTGGCAGACCAGATGCAGTAAAACTTAATGATTGCTACCCATACGACGAGCCCGGAGTGGAACTTGTTGCTTTTATACACTCTCACCCGTGGGGACCCGAACCTAATTCATCGCCATTTAATATAACTGATTTGGATTATGGAATTCACAATCCCGACAGATATGTTATAAGCAGACATCATGTATATCGATTGGCTCCCGGCGAAACAGATTGGTACAAGGGATGGACTATATATCGATGAACATAGGAAAAGATTATGCCTCTGTAATGGTCAGATTCACTTATATTTTTCTTGTTTTCATAACAATACTTCTTATTTCTTGTATTTCATGTTCCCAGCAGTCAGATGGTTTTGTTTTTGACGGAATGACCTCGACATACACTGCGCCGGACGGGTGTGTTTACCGGAAGTTTCTTGACAAAGGCGCGGCTGTTGCGTCGATTGCCGATTACACCGGGGAAGTATACGTTGTTCCGGAAGAGGTATGCGGGCTGAAGGTTGTTGGTTTTCTTGAAAAGGCTGAGATCGGAAACAGCACGGTCAAAACACTGATACTGCCCGACAATGTTGAATTTCTGAATTTCAGCCTTTATATCGATTTCCCGTCACTGAGGTCGGTGTATATCGGAGCCGGTCTTACCGCAACGATGGACGGTGTTTTCTCGATGTGCAGTCACCTTGAACAGGTGACGGTTGACCCGAGAAACCCGGTGTTCTATTCGGAGAATAACTGCATAATCAGCCGTGACGACAGAAGAATAATAAATGCCTGTGAGGGTGCAACTGAGATCCCGCGCTCGGCAGAGGTGATCGGCGGAAACAGCTATGTAGCCCTGCATATCACGCGCATGGAGATCCCCGAAAACATAAAGACAATCGATTCGCTTGCCTTTCAGGCGTGCGTTGAGCTTAAGGCGGTATTTATACCCGCAACCGTTGAGACGGTCGGGAAGGCTGTGTTCAGATCCGATTATGATCAGCAGATGCAGGTGACGGTTTTCTGCGAGGCGGCAGAAAAGCCCGACGGT
>FR891211.1:4798-5475 GCA_000433515.1 Candidatus Colimorpha enterica | reverse complement strand
ACACCGACGAGGAAAAGGCTTACGACGTGCATTACACGCTCCAGCAGAAGAGATGACTGACTGAAAGACAGGTCTTTCAGTCAGGAAATCTATTGAATAAATATGAAAACAAAGATCAGAACCCCGTATTTTGAGATCGGGACAAAAAATTACGTGTGGGGAGATAAGCTCCTCGAATATGCGATCGCCGCAGACAGGGCGGCTGAGAAGTACGACATCGACGTGCTGTTCATCTGTCCGGCGCTTGAGGTGAGACGCGTCGCCGAGAACACAAAGAACCTGAAGGTGTTTGTGACCTACATGGACACCCTGAGACCCGGACGCGGGTGCGCGGACATACTCCCTGAGGGGGCAAAGGACGCGGGAGCCGTCGGAGTCATGATAAATCACTGCGAAAAGCCGATGAGCCTGCCGCAGATGAAAAAGACTATCGACCGCGCAAGAGAGCTGGATATGCTCGTCTTTGCCTGCGCCGACACCCTCGACGAGGCAAGAGCAATAGCCCAGCTCCACCCGGACATAATCAACCCGGAGCCCTCGGAGATAATCGGAGGCGGCAAGGGAGCCAGCCCCATGGCATACGTTATGGACTCTATAAAAGCCATAAAGGAAATCGACCCGTCGATAATGGTCGAACAGGCAGCCGGGATAACGAACGGACAGCAGGTGTATGACTT
>FR891211.1:3568-4756 GCA_000433515.1 Candidatus Colimorpha enterica | reverse complement strand
CAGGCTCAGAGGCTGCCGGCGCGGCATCGGGGATAATGAACGCCGCCGACCCTTTGGCAATGATTGACGAGATGATAGCCGCGACAAGAAGAGCGGCAGACGACCTGAAAAAGGAGAGAAGCTGATGGTTTACCGCGAGAAAATAAAGCTTCAGTCCCGCGACCGCGCGGTGAGCTTTCACGACGTGACGGAGCAGGTGAAGGAGGCGGTGAAAAGATCCGGAGTGAAGGACGGCATCGCCGTAGTCTACTCCCACCACACGACCTGCTCGGTGATAACGCAGGAGTGCGCGTTCGATATGTCGATGACGGGGCTTGAAACGCTCCAGCAGGACCTTGTGAACGTGTTTGAGGAGTGGATCCCGACCTGCCGGTACGAGGGAATGTACCTGCACCCCGGAAGGAAGGCGCTCGACTTCGCCGAAAGCGTGGGAGAGGACAACTTTGGCTGCCACAACACCGACGCGCACCTCCGTTCGTCGATCATCGGCAGAAACGTCACAATAGTCATCGAGGACGGCACCCCCGACCTCGGCGACTTCGGCAGAGTCCACTTCATCGACTGGGACCAGACAAGAGCCCGGACAAGATCCGTGCAGATTATGATTATCGGAGAAGGCGGGAATTAAGGGACACATGACAAAAGACACAGAAACCGGGGGAAATTTCCTGCCCGACGGGATAATGAAAAGAATCCGTGCCGGCTTTCAGGGAGTCGGACGTGATGCGGCAACCGGCAGGGAGCGCATATATTTTGACAACGCCGGCGGCTCGTTCCGGCTGATCTCCGCATCGGAGAGATTCAGGGAGACCGACAGTATCCCCGACTGCTCCGAAAGGATTCACGGGGCGGCGGACTACCTCAACGGAATAATCGCAAAGGCAGAGGAAGACATACGGATAATATTCAACGCGAAAAACGGCGGAAGAATCGTTCCGAGACTGACCGCGTCTCAGGTGATCTGGGAGCTGACAGGAGTAATCGCGGAAAACGTGCCGGGGAGCAATATCGTGACCTCTGTCCTCGAGCATCCCTGCGCCTTTGATTCCGCATCGTTTTTTGCGGAAAAGACCGGGAAAGAGCTCCGCATCGCGCCCTCGGATCCGGTGAGCGGCGGGATAAGCGCAGATTCGGTTGCCGCGCTTGTTGACGGCGATACCTGCCTGCTCAGCATAATGATGGCATCGA
>FR891211.1:1095-3527 GCA_000433515.1 Candidatus Colimorpha enterica | reverse complement strand
GTTCAGGACATACCCGAGATCGTCCGGCGTGCGCGGGAGAAAAAGCCGGATCTGTACATACTCGTTGACGCCGTCCAGCACGCACCGCACGGGATCATAGACGTCGATTCCCTCGGGATAGACGGAATAATGTTCGCACCCTACAAGTTTTTCGGCGTTCGCGGCTCCGGCATCGGCTACGCATCCGAAAGGCTCTGCCGCCTCCCGCACGAACACCTTTTCGGTGAAGGAGAGCAGAACCTGACATGGAAGCTGGGAAGCCCCGCGCCGGCTCATTTCGCAGTCGTGACGGCTATTGTCGATTATGTCTGCGGCATCGGCGGCAATTTCACCGACAGCACCGACAGACGCGAACTGTACGTCGCCGGAATGCACGCAATAAGGCGTCAGGAGCTTGCACTCATGGATTATATGCTCGACGGCGACGCGGCACATCCGGGTCTGCGCCGTATCCCCGGCGTGAAGGTTCTTTTCGATAAAGCCGAACCGGGCTCCCGCGACTTTATCGTCGGCATGACGCTTGACGGCTGGGAGCACGCCGAGGCTGTCAGGGAGTACGCAAAGCGCGGGATCATCGTCTACGAAAGAGTTGCTTCAAGCATATACTCGGTAAGGATGCTCAATTCCTTCGGTATCGACGGCTGCATCCGCGTCTCTCCGCTTCACTGCAATACAAAAGAGGAGATAGCGGAATTCCTTGACGTCACGTCCGAGCTTGCGGGAATGAAATCATGAAAGCAAAAGTGGTGTTGAAAAACTCAACCTGAGTTTTTCAACACCGTTTTGTCTTAAAAAACCTCGGCAAAAACGCCCCCGATATCCCCCTCCGCGCTCCCGCAGATAAGGGTGTCGCTTCCGCCTCCCCTGACCGGGATCCGGGATGAGAGAAGGGCAAACCCGGCTTTCAGATCCTCTCCCGCAACGGCAAACCGCCCGGAACCTCCGATAACACAGACCGGAGCGCCGTTTATCGCGTGCGCTGAGACGGCAAGAGTGCGTAAAGCCGTCATGTCGTCCCTGCCGTCGCGCAGAACAAGGGGCCTGCCTGTCCGTGACAGCCCGGAAAGAACGGCATCGTTGACCGCGGCATTCATGTCGGAAACAGCCCTTTTGAGAGCCGCATTTTCCTCGGTCAGCCGGATCACGGAATCGGTCAGCTTCTCCGGCTTCGAGGACAGAAGCCTGCAAAGCGCATCGGAGCGGTCGACAGCCGCGCGGCAGAAGCTCACCGCATCGGCACCGCAGAGCATATGCACCCGTATCCCGCCCCTCCAGTGCTGAAAGCCGGTGAAAACAAGCATTCCGATCATTCCCGTTTCCGGCATGTGCGGCGCACAGCAGGCACACCTGTCAAAGTCGCCGACCGATACGATCCTCACATTCTCCGTCAGGTCGAGCTTGCTGCGGTATTTCATCGCGGAAAGGGTTTCGCTGTCGGGATACGAGACGGTCACCGGCAGATTTTCGCGGATGACGGCATTTGCCCCGGCTTCAACCGCGGCAAGCTGCGCGGCATCGATAACTCCGTCAAAATCCGCGGTCACGTCTCCGCTTCCCATGTGGAATCCGACATTCGAAAACCCGAAATTCCGGTGCATAAGCGCCGATACAATGTGTTCCCCCGTGTGGGAAGCCATCCGCGACAGCCGCTTTTCGCGGTCAACAGAGCATTTTACCTCCGTTCCGACATCAAACGGCGTGTCGGTCAGGTGAAATATCTCCCCGCCGGACTCCGTGACAGAGGCCACCCGCGCTCCGCCGATATACCCGGTATCGCACTCCTGCCCGCCTCCGCCGGGAAAAAACGCCGTCCGGTCGAGGGTCACGGAGTATTTTCCGCCTTCCGAAGGAATGCAGGAGGTCACCCCGGCGGTGAATCCGGTTGTCAGAGGGGATGAGTCGTAAATTTTTTCCATGATCGTTTCCTTGTCTTTGCCGTCCGGCATATTTATTATACAGTATATTGTCCGGCTTGTCGTCCCGCGGAATTCCCCCCGGTTTTCCCCCGGAGCCGCGGAATGCCGAGCCGGCACGGTTATTCCCTGTTCATTCTGCTTCTGCACACCGTCAGCCCGATAAACATCAGTATCGGAAACACCGACGCGCAGAGAATGCCCTTCTTAAGGTCATCGCCGAACATACCGGATATGAATCCGACAAATCCCGTCCCGCAGACGCACCCGACATCCCCCGCAAGCGCGAGGATACCGTACATGAACGTCCCGCCGTTCGGGCAGACCCTTGCGGCAATGCTGAGCGTCCCCGGCCAGAAAATTCCCACCGAAAAGCCGCACAGCGCACATCCCGCAAGGCTGAGGGCGGGAAACGGCGACAGAGAGGCTGTCAGGTACCCGATAAAGCAAAGGATGCCGCTCACCGCCATGAAGCGAACAAGTCCGGTCCTCCGGCTGAAGACCGAGTAAAACGCCCGC
>FR891211.1:0-1054 GCA_000433515.1 Candidatus Colimorpha enterica | reverse complement strand
AGTATCGCGAACAGACAGGGACCCATAAGGTCACCGACCGTCTTGTTGACATTGAGCGCCGCCTCGGCAAAAGCGGAAGCCCACTGGCTTATCGCAAGCTCAGCCGCGCCGGAGCATATCATGAGAAGTATCAGGATCCCGAAGCCGCGGCTTGAAAACAGCTGCTTCGCACTCATCGCCGCACCCTCCTCCACGGGCTGTGGAACCGGGACCCTTGTAAACGTGAAGGCATTGACTATCGGCACAACCGCCCATATAACAGTGAGGATCCGCCAGTTGTCGATGCCGCATACCGTGAAAAACAGCGTGCTGAGCAGAACGACCGCCGCCTGCCCCCAGCAGTAGAAGGAGTGAAGCAGGCTCATGGAGCCGGATTTGCTGTCGGAGGGGCAGGACTCGATTATCGGGCTGACAAGCACCTCGATAAGCCCGCCGCCGACGGCACAGAGAGCAGTCGCAATAAGAAGCCCGGCAAACCGATTGCCGAGCAGGTACGGAAGCGTCCCGTAGCCGATCATGCCCGCCGCGGCAAATATCTGGGATAAGATGACCGATTTCCGGTATCCGAGCCTTTCGGCATACCGCGCGGCAATAAGGTCAACAAGAAGCTGTACCGCAAAATTGAACCCGGACAGAAACGTTATCTTCGTCAGCGAGATGTCGAATGTTCGGTTGAAGGTGATGAAAAGAAGCGGGGCAAGATTTGCAACGATGGCCTGAACTATGTATCCGGTATAGCAGGCGATTTTAGTGCCTTTGTAAGCACCGGGCGCCGGTGAGTTTGTCATGTGTCGTTTTTCCTTTCGGAAGCTGAGGGTTTTATAACATTATATTGCATGGGTGAACAAATGTCAATGCCGAGGTTTCATGCCGGCATCGCTGCTGATTTGTTTTTTCTTTCTCCTGCTGCGGCAGTACACCTGTCGGTCGTAGGGGAGATTCACGAATCGTCCGTTTTGTCGGATCTTGATTTGTTGACAGAGATTTTCAAACTGCGCCGCCTATAACCTCTTTTTCTTTCTCCGCAGAAAGAAAAAGAGGGAAAAAGAAAGAC
>FR891210.1:659-24830 GCA_000433515.1 Candidatus Colimorpha enterica | reverse complement strand
CCCGCCGTTCCAGCCGGAAATCCCGTCCTCGAATCCGGAATTCTGAATTGCATTGAATGTTGTGGGGACGCTTCCGTTCTCAAGCTGAACGCAGTCGGCATAAACCGTACCCTCGGTATCTGTCGATGAAAGTGAAAGCGTATAATCACCGGCTTCCGCCACGGTGAACGGCAGGAACACTCTGACCCATCCGTCGCCCTTTATACCGCTGACCCTGTCGCTCCCGGCAACTGTGCCGGCAGAATTCAGGACGCGCAGAGAGAAGCCCCCGTCGGTGCCTGCTTTTTTTGCAAGTGCGGAAGAACTTATATATGCCGAAAGGACATAGCTGCCCGGAAGAAGTGCTGCGGAATATCCGGCTGAGGTATCCGGGATCAGCTTCACGGAATATCTGCCGAAAAGCGCTCTGTCGGTTGAAAGCGACGCGCCGTTCCATCCGCTGTTTCCGGAGAAGAAGGGATTTGAGATCAGGTTGGTTCCGCTGCCGTTCAGACGCGCACCGGAAGTGTTTTCGGGATAATCTGTCTTTTCGGTTGAATAAACGACTGAACCGTCACCGGAGCAGACCGTAACGTTGACGGTTTCGCCCTTATAACCGAAGAGATACGCAGTTGATGCCCCTGCAGGATCATTTTCATCAGCCGATACGGGAGAAGAAATAACGGTTTTGTTCCCGGAATAGGTAAGATCCTCATGAGAGATCAGGTTCTGAACCGAGTCACGGTAATAATCGATCGCACTGACCCTGCCGTCGGTAAAACCGTAAAGGTAAGAATACCCGGTAAGGCTGTCGGCAAAGGCAATGCTTCCGTCAGTGTATGAGACTGTTACGGTATTGCCGTACCTGTCTCCGACAGATGCGACCTTGTCTCCGGAATACGCAACAGCGCATCCGCCTGCGGATGTAAGGCGGTTTCCGGCATAAGAGAAGCTGACGACTGTCTTTCCCTCGCGGCTTACAGACATGAGCTTTTTGCCGGAATAGTTATAGGTATAGACTGTATCGTCCTTTTCGAGAGAAGTAACGGTATACGATGATGTGCTGAATGTGCGCTTTGTGCCGTCCTTCAGAGAAAGCACTGCCGAGGTGCTTCCGACGGTAAGCTCCGCGCCGATATCCGTGTTGTCATACTTACCGGCAGACTTGTATGAAAGAATATGCTCTGATCCGGTATTGTCAATATAGATATACGAAAAAGTGTTTGACAGCGATGCCTCCGGGATAAGAAGCTCCGAAAGGCTGAGCTTCCATCCGTACCCGCATCCGCCGTAATCAGACTCGGTAAGTTCGTGCGAGCCGAAGAAAAGAGAATCCTTCTTTGTGCTGTTGTAAACAAGCGAGATATCCAGCGGGAAGTCTCCGGCTTTTACCGGGAAGTTATAAACACCGACAAGATTCCCGTATCTGTGTCCGGTATACAGCGTGAGGTTATCCGAAAGGTTCTTTGCGTCATATGTATAGAACCCGTTCAGCCCGGCAATGTCGGTGTAATTCACGACAAGTCTCGGCTGGTAGCTGGTTTTGTTGAAGGAACCGAAGGTTTTATAGAATGTTGAGCCGCTCTCAACGCTGTCTGTCGCTTTGAAGAGTATACCCTGCTTCGGGCTGGCTTTTCCCGCAGCCCATTTTACGGCAGCAGCGGTGATGTCAAAGGAATATGCCTGCGGGCTTCCGTTCACGTTTCCGTTGCCGTAGAAAACATATCTTTCGTCAAGCAGGTCTCCGTATGCGGAGTGTCCCGATGCCCATGTCGGAGGATCCGATTCGCTCCATTCGCTTCCGGTATACTCATAGCACTGCACAAGCATACTGTCGCTTTCGCACATTATGTCACGGATTCTTATATGAGCGGAAGAGATATTCTTTGAAAGAACGCCGCTTGAAATAAGTCCGGGGAAATTCATGACGGTTCTGATTGCGCCCGCCGTCTTTCCTTTTCCGACAATGTTCAGAGAGTTGGTGCCTGCATAGACCTTGCTCTGGGCTATCATTATGTCTTCAATCGCCCTGCCCTCAGAGGTTGCAGGGGTATCGTAATAAAGCTCAAGTGTCGGGTCTATCGTTATGGGATAAACGGTCTTTTCATCGCTCAGATATTCCGGGTCGATGACGATGGTCAGGCGGTAGCGCTGATTCTCTTCAAGCGTTTCGACTGTCATTCCGGCAAGGGTGTTGTTCCTCTCGTCGGCGGTGAAAATTATAACGTCGCCGATCGTTGCCTTAACATTTCCGCCGCCGTCGGTGAGAAAATACGAACCGTACTGTTCGGTAACTGCAAGTCCGTTCGTTTCAAGGACAAAGGAATATTCGGTCTGTCCGGTATACTCGCTTACGATTATATCTTCCTTGTAGCCCATATAGGTCAGCGAGTAGCGGAGAGATGTTTTTCTGTCAGCGGTATACGTAACGTTCTTTCTGTCATCAGAAAGAGAAGCAACTCCGTTTTCACCGAAGAGAGGAGTCAGTTTTGCAAGAAAGTCCCCGTGCGAAAGCTCGATTCCGTCAGACAGCTTTTCACTGAAGGAGGAAATGATATCGTTCGCCTCTGAAATGAATTTCCTGCCTGCCGCTTTGATCTTCAGGGATTTATCTTTTATCTTACCGGAAATATCTATATATTTGACCGGGTACTGATACGAAACAAGAGTTTTTCCTCCGAAGAGGTCTTCATAAACAAAGGAAAAAAGATCCTGTGCCGGGTCCCTGCTATCAGAAGACACAATGCCGGATATTTCATCGGCAAGCTCTCCGAACCGAATGGCATCGGCAAATGATGAAAACGGTATAGCCGTAATGAACATCAGAACAGACATGATGACGGCTAAAAGCTTAGTTTGCTTTTTCATTTTTTATTCCTATGATTTTGAATTTCTGCTTTTCGGAAAGCAATGATTAAATAAGATAGTGCAGATCCAGTGCGAACTTTTTTGTTTGCGGCGGAGAAAGACACCGGCTGTGCTTGACGTACAGCGGCTTTTTCGACCGGAAGCAGACAGAAAAATATGTGTCGAAAATGTACCTGTCAAATTAATCAGCGGTTTCTTTGGCAGATGTTATGTTTATATGAATATTATATCACAGAAAATATTTCCTGTCAAGCCGGGCACAAAAAGCAGCCTTGTTTTTGCTGTTTCACACGTTTTCGACGCTTCAATGTACAGATTACGCGATGTGGAAGGATATCTGGCTATATTCTGTTTTGTGATGTTTTTTCGGCAGAATGAGCCGTGAAAGAGAATCTGTAAATACACCGACCCTTGCGTCCTCACTGCATAGTTATCCCCTCAGTTTTCTGACTGTCACGTTTATCCGAAACGCACCGTTTCCCGTAACCGAAACATCGACAGTATCGTTTCCGGACAGGATAACGTCACCGCAGAATGAGTTGTCCGTATCGGAAGCGGAAAACTGCTTTATAACTTCCAGCACGTTTCCACGGTTAATTGAAAGAACAGCACAACATGAAGCAGCTTCATTTTCAGGGGCGCAGGAAAATACAAGCTCATATTTACCCGAAGCAGGGCAGATCCATCTGCGGACGCTTTGCATCTCGCGGGCAGAAGAGCAGGATTCTCTGTCGATATATACATCCGCAAGCCTCGGATGATTCCAGCGGCTCTTTTCAGGGTTCCACACCATTTCGCGGATATTTCCGGCGTTTGTCTTATAACAGTACATCCACCCGTTCACGCACTGGCTCCGGCAGAACTGTTTTATGCTGTCATATTCCGGCAGCCCGGAGCTCAGTACAACCCCGGATATTTCAACGTGGCTTTGTTCCGACGTCATATCCCGCCCTGTCGGGTCTATCCGGAGTGTTTCTATTACGCCCTTCCACAGCCGGTTGCCGGTGAAATCAAGAATATACTCAACGATCCCGTCATACGGTGCAAGAGCAAAAGAAATACTTTTGGCGGCATCAGTTGTTCTGTCCTCTGAGGTGGTGAAAAACACCTGCCCGACTTCCGCCTCCCCCTCGGTTTTCATTGATATGCGAAGGATACCGGCTTTGTCCGCATCAACGCAGACTCTGTCACAGACAAGCGCAGGATCGTTTCCGAATGTATCGCAGACAAGTCCGTTCTCCATTGAAAGATTTCTGAACAATATATTCCACCTCCAGTCGGGCATTACCCGTTCTCTGAAATCCCATCTTCGCCCTGCATCCGGAGCATACAGCCTGAATGATATATCGCGGTCACCGGGATGCGCATAAGACAGCACGGAAACGTCCCGGCATATATGCACCCGCATAACACCCGGAGCAACGGTATGAATGTCGGGCAGCACCGGTATAATGATATCCCCGTTTACCGTAATTGTCCCGGCAAAAGAGCCGTTGCTTCCGGATCCGGATATAATATCTGCAGAAAAGATATACTCCGGTGTATCAAATCGTGCCGTAAGTGTACCGCCATTTTTTTCGACCGTATATGTATCTTCCGGAATCGGGAATTCAGGATCGTGACCGAGCCTGCGCAGATTCCTGCCGACAAGGTCATTGTAAAGTGTGATCAGGCAGATATACTCTGTTCTTTTTGCCTCGGTGATGCTCTGTACAAATGTATTTATGAAGTCTGAATTATCCGAAAACGAAGCTATATAATGTCCGTCACGCATATTGTGTTTCATGCAGAGAAGCCGTGATCTTTCCAACAGTCCCAGCACTTTTTTCAGCCCTTCAACAGCTTCCCCGGACTGCTCTGAAATTTCATAGTATTTCTGAAGATATTCAAAGCATCCGATAAGATGTTCCTTATGGTACTCAAGATCGTAAAGCGCTTTGAATGTTATCTTTTTGCCTTCTTTAAGGCGTGAGAGGATATAGTCATAGCAGCTTATCCCGTGAACATGACCGAATGCGTGAGACATTGAAACAACTCTGTCGGGGTAGGGAATGCCGAGATACGCTCTGAGCTGATCAGTCAGTTCCGTTATGTTGTACGGTATCTGAACAAGCTCGCTCAATCTGAAGCAGGTAACCGTTTCGGTAACAAAAGTGTAAGGTGCATCGGGATTTTCCGGGAACACATTAGCTATCCCGTCCATCAGTGCTTTCTGTGGAACTCTGCAGTGAATGTTACCGCGCTCACCGGAAAAATTGAGAATAACAAAATCCTCTCCTTCGTATCCGTACAGCATGACCGGATGAACGAAATGATATTTCTCATACTCATCGGATCCGGGCACATAGAACTTGTCCACCCACACGAAATGATAATAGCCCTTGTCCAGGCGGGACTTCATAAGCGAGCAGTATTCGCTGTCAGCAAGGATCTCCCGATAGTTATTCACAATTCTCGAACAAAAAAATTTTCTGTATGACTCGTCGGTCTGATCGTCATAATAAAAGATCTGACCTTCGTTACTCATACAGAAATCGATAAAATGTGTATAAAACCATCCGAACAACTGCGGTCTCAGGATGGCTTGCAAGTGAAAGCTGAAGCGGGCATCCGGGCTTGTATACATCGGCAGAATCATCGGTTCTTCTCCTTTCGGTCCGGCGCATCGCAGAAATGCGATGCGTCGAATTATGAATAGTTTTTTTCTGTCTCAATTTCCGCCATATAACGTCACGGCGGAAGTGGGGATTTGATTATGCATATATCTTATATGATGGATTTGGGAATTACGTGTTTGAAGTATTAGTTGATTACCATCGTACATAATACTTTACACCAATGACAACTACCGATTAAGTGGATTTGCCGGCGAAACATTCGTCGAAAAGCTTCTGCGTTGTGAGGTCGTTGTTCAGCAGTAGCTCAAAGGTTCCGTCGGGAGCGGTCAGGGTGCATTTCAGCTGCTTTACCGACAGACCTCCCTTGTCATAGCTTTGCTCCTCGGTTCTGACGGAGAAATCGGAAAGAGCACCGGATATCGGATATATCCGCAGATTTTTTCTCTCCGGTAAGAAGGTCGTTTTCTGATATTAGAACGCTGAGCCGGTTTGTTTTCCGGCTGCAGTACAGCACGGTTATTACGGCGCGGGGCGAGACAACGGTGCTACCCGCCTTTTTTACCGGGAGGGAATCATCCGTCACGAACCTGCACGAGGTGACGGTCGTTCCGTTTCTGTCCTCCTCCGATGCCATCCGTTCCTCCAGAGCCTCTGCCTCGGCGGAGAGAAGCTTATTTACCCACTCTTCAAAGTCCCTGCCCTTCACGGTCTTCACCGACAGGACGCCCAGAAGGATCAGCCCGACGACAAGAAACGGCATTCCGATCTCAAAGCCCGACCACAGAAAAATGCAGGAGAAAATTCCGAAGCCGACCATAGCGAAGGAAACGTAACGTAATACCTTGAATGCCTTTTTCTCAAAAAAGAATTGGTTTGCGGTTTTGGTGTCCATAAGCAGCCTCCTATACCAATTATCGTGATTAAATATCTGCTGTTGGCTCCATACCAATAAATCAACTAAGTAAAAAAATTTCACCGCGACTTTTGACTCTTTGAATATAAAACGCCTCTCCTGGAATTGTAATATCAAATGTGGTTTATATTGCAATTACGTTTGAAACAAAGGAACTGAATCCATTTGAGATTATTAATCAAGTCAGCTGTATCTAATTAGTCTGTATTAATCCCTGAACTCAAAAAACATATTGATTAAAATATCCGATACATATTTGAGCTCCGAACAAGTTTCTCCTTATTGCTTACAAACACTGACCTCCTTTTCTTTCGACATTAACAATTCCTCAACGATAGAATAAATTGATGAGTATTCGCGGAACTTATCCATAAGAAGCTGATCATCCTGAATTTGAATATCAAATTCAGCTTCGAGTTCAATAATAAGTGAGATAAAATTAACAGAATCCATGCCAAGATCATCGATTAAGTCTACGTACTTAAGCACATCCGTATCAACGTCAGAATTCTGAAATAGATTACTCATAATTCCAATAATTTTCGCCTTGATTTCGTTCTTTTCCATCGTCAGCTTCCTTCCTTATTTTTTCATTCCAATGGATAAAATCTCTGATACCGCTTTTCGGTCAACCTTACCTCGGTTATTGTGCGGAATTGCTTCCGTCTTCAAATACCTTTTTGGAATTTCGTATTGGGCAAGTCTATCTTTTATGCGACGGACAATCCCGATTGCACAATCTTTATCGCTTATATACAGGCACCCAATCATTTCTATACCATTCACAGTGCACTGACTTACAACGCAATCAGATATGGAGGGATCCTCCAAAATCATTTTTTCCACATCAGTCGGATAGATTTTGTGAGCATCGCAGATGATTACATCATCCACACGCCCCACCACATGCAATTCGCCAAGTTTATCCCAAAATCCGATATCACCCGTGTTCAACCATCATTGATATAGAGATACATACTTTTCTTTTCCCATGACATATCCGGAAAACAAACTTGGAGTTTTTACGTGAACAACACCACGCTCTCCATCTGTAACCGTCATGCCTCTTTCGTTCACAATTACAACTTTTACGCCACAAATGGGCTTTCTGGCAGAATTGCAATTACAATTCTCCGGTCCCTGTACAGCAACGCGAGGTCCGGCTTCGGACAAACCATATGCATTAAAAATCGAAACACCAGCAAATGCAAATTTGGCTTTTTCATATGTAGCGTCACTCAAAACAGCCCCACTGACATAGATTTTTCTGATCGATGAAATTGTGTATGATCTTCTTACCAGCTCGTCACAAAGCAGCGACAGAATGGTGGGATTGACACACAATATGGTTACATGATATTTTGATATTGCAGAAAAAACCAATCTTGGGACAGGAGTCGATGCTGCAACAATCATCTTCATATGTGATTTCAATGCAACCAGTAATTCACATGTCAATGTCGATGAATGCGAAAGGTGTCGTATCGTATAAATGCATTCATTATCTGCTGACGAAGTTATATACTTAATTACAGCATCAGCATTAGTGTTTATAGCGAAATGAGACAAGACTATACCCTTGGATTTTCCGGTTGTTCCAGAGCTATATATTATAACCGCTTCCGCTTTGCTGTAATTCGGAACGAATTTATTATACAAGCAATCAGGAATAACGAAAATCGCTGTATTATCCACATCAAAACAAATGAATTCAATATCACAAAATTCATTTACAACATTAGCATCCCATAAGCTTGTTTGCAAATAACACTTTTTAACTCCTGCTTCTCTCATCATTTCAGCAGCTGCGTTATACGGAGTCTGACAATCAATTAAAACTGCGCAATTCCCGCTGTTCCATATTTCTATCAGGAGTGAGATGTATTCTAAACTGTTTCTTCCGATCAGTGCAACTCTCGACATATCTGCTTATCCGTATAAAACAAAATCAACGCAAAGCAACACTTATCCAAGGTGCTTGACGCTGATATCAATCAAAAAAATATTGTTCTGTATGTGGTAGTCAATAAAGACATAACCATGCCCTGAAGAATTATACGGCGAGGGAGGAAGCCCGTCAAAATGTGATGAACATAAAGAGGCAAAATAATGTCGAGAACAACGCTTTACACTTGCGGATTCATTATACTGCATCATATTAATTATCCTCCCTTTCCAATCTTAACTGATTACATTATACCACGCGAAATTACTTTGTCAACATAAAAATATAATATAATCGTATATTTTTGTTTCAAATAACAACAAAATGTTCTATGCAAGAGGTGATAACAAGTCAGAAGCCGTTTTTCGACTTGGAATGCCATGTCATTAGAATTACTCAAACAGACGTAAAACAAAATCACTCCGAGGTATACACCATGGAGTGATTCTTCAATATCCGATGCAATCAGTCCATTAATTATTTGACCCCGTACTCGTGACAATTCATTTATATATATCTTCCAGCGTCAACAGTCTTACATTATCTTCTCTTGCCTGTTTGGTCAATCCGTCCGTAAACCCGCCTTTTGAGAAGATATAATATTGGTACCGCTCTCCTTTTCCGAAAACAGACGCATATCGTGCCGATGATTCTTATTTCTCCTTTGCGGAAGATTTTGTGAACAACACAATCTCTCTGCAGAACTTGAATATGGCAATAAAGCTCGGTACGCTAGAAGAACAGGTTGTGCTGCTTTCAGAACGCTACTTTGAGCGTATTGAATTTATCGGCTACGAGGTTGCCGATTATCAGGAATATTACTTCAAGCGAGCCGAACGGGACCAAAGCGCACGATCTGCTTACGCAAACCACAAAAAAGACCTGCACCAGTTCATGGACGATATTTTTGTTCTGGATATTATAAGGGAGGATATGAAAAATGATGACCCACGCCTACAGTCCGTTATATCTGAATAAGGCTTCCCGTGCTGTCGGCAATATGCTCCATGACGCAGTAGTCGAGTTCGGAATGGACGGCGAAGACTTCTTGAAACGCTTTATTCAATCCGACATTGCAGAGGAAATAGAAAGCGGTAATCCGAAATACATTGCAGGCAAAAGCGGATTAGAGCTTTTTTTAGAGGTCATGTAAAAGGCCACCGGCAAAGCCTACGATACAAATTTTATTGAAAGCTACGAAAGAAGCCCTGTTTATTGGGTAGGATGGATGCTGACCCATTACCAATGGTATTCCGGGCGCACATTCAAGAGTATCCTCGACACGGTTCCGTACAATGAACTTCTGGGACTTTACGGGACGCTTCACGAAGCGGACATCGAAAAAAGCTACGAAGTCCTCGATGCTCACTTTGAAAAAAGCGAATGCAAGCTGAAAACGGCAAGAAGGCATTGCGGATTGACACAGGAGGAGCTTGCCCATGAATCCGGCGTTTCCCTTAATACCATCCGTGCCTATGAACGGAAAAGTAAAGACATTAACAAAGCGCAAATTGATATTGTGCTGCGGCTTGCCAAAGCCTTGAGGTGCGATATAACCGAATTACTGGATTAAATCTGTCCGATCTGTCCTTATCGGGCAGGTTTTTATTTTGACCGTGCTCAGAAATACAGACATATGAAGTTTCCACCCTGATATCATAATATCCCTGTCCCGCCGAGAGAGTATACGCATTAAGTCTTTTGACATTTCTTTGAACGCCGAAAAATCCGACGATTGGTGTTTTGTTCGTCGAAATCGGGATATGTCCCTAAAACAGAGTGATAAAACTTAAGCCTACACTCTTCATTTGAAATTGTTCAGATTAGATTGCTCGGAATAAAGCAGTTATCCGCATCAATTGGTATCGGCTCCTCGCACATACAGATGATGCCGCCGTTGCCACGCTTCAAGGAAGCCTTGTCAATCACGCTGTACTTTTTGACTTCACGACGGTCGGGCGCAGCGCTCTTTTTGATTTCCAGCGGATGGATGACGTTGTTTTCCTCAACAAACACATCAATCTCTTTTGCGTTGGAATTCCGGAAGTAGGTGAGGTTCGCCTTGGACTTTGCGTAGGCGTAATTCTTGACCAGCTCCATCACAACATAGTTCTCGTAGTAATGACCGCTTGCAGCACCGTTCCGCAGCGTATCCGGTGTCAGCCACATGGAAAGATACGAGCAGAGTCCGGTATCGCAGAAGTACAGCTTCGGCGTTTTACTTAGGCGTTTGAGTTCATTGTTGGAATAGGGGGAAAGCAGATAGACGATGTTTGATCCAACGAGAATTTTCAGCCATTCTTTTGCGGTACTCGGTGCAATGTCGGCAGATTCAGCCAGCGTGGAATAATTGACCTGCTCCGAAACAAGAGAAGCACAGCCCACAAGAAATTTGCGGAAACGAACGGCGTCGGTAATACCGCCTGCTTCGGTAGCATCACGCATCAAATAGGTATCTACATAAGAATTGAAATATTCCTGCCGGAGTTCGTCGTCCGCGCCCTGCACCTGGGGCATACCGCCCTCCCAAACGTGATTGAACACTTGAATCACATCATTTTTGGGAAGCTTGCGCTGCCTTGCCTGCAGGGTGGCGAGTGAAAAGTCCAGATCCGTGTCGAACACAAGTCCTGCTTTTTCTCTTGCGGATAGGCTGTACAGTTCCAAGATGCCGATTCTTCCGGCGAGGGTCTCATGCACTCGTTTCATCATATTGTACTGCTGCGAACCGGTCAGCCAAATGAGACCTTTTTCATCGCTTTCGTCGCAAATGATTTTGATTTGCCCGAACAGCTCCGGAGCTTTCTGCACCTCGTCAATAAGGACAGGCGGCTTATAGGTCTGGAAGAACAGCACGGGATCAGACTGTGCAAGCTCTCTCGCCATTGTATTGTCCATCGTGACATAGGCCCTGTTGCTCTCAGCTAAATGCTTCAGCATCGTCGTTTTGCCGACCTGCCTTGCGCCTGTAACAAGGATAACCTTGAAAAAATCATTGAGCTTTAAGAACTTGCGTTCAAGCTCTCGTGAAATATATACCATAACGCGCCTCTGTGTTTTTATGAAAATCTACGACCAATCATATTTTATCATAATATTCCCGCTCCGTCAAGAGAGTATACGCATTATGGCTTTTAACTTTTCTGTGAACGCTCAAAAAACCGATGATTGATATTTTGTTCGTCGAAATCGGGATATAACCCTGAAACAGAGTAATTCCCTATGCCTAATTTCTCAGTGTTGATCTGAATTCTCGTCTGAATGCCGGCAGGGCAGTCGAAGTAAAGGCTTATGCTTCTTCACTGCAGCCTGCCGGAATACAATTACTCCAGACCCTCAATGAGCGTCAACATCTCCAGCCAGAAATCCACATCCGGTGCAGCTGTTGCCCACAGACGAATGGAAAGAACGGAAATGGCCTGCTGGCGAAGACGATAGTAATTCCGCGAAGACAGCGTCAGGCGATACAAAATTTCCTGATGGTTGAGTACATCCGGTGCTATGTAGGTCGTGTAGATAAGATTATACAGCCGTTCGCCGTTATCCGGCTTCTTACGGAGTACGGTCAACGCTTCGTTAAGCCGGTCCATCAGCAGGCGGGATTTCTGCATACCCTGCATCCGGCTTTCGATCTTCTTGTTGCCCAGCGCCACCTCGACATCCACATCCTCAATCAGCTTGTCCACACCTTCAAACGGCCGGTCAAGCTCGGCAGCAACCGTCTCGGGGAAGCATTCCAGCATCCACACCAGCGTGCGATAGTGCTGGAGAAGCATCAGCGTGTTGTGATAGCAGTTTTTTGTCTTTTCCTGTCTGGCAGCACGCTTTTGTGCATCGTCGATCTGGCTGTCTCCCAAGATGCCTCGCTTTGTCAGAAGTGTGATAAAAGCGTCTGACTGCGCTTGCATTCGTTTTTCCTGCTGCTCATACTGCAGTTCATCCTGTTTGCTCATGATAAAACATCTCCTTTGCGATTTTGGTGATATCCGTCGGCCTGCACGGTCCGCGGATTTTATTCGTTTCCTGTACCTTGAGCTGAGAATACTCTTTACTCCGGCAGACATACTCACAATTCTTACAGTTCCAACACGGAGAAAAATACGCGCGTATTATACTGCCCGAAAGTGCAACGCGATTTTCTTCCACAGTGCTAACCGACTTTTCCACAGCATTTCTGCTGTACCATGCGACCAGGCGGTTGATATGTTCATTGTCACAACATGGTCATACGGACGGCGGCTGACCGGACTTTCCTCAGGGTCGGAAGCGTTCAGCTACAGCTACAACGCCGACGGAATCCGCACCGCCAAGACTGTAAACGGTATAAAGCATACCTATGCCCTGTCCGGTACTGCAATTCTCAACGAAGAGTGGACGGAAAACGGCGTGCAGCATCTGCTGATTGATAATCAATATGTAATTAAATGGTGTGTGATCTGATGAAAGATATCTGGATTTCGGAAAGCCCTGAGAACAATGGCATCCGTCTTTGCTTCTCAAAGGGTTTTGAACCTGAACTCAAATCGGAAATATGCGCATTTGTGCGCTGGATAAGGTGGAAGTACCGTTTTCCGGTCAGGCTGAAAATGTACGTGAAATTTGAACCTTACGTTGTCAGTTATCTGTCGGAAGAAAAGGTGAGCGCGACGATCTTCCTGCCGGACGACAAGACTGACAGTCCCTTTGCGCAGATATCTGTCGGTAATTACGTCTGGCGGGCTGAAAACGACCGCTTCAATGCTGTTTGCGACATTCTGTACGACATCGCCAGTATGATAACTCACTATTTCCAGTGGTTGAACGACGAAACAAACTGCGGTGAGCTGAGCAGCCGTCAGGCGCATCAAAAGGCGCGTCGGGTGGTGTGTAAGTATATCGACAGCGGCGGGGTAGCCTATTGACAGACATATACGAAACAAATTCTGCATGAATGAAATCAGCGCAAACTGTTCTGATAAGTAGCTGTTTCATTGTCACTGCCCACCTTGTGCGTATTTGCGCCCCGAATGCGTATTTCATCGAGAATACGCAGGATTTCTGCCTGCTTAGGCAAAGAAACCTCGGTATCCGTCGGATACGATTTATTGAAAACAAGGCAGCCGTAAGAGCCGGGAAGACGGTACAGAGCAAAGACATCCCCGTGCTTTTTGAAAAATCTCCATACCTTTGTCTTTTCCCAGCCCCAGCGCTGACCTAGTTTTTCCATAGTTAATATGGCGCCGTAATTGCCGTATTGAACAGCCGGCGCTATAAAAGAAAACGCATTGCCCGGTTCTTCTGATACTGTGTGGCACCAGAGATCCAGCCATGCGTCTGCTTCATCAAATGTATATTGCTCTTCGGCAAGTCGCTGCGTAATATTGCGGGGGAGGCAGAGAAACCCAAAACCATCTGTGGCATACACGGTTCCGTTCATACACTCCTCACCGGAGCATTTTACGACCCAATCCGTTAATTGATAGGTCAGCTTTTTGGTTTTGCTGTCAAGCGTGTATTTCAGATAACCGAGGGCTGATAGCTTATCCAGTATCTCTAAAGCCTGTGTGCGGCTTTTGATACCGAGAATACTCTTCAGTCCGACAATACCCCCGGACCACATTCCGGGGCTCACAGCGTTCTTGTATCCGCAGTAGTAGGCATGCCCATGCCGAAATGCTGCTCGTGCGGCAAGCCTTGCCCAAGCACCCATAATGCCTTTGCCGGTCGGCAGAGTATCTCTTCGCAGCTTTACCCATTCATACTTCATCAGGCATTTCAACATCAGTGCCTCCTTCCTTGGAATAATAAAAAAAGACGACCTTTCCGTCGTCACATAGTATCAGTCTTCAATTCTAACAATCAGTCCGTTCAGCTTGATCTGCTTCACACCTTTTAGATACCGGGACCCGCCGAGTTCAATTCTCGTCGGGATTCACTCTTCATTAAGCCGAACCTACAGCCGTTCTCCGCGGTGAAGACCACCATAGTAATCCAGTAATCCGAAGCGGATGTCCATCCGACCGATTACATCATAAATCAGTACACATTGTTTTTTCATCTTTATCCTCCTCGTGAAATAGGAAAAGCCGAATGAGTTTCAGAGCTCATTCGGCTTTTCTGTGTGACAGGTTATTAAATATGTTTTGCTCGGCTGCCTATAAATTGGCTCCTCCTTTCGGGCATATTAAAGTCGAATTATGCCCGGGCCTCGAACCTAATTCTTGGACAAAATCAGCGAACCCCGGTGTTTATGCGGCATAATCCTCTTTGTGTTATTATACCACAATCATCTATCCTCCTCACAATTCCGGTTGCTTTCATGTTGGTTTCTCCTTGCAGGAATTATTTCACAAAGATATTGTCTGCATTTGTGGGGAGAATATACGGCGGCAACGATATTTCTTTTATCACGTTTTCCCGTATTCCGGCGAGCCGGACTTCATCTCAACAGCAGGCGGAATTTGCGCGCATCGCAGTATTATGTATTAATTTCGATATATTTATAAATCTTTTTAATGTTTTTTCTCAATTCCCCTTTACAAATATTAATTTTTCGTGTATAATATCAGCATATTTCATGAACCCGTCGAGGACTGCCGCCACGGCATCCTCATCGCGGATATTCAGGACACGTGGAGGACAGAGAAAATGATAAACCCCGTCGATTACATGAGCCGCCTGAAAATGCCAGCCATGATGACCGACACGGAAGGCGGTGTCATTTTCGCAAACGCGGCTGCAAAGCGTCTGCTGACGCTGAAATGCCGCAGAAGACTGTTTTCGTCGCTTGTCGGAATTTCCGGCGAAAAGCTGGCTGAAACCTGCCTCCGCAAACGCGGAGCGGTAGTCACGACCGGCGCCGGGGCAGGAGGCATCAGAATGCTTGTCCTCGGCGGAGAAGACAGCTTGAGATGGTACTTTCCGCAGGTCCTTGCCCGCGCCTCGTCGGTGACATCTCCGGATAGATGCTTTGACTGGATAGTGAACTATGCCGCCGATGCCGAACGCGATATGCTCTCGGAAAAATCGGTCTCGCCTCAGGAGCTGTTTTCCGAGGCGGCATATTCGGCTCACATCGGCTTCAAGCCGCCGAAAAAGCTCAATGCCTATGAATTCTGCCGGTTCTTAAGCCTGTCGACATTTTTCCTCATCGGCAGCGACCGTACTGAATATGATTCCGACATCGGAACCGGAATAATTCTGAAATCCCCGGAAAAAGCCTTTTCGGCGGCTGGAGAAATGATCGGATACCTTTTCGGTTCGCCCGGAACGGTCTGGCAGGCATCGGCGACGAAGCGCGGCTTTCTCATAACCGACGGCACGGTAAAACTCCATGCCGGAGGATGTGAGATCCCCATGATTCTCCGCTCGCCTTCCGGTCCGTTCACTTTTTCGTTTGCCACAGCGATAACGGTTGCCTCAGCCGTCTCCGCAGCTGAAACGGCGATTTTCGGAGGAGACGAAACAGTGAAGCGCCCGCCGAAAAAGCTCGGGGAAAGCCTCGGGGAAGACCTCGGAGAAGACCTCGATTTCGTTGATACCGACGACTGAAATCGACAGTTTTGCCGTCGGGGAAAACGGGGGAAGCCCGGTTTGAACTTTTATCGCTGTATTGCAGCATTCGTACATCGCCGTTATCCTTCGGGATTTCCGAGAGCGAGGTTTTATATGTATTATGAAGGAAAGAAAACAGGATTTTCAAAGAGATTTGAGGCAGAGAATAAAACATAAACAATGATGTAAGAATGTTTTTTGTATGTAAAAAAATCTGCTTGTGCCAACATTTAATTAACAACTAATAGTTTGTATCCAAATAATATCTTAATGAATTAATGTTTTTTTTGCTATAATATATGTGTGAAAAGCAGTGGTCTGTTGTCTTAGCTTTGAGTTAATCAACCAACGCGGATGGACAACACAACAAAATCGCCGAACATCTGCTGGGTACTCAACTGTAAGTAATAGTAGTGCAACTGATGATATCTGTATTTGGATCAAGAAAGGTGTCAAGGATGCTCTGTCCAAGATTACCTGCGAAAATCGACGGTTCGGTGGAAGCGTCATATGTAAATTCGCCGGGTTCTGCACATACTTCAACGACTCTTCCTTGATCCACAATGATCATACATTGACCGTCAGTTACGGCAATGCCGGAGCCGTTGGAAATGATGTTGTCACTGCCTTTGGTGTTTGAGGAACGTCCGCTGATGCGCTTTTGTCCTTTTGTCACCATAACTTCTTTATCCATTGCCTCGCAATAGAAAAACTCTTTCCATTGATCTGCCAGAACGCCGCCTACGGCGCCCAGCCCTGCTTTAATAAGTCCCATTTTTGTCCTCCTTAATGTATTGGAATTTATTTTGAGTTTATTTCAGCAAATGACAATTCTTCCGCTGACACGGCGTTCCAGAATATGGTGTACCGAGAGGTATTCTTCCAGATATTTCTGACTGTTTGTGGCAACCATGCGCGGTTTGCTGTTTGCGGAAATCTCCGCCATCTTGCATTCTCCTCTCATTTATCCTTGTTTTTGCGTTCGGCTTCACGCCGGAGAAAAATCTTCAACTCGGAATTGTTAATGATTTGCTCGTGATACCGTGCCGAAAACATATCTGCAAACTCTTCAAGTGTGCATCCCGGGTAATACTCTTCCGGCATAGGCCGATCCAGCGATGCGCCGCCGTTCGATCCTGCCGAGATGCCGGAGGTGAAAATGTCGTACAGAAGATCCATCGAGCCGTCCTCGTAGAAGCGCAGTACCAGCTTGGTGCTCTCGTCATGCTCCTCGTCCCGACACCAGGCAAGCTCGATATTCTCCGGCAGGAACCGCAGTCCGTTATTCTGTGCGACGGTATCTCCGTATGAGCCATAAGCTGCATGAACAAGTACATCGTTTTTGTGAAAAAGCGTATTCAGCTCGTCGGTCATGTCGATGCGCGTTACGGATTTCGGCAGCCGCAGCTTCACCATGTTCGGGAACTGTTCGAGCACGCCGACGCAGATCGCCGTAATTCCGTCGTACACCGTCAGCACGGTGCACTGCTCCTTCCAGCTTTCGTATTGATTCCATGTCTCGGTATCCGAAGCAGAAATACTGCCCTTGCCGCTTATCTCAAGATTTCCCATACCTCGGTCGATGAAGCAAAGCCCACTGTGATATTTAGAAAAATACATAGATTTTCTCCTTATTTCAGCACGGGCATGCCGTTATTTCCAACAGCAAATACCACCTTTTTTGTACCATTATCCCCATCGTCCAGAATTAACTTGCCCGGATCAGTCGGTACTATAAATTTGTTATCAGTAAGCCAGGATGGGCTGACATTTATCTTGCCTGTCTTTGTAACGCCGCCGTCCGCGTTCAGGCTGAAAACAACCAGACGCATCTCCCGCCGGTCCTCTTCAACATCCTCACAGAACAAGTACACATAGTTTCCATCTACAGTCTTTACGTAATAGGGGTGTAAGTCATATACAAAGCATTCCTCCTCGTAATACTGACCGTCAATATCTGTGTAGATGCCATAATCCATATAGTGGTTTCGTTCATCGTTGTACCATCCGGATATGGATATTGCCTCTGAAGCATCGTCTGTATCCAGCTCTGCAAAGAAGGAAATATCAAGAGGGATTTCAACGGCATATTCCGCCGGAACAGCCATATATTTTTCGTTGAACAGCTCCGGATATTCGGCAAAGGAAACGGTTGCCGTCAGCATACCGTCGTCACTCAGCTCTCCGGGTGAAAAATAGAAGGTCAGACCGAGATAGTCTATTGTCCAGTTAAAGCCGTCCCGGTTTGCGGACAATTCATCCCGGGCTATGCTGACCAAGTTATCAAACTCGTCAAGCATAGCATTTTCCTGCATGGTGGCGATTTGATCCAGCACTTCTGCCATTTCGGGATACGCAACTGCATCCGCCTGCCCCAGCGTCACACAGGAGTGTTCACTCCGAACAAGTGCCCGGTCGTAATCATCTTCCCATTCGTAGTAGGTGTGCAGTGTTTTTTCCGGCGTAAGCAGCCTTATTTCATGGGAATGGTCTCCATCCTGATTTTCGGTCGTATCCATGCTTTCCGTCTCCGGTGGCTGCCCCGTATTCTCACCGCAGGCTACCAGACACAGAAGCATACAGGCGGAAAGTAGTAAACATATCATCCTTTTCATAGCCATTCCTTTCTGAAAACTGAGGGGCGAAGGGAACTTTCCTGTCCTTTCGCCCCTGATATTGCCCCACAATTACCGACGGTCAAATGCCATCTGTATACATAGTTGTTGCTGATGAGAATCTGACTGTCGGTGTCGTTGTATACTAAAAGTTCGAATTATTCTTCAATAAGTGACAGGTCGATATGCTTTCGATGATCGACCGTACATCTGCATCATTAAACGAGATCTCATATTCTCCGTTTTTCATAAGAATCATCACCTGAAAGACGCATCCGTCATCTTTTGCTTCCAGCATCGTATAGGGATATCCGAAGCTGGTGCAGGTATAACCGTTCCATAGGTGTCCACCGCACTTAAAAGGCTCTATGTCCCGAACATTCTCGTAGAAGTCCTTTATAGAAATATAGATTTCATCTTTACCGTGATAGAAAACCGTGATGCCCGCCTTTGAAAACACATCCAATTCTGTTTGTGCTCCCTTAAAAATATGTAGATTCCTTGGGCTTGCTTTTCCTTCGCTGTCGATGCCGTAAAAAAGTTTCCAACCTGACGGCACCAGCACACGGAGGATACCGTTCTCAAACCATTCGCTCACGCCCACGGATCCTCTTCCGCAGGGATACGGATATCCGACAGGCACTGAATATCATTTAAGAACCACTGACCGGTAGACGGCTTTTTACGCAGCTTGATCGGTCTCGGATTATCCGCCCCGCCGCTGGTCACATACAGCGTTGCCCAGTTTTCCTCGTCAAACGAATAGGGGTTTTCGCTGACGGAAATCATATAGGGGATTGTAGGCTTATACCCGTTTTCGGGGGTTGCTCCGGCAAAAAAGGATCGTGCCTTGTAGCCCTTGCCGTTCAGCCTTTCTCTGATAAACTGCTTTTCGTATGTGCTGACCTCTGCAGGACCTTTCAGAAAATTCAGCATTTCAATGGCTTCCTCCGGGTTCTGCTCATAACGGCACAGAGCGACAATCGTCAACGCCGTTGTTTTGAAAGCGGAATCCAAAGAAGCCTCCGGCAAAGCCTGCAGCTCGGCAACATTCGTCGGAAGTACAGCAAAGGTAAAACTCTCCGAACGGTTTTTGCCTTTTCCTACCGACTGCGCCGCATTATTTACTGCTTTCGCAGCCTCTTTTTTCAATGTAGACTCCGCAGTCTTTTTCAATGAATCAAAAATACTCATTACAATTTCCTCCTTATAAAGTCTCTGCGCCTTTTGCGGTTACTCCGCTTGCAGAGAAATATACAACTTTTTATCTGCGAATGATAATGCACGATACTCCAATCATCACAAGAATAATTCCAACCACCAAAAATATGATCATTCTCCGGTGCAATCCGATATACAGGTCTGAATCCCCGTCAAGCAAATGATAGTATCCGTACCGTTGCAGAACGGAGAATAACAAGGTAATTACACCAACAGTGATGACTACAATACCTATAATTAACAAATGATTCTTCAAAATGCCGCTTTATTCTGCTCTTACATATCGGGTGGTCATAAAGAGCAGATTCCCGTCATCATCGGAGAGCTTTACCCAGCCGTCCTCGCTCATGCCTTCTCCGACCTCCAGCCAAAGCTCGCCGTCGCGTTCTTCCCATGCCTTCGGATCGTCGGTCATCATGCCGTCGTACAGCTTGATGACGCCTGCCTTAACAGCCTTATCAACTTCCTCTTTGGATACCCCTTCGGGCAGAGGCATCAGCATATACAGCTTGCCGTCCCCGCACACAGCGATCTGCCCGCCGATCATATTCCGTCTTTCCTTCAGTTCGTCCGCGACTGCTTCCTCGTCCGATTCGTCGATGTACGGCATCGGTGCCTTCAGATATTCCTCTGCACTGAGGAACACCACTTCATCCGAATCATTCACCATACCAATAGAATGAAACACCCATTTCCCGACATAACTCATAGAAAAATACCTCCTGTTTTCTAAGTATTATTTTTCATGTTTTGCCTTTTATATTCTTTTTCTCTCCGAAACGGCAATTACAATATTGCCGCTTCGGAGAAAGGGCTATGCCGGCTGCATAGCCTTTTTCTGTGATAATTGATGCGGGACAGACGGTGCTGCCGCCGCCCCTTATCAATGTGTGGTTTCTTGTTATTTCACAGACTTTCTCTTTTTACCGTAAACGGCAGTTGTTGCAACGCCGAAGCCGGAAACAAAGAGGACTGCAATCCAAAGAGCCATCATGCTGTTATCGCCGGTCGGAGGAGAATCGGGATTCTCAGGCGTCGGATCGGTCGGTGTTCCGGTTGCCGGAATTTCAACAGCAGCCTTCTTGTAGCCGCAAACCTTACATTCTTCGTGCTTGGAGCCCTTTTCGGTCGCCGTAGCTTCCTTGTCAATCTTCCACTCAAATTCATGAGCTGAAACGTTCTGCTTCTCACCGCAGCCGGAGCAGGTATTCCAATGATTTGTTTCGTCGGATTCATACTTCGTAGTGTCTACATCATGGGTATGACTGAGCTGCGCTTCAATGACATATCCACACTCAGTACACTTAATAGCGTACTCCTCGGTAGCGTGACCCTGATGATCCGGTGTATGTGTTGCAAAATCGCATTTTTCAGTGCAGCCTGCAGTCTGGCAAGGCAAAGGAAGAGCGGGAAAAGATTGATCCTTCCACACAGAAGCCGGTGCTGGATGCAGACGGGAAGCCCGTTACGGAGACTGTGGAGGTTATGCGTCCCGCATTCAAGGTGGTGAGTGTCTTTGACATTTCCCAGACCGACGGCAAGGAGCTTCCTGACATTATCGTTGATGAGCTTTCCGGCAGCGTGGAGAACTACGCTGCCTTTTTTGAAGCTCTGAAACAGGAGTCTCCCGCCCCGATTGCCTTTGAAGACATTCCCGGCGGCGCTAAGGGCTACTTCTCGCCGGTTGAGAACCGGATCGCCATTCAGGAGGGCATGAGCGAAATCCAGACCATCAAGACGGCGATCCACGAAATTGCCCATGCGAAGCTCCACTTTATTGATCGGCCTGAGCCGGAACCCACATGGAAAATTGTCATGATCAGCGATGGCGGCACCAAGCGGGACTTTCTCTCAGGCTTTGCGTCCGAGACAGAAGCGAATGAGGCTGCTGAACGCGAGGGATGGCGTTTCGTTGATGAAAACCGTTTTGAGTGGCGGCTTGAGGTTGAGGAAGATACCTCCGCCGTTCAGGAGATGCGGAAAGATCGCCATACCAAAGAGGTTGAAGCCGAGAGCGTGGCATACACCGTCTGCCAGCGGTACGGCATTGAGACTTCGGATTATTCCTTCGGCTATATCGCCGGTTGGTCCTCAGATAAGGAGACCAAGGAGCTGAAAGGCTCTTTGGAAACCATCCGCAAAACCGCCGCGGAAATGATCGACAGCATTGACGCCAAGCTCAAGGTGCTGCTGGCAGAGAAAACCCAGACTGCGGCGCTGGAAGCAGACACTCCCGCCAAAGAGCCGGAAGTGACTCCTTCTCTGCGTGATGCCGGTATTCCCGTTTACACCGAAACGGCGGATCACGCTCATACAGCCGGAGAAACGGATGCTTATAGGCTTTCGATTCAAGCGAATATTGCTTGCAGAGACACCATTGAGCGGACGATCAGCGAGTATTACGGCAATAACCGCCTTGCTGCTGAATCTGCGGTTACGAGCGTTCTTGAAAAGTTCTCGCCGGAGAGAGTGCAATATGTTCTGGCAAACACCGTCCAGCACAAGGATTGGGACGGAAGGATCTCGCAGAAAGCAAAGGCGTGGGCAAAGGATATTCCTGTTTGCCCGGAGCTTTCTACCCGGTTCATCGTGGGTAAGGCACACCCCGGTTTGACCGATCTCTTCATCAGCGAGTTCATGCGGCAGATGGATGTGAAGGAGCGCAGACAGGAAGCCGAGGCCCAAACGCGGGACCCGGAGGTTGCAGCATGGGAGCGCGACGAGGTTGTCTCTATTGAGAAAACCGTTGTAGAAGTCAAGGCACCAACCGCAGAGCAGCCGCAGGAAGCCGCAGCCCCGAAGCACCGCCTCACACCGGAGGAAAAGCAGATCAGGGATGCTGTTATGGACACGCTCAAGGCTCAGATTGCTCACAACAACGACGGGATGCTTTCCACCTATCGGTCATCGGAACAGTCCTTCCGCGTCATGGCTCGGAACGGAGTCAGGATTGAGGGCAATACGGTTACGCAGAACGGAGAGCCGCTGTTTGCCATTCACCGCCGTCATTCGGCCAAGAAAACGCAGGGCTGCTATCGGGAGCTGACACCTACGCTTGAGTATATCCGGCAGGAGAAAAAGCAGGAAAAGCCCTCGATCCGTGACCAACTCAAGGCTGCCGCCAAATCTCAGCCGGAAAAGAAAGCTCCGGCTAAGGCTAAATCGCACGACATGGAGTTGTGAGAAAGGAGACGCATGAAGAAATACACAGACGTTGACATCATCGCGGAGCTTCAGAAGCTTGTGGATAGTCATGTAGACAGCTACAAGGAAGACTTCGACATCGACAAGCGCATCATCCGCCGCGCTGCCGAAAGCCAGAATCCCGAAGACAAGAGGCTTATGTGGTTCTGCCGTCCGCATGGGACACACTGCCTCAATGAAAATCAGGTCTTTATTCAGGGGACGCGGGATCATAACACCTTCCGCTTTTATGCGGAACAGACCTACGACGAGTGCATTGCCCGCGTCATTGTCCCGAAAGACGTTAAGCGCGGCAAGGTGTACGGGGATGTCTTTGAGATCAATTATCGGGAACAGGCGGCGAATGTAGCGCGGAACTCAGTTGAGCCGGATCATGACCGGTTGACCTTTGCGGACGGCTATGTGTTAGACGCTCCCTGCCGCAGCAGCTTCGATGAAGCAATGGCTCTGGTCGGTGAGCATGGCGGTGTTGTAACCCATCAGACGCTTCCGAAAGACGCGGATGCTTTGACGGAAGTGCTGTCCACGCAGAAAAGCCGCCGTGACAAGCTGCCGGAGGCAGAAACGAAAGAAGTGCTTGCACCTCTGCCCGTCGCAGAACTCAGAAAGTATGAGGCAATCAAACAGGCTCACCCGGACGCGCTGGTTTGCTTTGCCCAGAACGGCTATTTTGAGCTGTACGGCAAGGATGCCGAAAAAGCCGCCCCTCTTCTCGGCACAAAGCTCCTTGAGAAGAAGGTGCGAGGCAAGCCCTCCATGCCAGTCACGGGCTTCCGTGAAACCGCGTGGGTCGCCGGTTCTCACAAGCTCTGGAAATCCGGCACAGATGTCTTTCTCAGCAAGGACGGCGAGACCTTCAAGGAACTCAAAGCCGCAGATTATATCCCTGTCGGCGCGACGCTGAATGTGGACGGAATCAGGTGCAGAATTGACGCGGTTGATTTTGCTGCCGATGAAGTCCGGCTGACTAACATTGAGGACGAGAACAGACCAATCCGCTTTTCTGAGAGCATCCAGTATGTCCGTTCGTATGTGGAGGATGCCGGGACTGCCATCTATGACACCATTCCAAAGAAGCCCGCTGCTCGTGAATCTATCCGCGATAAGCTGAAATCCGCGCAAAAGGCTCAATCACCTCACATTCCGAAAACGCAAAAATCCAAAGGAAAGGATATGGTACTCTGATATGAAATACTTTACCGTAGAAGAAATCAATCTCATGTGCTGCTTCAACACGTCCAGCCGGAAGCGGCTGGTTGACGATATGAAGAGCGT
>FR891210.1:0-638 GCA_000433515.1 Candidatus Colimorpha enterica | reverse complement strand
AGCGTCACTCTGAACAACAAGGACGGCGAGATTGCGGAGCTGATGTACAAGACCGTTCAGAAGCTCGAAGCAATGTCTGACGCTGAGTTCGACGCGCTCTATATTGCGCCGGACAGCGTGATGGATGACTGAAAGGAGGATGCCTATGCCTGTTATGGATGACAGTTTCCAAGCGTTTGTCACCAACCTCGGCAAGTACAACGAGGGTGAGCTGGTCGGTGAATGGGTAAAGTTCCCGACAACCGAGGAAGAGATGCAGAAGGTCTTTGAACGAATCGGGATCGGGTCGAAGGATGAGTTCAGCCATGTGTACGAGGAATGGTTTATCACCGACTACGAGTGTCCCATCTATGGGGTTCAAAAGCTGCTCGGTGAGTATGAAAGCCTCGATAAGCTCAACTACCTTGCCTCTCGCATTGATGAGATGGACAAATGGGATCAGGAAAAGTTCACCTCCTTACGCCATGAATTATACAACATGACGTTGCGTAACAAGCAATACCTTGCGCAAGGGGATTTTTTGATTCGTAATAAAAATTCTGATTTGGTTGAACCTTTTCAATAAAATTATAACACATAATCGTGAATTTTTCAATACATACCGAGCGACTGATCACCGCTCGGTTATTTTATTTCAA
>FR891209.1:23186-40512 GCA_000433515.1 Candidatus Colimorpha enterica | reverse complement strand
CTCCGAGAAAGAAAAAGAGGTTATAGGCAGCGCAGTCGGAAAATCTCTGTCGATAAAGCAAAACCCGAAATTAATCCCCTCTCAGTTCCACCACCAGTGAAGCCCCGACTTCGACACCGGTTCCCCTCCCGCATAAAGATGCGAGGTGTCTCCGATCGAAACGATCCTTCCGATGGCATCGGCACGGTGTTCGAGATGCTTCTCCATGTAAACCGTCGTCACCGAGCTTGTCGGCAGAAAAACCGTATGCCACCACTGCGGAAGCGGGACCCCCGCAATATGCGAGAGCAGACAGTTTCCCAGACCGAGATGACAGAAAAACGCAAACGTTCTGTCGTCCCCTCTCAGATATTCCGGAGCGACATGATAAACAAGCCCGTCGCGCACATACCCGAGCGAGGCAATAAGCGCATCGAAGCTGTTCCACACATTCTCCGCGATCTCCCGGATCCCCGTTCCGGCATAAACCGGCGAGCTCCACCACTCGTGCGTGAAGTGCTCCGGGAACTTCGTCCAGAACGACGGTGCCAGATTCCACGGGCAGACCCCGCTTTCGGTGTAATCTGCCTTCACGTCCGGCGCGGGAAATTCCCTCAGCCAGTCAAGTATCTCAGGCTCCATCCCGGTCAGACGGCAGGTCGGTGCGGCAGTCGCACGCGCCCTTCCGAGTGGGGAGCAGTATATTTTCGTTATGTTTTCCTTTGCAAGCCGCTGACCGAGAAGCTCAACCTCGCGCTTTCCCTTTTCGGTGACGCTGTCATGCTCATAATCCGGGTCGCCGTGGCGGATGATAAGAAGCTTCACTGTTCCCTGTTTCCTCCGTTTTCCGCATTTCCGTTGTCAGCAGGAGCCTCAGCGTTATCAGCGTTTCCGGAATCGGCGGGAGCACTTACGTGAGATGCCTGACCGTCCTGCCGTTCGGCGGCAGTGAACGGAACGTCATACATCATCGGCTCCGGCGGGAGCTTTTTCAGCTTTGAAGCCGCCGAAATGCCCTTGATGATATAGTAAAGCATCCAGATGTGGAAAGCAAGCGGGATAATGATAGCCACCGGCGACATCTCCCCGGCAACAACATACGGCGCATAGACCGCAAGTGCAAGGAGCAGGTCGATAACCGTATACACAAGCGCCGCGATCAGCCATCCCGGCTTTTTCTTGCTGAGTACCGCGCAAAGGAATATAAATCCCACGCCGACAGCCGCAAGCACAAAAAATACCGCGGCAACCGCAGCCGATCCCGCCTCGCTGAGCGCTGAAAGACCGATCCCGATAAGAAGCGGCGGGATCTCTGCGGAGAACGAGAAGCTGATGCTTGCATCAACGGCAATAAGCACCATGTTGACCACTGTGAGTATCGCAAACAGCACCAGATTCGAACTTGCAAGCACAACCGCACGATTCAGCAGCCCCCGCTGATCTGCCGGCTGACCCGCACCGTTCATGTTGTTCATAATGTTTTTTCTCCTGTTGTTTGAATATTTTTTACTCCAGATTGAGCTTATTTCTGAAAACATAGTTGGAAACGCACCAGCCGACGACGATAAAGATGACGGAAACCGCCGCGTTTGCAATAAGGATCGGCATTTCGGTCAGCACGGATTCCGCGGCTTCCTCCGACACCTCTGCCGAGAGGATCGGGATCATGGCAACCACATAAGCCATCGACGAAAGAATATTCCACGCGACACCGGTCCCGAACCAGCTGCCTATCGCAACAAGCAGCTTGTTTTTCCTCGTCAGCTGTCCCATACTCATAGAGAATGCCGTTCTGACCGCAGTGACAAGCGCATACAGCAGTCCGTTGACGGCAAGCGCCGCGAAAATAATAATCATTTCGTACATCCCGGCGTTCTTCAGCGCTCTGTAGGCTTCGACAATGGTTTCGACCGCCTTATCGTTGAAAAGCAGCACCGCCGCCGCGACAAATGCCGCGGAAACCAGAGCGGAGATCACCGTCCACACAAACGCCGTTACTATCTTGCATCCGACGTGTGCCTGCGGCTTTACCGGAAGCGTCAGTGACAGATATCCGCCGTCGCGGATAAGATTTTTCCAGAACCTGACGGCAAGCAGTACCTGCGGAATGATCAGCACCGCAAAAACCGCCAGCACGGCAAGCATTAACACAAGCGACATCGGGATCGAGGTAAGCACCAGCATATCCGAATCCTCCGGAAGGCTCTTTTCAAGATACCTGAACAGCTCATATGTCAGCCTTCCGACAAGCAGCGTTCCGGCAAGGATCAGATAGCAAAGCGACATTATCTTCGTATAATACCGGTTTTCATAGCGGTAAAGCATCCTCAGCATCTGAACACCTCCCTGAACAGATCGTTCACCGTGCCTCCGGTGCGGCTCCTGATATTCCCGCAGGAATCGGCAAGGAAAATACCGCCCTGCGATATGATCACCGCGTCGTCAAGCACCCTTTCAATGTCGTATATAAGGTGTGTGGACAGGATTATCGTCGAGCGCCGGTCGAATCCGGAGAGGATAACATCAAGGATGAAATCCCTTGCCGCCGGATCGACGCCGCCGATAGGCTCGTCCAGAAGATAAAGCTCCGCACGGCGGCTCATGACGAGGATAAGCTGTAATTTCTCCTTCGTCCCCTTCGAGAGCGTCCGGAATTTCGCGCCGTACGGCACTCCCATCCGGTCGATAAGCTCATACGCCTTTTCCCTGTCGAAATCCTCATAGAAATCGCAGAAAAGAGTCACCGTATCCGCAACCGTCATGGAGTCGTCGAAATACGTCCTTTCGGGAAGATACGAAACTATCTTCTTTGTTTCCACCCCGATCTCAAGCCCGTCAACAAGAATCTCTCCCGCCGTCGGAGTCAGAAGCCCCGCGATCAGCTTGAGAAGCGTCGTTTTCCCGCTTCCGTTCGGTCCGAGAAGCCCGACTATCCTGCCGCGCGAAACCGTCAGATCTATGCCGTTCAGCACATTTCCGCGCCCGTATGACTTGTAAAGCCCGGTGCACTGCAAAAGCGGCGGATTTGCCGCAGTGGTACCGTTCATTCCGTTTACCTGCCTTTCATTTTATAAGCACACCGTATGCCGCGTGACCGTTCGTTAAAAGCTCTGCCATACGGTCATACTGTATTATAATAATACTATATACCGGCAAAAAAGTCAAGGCAAAAATTGCGTTCTTCCGCCGCGCGCAGGTACCCTGCCGGAAAGATCCGGAGCCGTCAGCCGGCGTGACAGCGCCAAAACGATTTTCGTTTTTCCGATACAGCCTCACGGCACGTTTTCCCGAAAATGTCAGCAAAAAGCGGAAAACAGAAAAAATCCTCCTGCGGCAGAGCAGAAATATATCTGCAACCGCCGCAGGAGGGGTTTTGACCGGAGAATTCCGGCGGAAAATGGCTGGGGTATCAGTCCGTTGTATGATGTTCAATCAGTACCACAGAGCCTTTTTGTGCTGTCAGTGTAAAACGCTGCAGTGCAGTCAAATGTTTTACGTTTGTCCTTTGCGCACGGTTTTTTCGCCGATTCTCTTTCGCAGATGCCGAGGGTGTTCATTCTTACGCTTTCCACCTCTTCTCCGGAGATGCGGCGGATGAGCATTTCGCAAGCCATGCTTCCGAGGAGGGCTTTGTCGTAATCAACGGTCGTGAGCGACGGGCGGACATATCTGCAGGCGATTATGTTGTCGGCTCCGATGACGGAGATGTCGTCCGGGACGGAAACGCCCCTTTTCTCAAGTGCGCGGAGGGCACCTATCGCGTAAATATCGCCGGTGCAGAATATCGCATCGGGGCGGTCGGGTGCCTCAAGGATCTTTGCGGCGCAGACGGCTGCGGAATCCTCGTCACGGGCGTCGGTCATGACCCACTCCGGGTGATACTCCAGTCCGGAAGCCGTCAGCTTTGCCGGGAATGCCTCGGTCACCTGTCTTTTCAGATCGGGGATAAAGTCGGTCGTTATCAGACCGATCTTCCGGTGCCTGCCGGCGATCAGATAGTCAAGCGCGGTGCCGACGATCGACGGGACACTGATCCCGATGCCTGCGTATCTTCCGGGATCGGCATAGGAATCGACAACCACCGCCGGTGCGCCGTAGGATTCTATCTGCCGGAAAACCTCCCCGGAAACATCCTGAAATACCATGACACCGTCGGCATTGCGGCGGGTTATGACCTCGGGGAGTACGGCCCTGCCGTTTTCGTATCTGATCTTATTGAGAACAATGTTGTAGCCGCGTGCGTTGCAGCATTCAAGTGCGCCGCGGGCGACCTCGAAATAGAACAGGTCGTCGAACGGCGAGGACGATTCGGAGTAAAGCAGGGCGATATTGAAGCTCTTTTTCAGAGCGAGACAGCGTGAGCTGATATTTGCGGTATAGCCCACCTCACTGATTATGTCAAGTACCTTTTTGCGGGTGCTTTCGCTGACGCCGGGTCTTCCGTTAAGAACAAAGGACACCGCCGTGGGAGACACACCTGCCATGCATGCAAGCTCTTTTATCGTGATTTTCGACATGATTCTATCCCCCGGAATTCATGAGACAATGACTTCACTTATTATATAATTATATCATAATCCGCGGCAGGAAGAAAAGAGCATTTTAAAAATTCGGCATAGTGCACAAAATTGAAGGGGCATTTTTGTGCACTATTTTTGTCGGCAGGGTATTGCTTTTTTCGGAAGGATAGTATATAATGTTTATATCTAAACCGGTTTAGTAAAGCGCTTTACCGGGATAAAGACAACAAAACCGCATTGCGGTCACCCCTTCGAAAAGGACGTCTTACTGTAAGACGCTGGCAGCCATGAAAACCAAGATCACCGTATATTTCATTCCCATCACCCATCACGACCTCGGGTATACAGAGAACATCGAAGCGCTTTTATCCTCCTACTGCCGGTATTACGACAGCATCCTTGACTTCTGCGACAGGACCGACGGATATCCGGAGGAGGCGAAATACCGCTACACCGTTGAAGAATTCTGGTCGCTTGACACATATCTGTCCCGCACGACGGAAGAAAACCGCTCGAGGATGAAGAAGCGCATCAAAGAAGGGCGCATTGAGCTTCCCGCGCTTTACGCGAACATAATCGACTGCACCGCTGACAGCGAGGAGCTGATACGGTCGATGTACCCGTCGATGCGCTATGCCGACGAGTGCGGAGTGAAGATCACGCGCGCGTCGCTTACCGATATGCCGGGGCTTGGCGGCGGGGTGGCAGAGGCACTGTCCGGCGCGGGGATAAAGTATCTGTTTGCCGGCTTCCCGCGCTATTTCGAATGGGCGGACGCTGCCGGAAAGATCCCGGAGATGAAGCACACCTACTGGAGCGAGCAGTTCGGACGTCCGGCGGCTTTCAGATGGGGGTCGGAGAGCGGCGGCTCTGTTCTTACCTGGTTCCAGAGCGGATACGGCTGGTTCGGCAACAACGAAAACGCCTGCGTGGAGATAAACGGCATATCCGACATTGCAGAGCGGCTTCCCGGCTATATAAAGGAGCTGAAGGAGCGCGGATATCCCTACAACATAATGAGATACATCTACCGCGGGAGCGACAACGAGGCTCCGTCAGCAGACATCTGCGATATCGTGACGGAGTGGAACAGCACGCTTGCCGGAAAGACCGGGATAACTCTTGAGGTCGCAACCGACAGCCGGTTCTTTGACAGGCTTTCGGAGATATGCGGAGATGTTCCGGTGGTGACGGGAGAGCTTCCGCACACCGATTATCCGGTTCTGACGCTTACCGAGGCAGGAACCACCGCCGAAAACCGCCGCGCGCGGCACAGGCTTGAGATCGCCGAGAGAATGGGCGCCGACGGCGGCGACGCGTTCCGCGATATCATACTTTACGACGAGCACTGCTTCGGAATGTCGCGCTCCTGCGGAGAAGAGCATGAGCTTGACCTCTGCATGAAGCGGAAATATGCGCTCCGTGCCGCGTATACGGCAAAAAAGCTGACCGATTCGGTTTCCGTACGCAGTGAGAGGCGCGACGGAATCTTCCGCTTCTTCTTCCCGCAGGGAACGAAGGGGAGAGGGACAGCCGAATTCTCCGACCGCGATATTGAAGCCGGGATATACCGGATCGAAAACCTCCGCACCGGGGAGGTGACGCACGGTCAGGCAACGGAGATCACCGATCCTCTGACGCCGGTTCCGGGGCTTACCGATATTTATGCCGAATCGCTCTGCTCCGGCGGGGCAAGACGCTGCATTTTTGACCTCGGAGAAGCCGTGCCGATGTCGGTCGGGGAGTACAGGATAACAAAGCTCTCTGCTGTCGGCAGCTCCTGCGGGATGGCAGACGGAAATTACCGGTTTGATACTGCGTCATACTCGCTTTTCGACTGCGGAAGCGGCAGAACGCTTACCGAGCCGGGACTTGGAAGACTGATATCCCGCGACATTGCGACCGGGAAGGTGACGGAGGCGGTCGTGACCGACGCTCATCCGACCTTTGACGGACCGGCGGCAAGCGGGTTCATGACGGTGTCTCATCTGCCGGGAGTGCCGGAGATAATCACCGAATATGTTCTTTATCACGCTGAGAAGCGGCTCTCCGTCTCGGTACGGATCCTGCTTGACCGCACACCGGCAAGAGAGACGTTTATCGCCTTCCCGTTCCGGAACGACGGAGCGGAATTCACATACGACACGCCGTGCTTTGAGGGAAAAGCCTTCGACACCCGGCTTGAGGGCTGCAACACCAATCACTGCTCGGTCACAAGCCGCGCGGTGGTTTCCGGAAAGAACGGCAGGGTCACGCTTGATATGCGCGAGGGCGGTCAGGTATTCTTCGGAGGGCTTCACGTAACGGAGGTGTCGCAGGCGCACCATATGATAAACCCGCCGGGATTTGAGGACGGATTTGTAAAGCAGCCGGAAAACGGGAATGTATATGTCATGCTCGCCTATAACAACTGCCGGACGAATTTCTCAATGTCCCAGACGGGAGAGGCAATATACCGCTTTGATATCACATCCTCTGACAGCCGGGGAGCATCGGCTCTCTTCCCGCCGGAGGAGGTCGGGGAAAATTTTGTCCCCATGCTCCCGCACGTCATACCGTCGGAGGAGAATATTGAGATCGTACATATAAAACCCGCGGAAAACCGCAGCGGCACGGTCATCCGGCTGAGAGAGACCGACGGGAAAGAGGCGGAATTTTCGCTCGATACCGGATGCGGAGGAAAAACCGTCATCTGCGACCACTGCGAAAGACCGACCGGAGAGACAGTCTCCGGCAGGCTGAAAATAAAACCGCACGGCTTCATGACAGTCATGTTCACCCCTGAAACAACACACCGATAAAATTTTTTGATAAAAGTTCTTGGAAATCCAAAAACCTTCTTACAAGAAGGTTTTTGGCGGGACCGGGCAGCGCCCGGATAAAGAAAGGATCAACGGATATGGGAAAAATGATAAACAGCGTAAGAGGTCCGATAGATATCGATTCGCTCGGAGTGACGCTTACGCACGAGCACCTCTGGTTTGACGTCGCAACGCTCTATAAGAGGGCGCACCCCGACCTTGTCATGACCGACGAGAAGGTCACAAAGGAGAACCGGAAGGAGATACTCCGCGACCTGCACTCGGTGGTGTTTGAGTACGAGGACAACCTGTGCTTCAATGACGTCGGTATGACAGTGAAGGAGCTTGAATCCTTCAAAGCGGCAGGCGGACAGACGATCGTTGAGGTCTCGACCGCGGATATCGCAAGAAACCCGCTTAAACTCCGCGAGATAGCCGAAAAAGCCGGGATAAACGTCATCATGGGCGGAAGCTGGTACTGGTTCCCGTCGCTTGACGATGATTTCCGCGATTTCATCATGACCCAGGGCAAAAACAAGGTAGCGGATATCCTGATAAAGGAGATATACGAGGGCGTCGGCGACACGGGGATCAAGCCCGGAATCATCGGAGAGGTCGGAAACGGCGATTATGAGGGCACCGATATCATATACCACGCCGCCGCTATCGCGCAGAAGGAAACCGGAGTGCCGGTCATCTGCCATTCTCCCGACCTTCACGTCCTTGACATTGCCGAGGAGGAGGGAGCCGACCTGTCGAAGTTCGTCATGGGTCACTGGAGCCTGCTCTGCCCGATGGAGGAGGCATTCCGCCGCGGCGCGTTTGTCTCGGTCGATCAGTTCGGAATGAATTTCCCCGGAATCGAAAGCGACGACGAGAGGGTCGGCGCGGTGCTCAGGGCTTTTGAGCTGGGATACGAGAAAAAGCTGCTTCTTTCGCAGGACGTCTGCTGGAAGGTGCGGCTGAAGCAGTTCGGCGGAGGAGGATATGCCGAGATATTCGACTCGGTCGTTCCGAAGATACGCGCAAAAGGCATAAGCGATGCAGAGATAAACAGTCTCTTCACCGATAATGTAAAGCGCCTGTTCATGTGACGGCGCAATAAACCGAAAGGAAGAAAAGAACATGAAGAAGATCAGTATCGCAATTCTTGCCGCTCTCCTTGCCGTGTCGGTAATGGGCAGCTGCAGGAAGGACGACGGGAAGCCCGCGGAAAGCTCCGGCACGACCGCAGGCACGAAGAACACGGAGGAGACAACGACCTCTCCTGCGACATCGGCACCGTCAGCCACCGACCCGGCATCAACAGAGCCTGTGTCAACGGCTCCCGCAACATCGGAGCCGGTAACGACAGAGCCTCCGGTGACAGAGCCGAAGGGCGACCCGGTTGAGCTTGTAAAGAACAATGCCGGCGACGACAACTGGGACGTCATCGAGGGAGTATGGTCGGGAACGCTCAGAGCCGGCGCAGGCGGGCTTGAACCCTGCGAAAGAATTATCAACGACAAGGGCGAGCTTGTTATCAGAAGCGTCAGCAAGAGCGAGACAAACACCGCCGACCACGGGATCGGCAACTACATAGGCGTGTCGGAGATCCTCAAGCCCAACACCACATACACCGTTACCGTTATTGCAAAGTTCAACAGCAACCCCACGCATAAACTTCACGTAAAATATCCGGGAACCTATGACAACGTCTTTATCCGCGCAAGCGGCGATGTTTCCGGCGCGTCTCCCGTGGCGATATCCGACTCGGCTGATTTTGAGGAGTATATCTACACCTTCAGAACCGGAAGCAGCCTGAAGGACTTCTTCATTCAGATAGGTCCGATAGGCGTCGGAGACAACAACTACTGGGGAGCCTTCTGCCCCGGAGCGGAGCTTATTATCCAGAGCTGCGTGATATCGTAAAGGAGGACGGCACACGGACATGAAAAAGAAGATAATCACCCTTATTCTTGCCGCACTTTCCGCACTTTCCGCACTTTCGCTTGCCGCCTGCAAGACCGGGGGAAACACTCCCGCGGGAAGCACCGGAACAGTGGGGACAAAAGGTACAGACGGCGACGTTACATACGACGCGAACAACATCCTTGACAAATTCGACGAAAAGGATTTCGGCGGGAAGGACTTCCGCATATACTGCGCGAATTACTTCAACGACGCAGTCTTTGTCCGTCAGGCTCCGACAGAGGATGCCGACCCGGCTGACAGGATAAATGCCGCACTGTACAAGCGCGACTCTCAGCTTGAGGAAAAGTATAAGGTCAAGATGGTATATACCATCGCAACAAACGATCAGGTGCTTTCCGACACCGCAAAAGAGCTTGCTTCGACCGGAGAGGACGCCATGGATCTGCTCCTCGGTTCGCTGTTCTATCTCGGAAGCGGTATGCTCAGCGACAACCTTCTCACCGACATCGGAGAGATCAAAGAAATCGACCTGTCAAATGACTGGTGGAACCGCAACATGACAGAGTCCTTCACCCTCGGCGGAAAGACCTTCTTCTCCACCGGCGACATCACGACGCGCGGAACCACCTCGGTTTCCCTCATTCTCTTCAACAAGAAACTGCTTGAGGATGAGAAGACCGAGCTGCCCTATCAGGCGGTCTACGACGGAACATGGACTTACGAAAAGCTCTATCAGATCTACCGCGGAAAGAGCGAGGATCTTGACAAGGACGGCTCCATATCACTTGAGAACGACAAGATCGGCTTCCTTGCCGGAAGCTATTCCTCCTATTTCGGGTGCGGCGGAAGATACACCGTCAGAGAGAGCGACGGCAGCTTTACCGGCGTTTACAACACCCCAGCGAACATAAACATTCTTGAAAAGCTTCAGGAATGGTTCAACGACGATGTTCTCAACCACACCTACTACCCCGGTGTTTCGGCTTTCGTGACCGACCGCGCATATTTCATAGAGGTTGCCGGATGCGACCTTTCGCTCTTCCGCGACATGGAGAACGAATTCGGCGCTCTTCCCTTCCCGAAATTCAACGAGGAGCAGAAGGACTACATCAATTTCGCCAACCCGTGGATAACCACCTGTGCGACCTTCCCGATAACCGTGAAGGATACCGCGTTCTCCGGCTTCATGACAGAGGCGATGGCTGCGCTTTCAAGGTACACCTCGTCCCCCGAACAGTATGAGGTCATCATGAAGAACAAGGAGCTGCGCGACGACGACTCCAAGAAGATGCTTGAGATCTGCGTTGCCAGCGCAACATATGACATCGGCTTCAACTACAACTTCGGCGGCGTCCGCTCGGCTATCGAGAATGTCCTTGTCGAGGGCATGAATCCCTCCTCTTCCTTCGCGGCTATCGGCGACAAATTCAGCGAGAACCTGAATGACTTCATCGCCTCGGTGACGGCGGGGAAATAACAGATAAAAACCGGGGATCCCCGGAAATAATAATCAACCGAAAGGAAAAAGAAAATGAAAAACAGCAGAAAAATCACGGCAATCGTCACGGTGGCGGCGGTAATTCTCGCAATGCTCTCCCTCTTCTGCGGAGCGGCGGGAAAGACCTACGAGCTTGTAAAGCCCGAATCCGCGGGTGGAGAAAGCTGGGACGTTATCGACGGTGTGTGGTCGGGAACCATCTCGTCCGGTGCAGGCGGGCTTGAGGCGTGCGAAAGAAAGATTGAGAACGGAGTTCTCACGATAAAAAGCGTAAGCCAGAGCGCGGTTGATACCGCAGACCATGGCATCGGAAACTATATCGGAGTTTCGGATCTTCTGAAGCCGAACACGGAGTACACGCTCACTGCAAAGGTGAAATTCAACAGCAATCCGTCTCATGCTCTGCATACAAAGTATCCGGGAACATATGACAACGTCTATATCAGATTCAGCGGAGACGTATCCGACGCAGAGCCGGTTGCGATCGGAAACACTGACGATTACAAGACCTACACATACAAATTCAAGACCGGAGCCGATGTAAAGGGCACCTACATTCAGATAGGTCCGATCGGTGTAGGCTCTAATGTTCACTGGGGCGCTTTCTGCCCCGGCGCATCCCTTGAGATCGCTTCCGCAAAGCTTGAGGGCGACCTTCTCAAGTCCGATACCATCCCAGGCGATGACAAGCCCGGCGGCGACGATAAGCCCGGTGACAATCCCCCGACCGGAAGCTATGTTCTTCCCGCAGTTATCTGCATGGCTGCGGTTGCCGGATGCGCCGTTGCCGTAAAGAAGCACGGCAGACGCTGAGAACAGTTAAAAAACGCGGGAGAGGACGTCGGGCGCTGCCGGAGCAATGCCTTGGCATTGCTCCTAACCGCCCAAAAACCTTCTTGCAAGAAGGTTTTTGGATTTCCAAGAACTTTTGTACTGAATTTATATTGAAGTGATTGGGGAGCATACGGATGTCGGGTTTACTATCCGGCATCCGTCTCCTGCGCGGATGAAAGGAATACTTATGAAAAAAACGATCGCACTCCTGCTTGCGGCGGTGATGCTTTCCGGCATCTGCGGCTGCGCAAAACCCGGAGAAGGAAACACAGCCGGTACGACAGGCGGAAAGACTACCGTAAGCACGGGCGACAGTCAGACGACCGACAAGCCTGACGACACGACAAAAACTCCCGACGACACAAACGTCAGGGTCAAAATGAGCAGCAAGCCGAAGGAGATAAAGGAGACCGACTTCTCCGGTTACGGGCTTCAGGTGAACAATGAAGGGATGATAACCCTGAACGGCAAGCCGTTTTACGGCTACGGTGTGAATTTCCACCCGGCGTTCCATCTCGCACTTGACAAGCAGTTTTACGGTGATATGCACACCGATATCGAGGCGCATTTCAGCAAGCTGGCAGCCGAGGGCATCCCGGTCATGCGCATCAATTTCAATATTTACTACGGCAAGGATGTCGGGCTCTGGGACAAGGCGGCAAGCAAGGACAGATGGTTCGGTGCAATGGACTATATAATTGCGCTTGCCGAAAAGTACAACATCGGCATTATCGCATCGCTTTTCTGGAACGTAGACTCCTTCTGCGAATACACCGGCGATAAGCTGGACATGATAACCTCCCCCGACAGCGCCTCAACTCTTCTGCGCATGAAGTACATAGAGGAGGTCGTCGGCAGGTACAAATACTCCCCCGCGATATACGCATGGGAGATCGGCAACGAGCTGAACCTTGCCGTTGATATCAAAAATACCGAATTTATCGGCACCGACGGCACAAAAAAGATGTTCACGTCAGAGATGCTGACCGCTTATTACAAGCTCATCGGCGAAGCCATCCGCAAAGAAGACCCATACCGCATGATAACCGGCGGAGACGCGGCTCCGAGGCTCTGTTCAATGGCTCTCTGGCGCTCCGGCGGAAACGTATGGCAGCCGAACAACAGCTATGACGAGAACAAGACCACCTTTCAGTGGTACACTCCCGCGCCGCTTGACACGATAAGCCTTCATTACCCGGAGCTCGAGTACATGGAGGACTATGTAAAGATCGCGAAGGAGCTTAAGATCGGGCTTTATGTCGGAGAATTCCACTCTACCCTCTTTCACGACAACCCCGGAGACAAGATCAGTCCCGAGGAGAACGAAAATGAGGCACGCGAGCAGTCGACATGGTATGAGATACGCGACACGTTCGAGCGCCTCGGCGTTCAGCTTACAACCTACTGGTGCTACGGCACATATTCGCAGGCAAGGAGAATCGACTCCGCCAGCCTTGAGCTAGGCGTTCTTGACGGGTATGTAAACAACTACTACGTCAACGAGGGTCTTAAGGAAGTAAACGAAAAATTCATCTCCGAAGGCAAAAACGACGCTGTTTCTTACTGGAACAGCGCGGAGTATGCTCTTTTCAGAAAATGAAAATATAAAAATATAAAGGCAAACACACGGAAAGACAGGAAAAATCACTATGCCAATGTATTCAGACAAAACAAATGCCGAAAACATCCTTCACCTTTCTGAGGAGAACCGGAAATCCTTCGTTTTCGGCGCGGAAAACGTCGTTTCGGCGCTCTGCCGGGCGATAAGCGGCAAGGGAGACAACGCTCACGTTGCTATCGAAGCGTGGTACGGCACACCGGCTGACAGACTTGCAAAAGCTGTCGGAGAAGGACTTGAAAAAGCCGGGAAGAAGGTAACGCTCATCTCCACCACCGGGCTTTTCATTGAAAAGGCGGCGCTTGACGCTTACAAAAAGAAGTTTCTCACCGACGATCCGGGCTTCGGCTGGGTCAACATGGACGGCAGGCTTGAGGACATACTTGACGGCGCAAAGGTTGACGCGGTCAGGGAGCAGATAAAGAGTACCGACGGGATCGTTATCCTTTACGGCTCTGCGGCATCGACAAAGCTGCTTGACGGTCTGTTCGACATGACCCTTTTCATGGACATCCCGCGCGAGCAGATGCTGTGGAAGATGTGGGACGGGAACCTTATTCCGTTCGGCTCCGACACTCCCGATGCCGGTTATATGTGGAAGGAGTATTACTACTGCGACTACTACCTGCTCCACTTCATGAAAAAAGAAGTGCTTGAGAAGATGGATTACTATCTTGAAAGCATCGCTTTCGACACCCTGAAGCTGATCCCCCGCGCGGCGTATGACGAGATGATAAAGGCTCTTGTCAGCCAGCCGGTAAAGCAGATAAAGGAATTCCAGCCCGGACCGTGGGGCGCGTACAGATACCGCGACCTGTTCAACGTGCCGGGGCTCGGCTGCAACGCATGGAACCGCCTTGCCAGCCCGGAGCTCGGACTTCTTGTCGATGTCGGCAGAGAGGAAAACATCGAGCTGCCGCTTATGAGCCTTATGCAGTACGGCGAGGAGCTTTGCGGAAAGCTGCTTCATGAGAAATATCCCGACCTCTTCCCGCTTGAGATATGGCTTGACGACGGATATTTCCCGGAGCCTCAGCCGGCAGAGCGCATCAGTATGCCGATCCACAACCATCCCGGAAGCGACTATGTGAAGAAGCACTTCAACGAGCCTCTCGGACGTTATGAGACCTATTACATTGCCGAGGCATACGAGGGCGCCAACACCTGGATGGGCTTCAAGGACGATGCCGACCTTGAGGAGTGGGAGAGAGAATGCTACCGCTCCGACAACATCGTTCCGATCGAAAAGTGGAAGGACTACATCGCAAACCACGTCAGCAACGAGGGCGACCTCTATCTCATTCCTCCGGGGACGGTTCACGGTCACGGCGGAAACCAGATGGTTCTTGAAATGGACACCTGCCCGTCGATAGCCGGAACCGAATATTCCTTCTTCGAGTACGATTTCGCAAGAAAGACCTGGAACGACAAGGAGCAGACCATGAGCGGCAGACCCATGAAAATGCACCTTGAGCACGCATTCGACAACGAAAAATGGCGCCGCGAGCCTTACGTGAAGGAGCATCTCCGTGCCGGACGTCACGTCACAGAGTGGAACAAGGAATACAGCCGCGACGAGTACGACACTCTTCCCGAAATGCCCTTCACCGTCGAGCGCCTGCACTTCTACAACCGTGCGGTCAACGACACAAAGATGAAGTTCATGCACCTTGTGACCCTCACCGTCGGCACGAAGGTAAGAATCGTATCAAAGTCCGACCCGACAAAGTTCACCACCCTCAACCGCCTCCAGAGCGCGATAATCCCCGCATCCTTCGGAGAGTATGAGATAATCAACGACGACGGCGGCAACAGCACCCTCGTCCAGCTCCGCTGGAAGGAAGGCGTATGAAGGACTTCTCCCGTCTCGGAATCCGGGTAAAGGACGGCGTCATGACCCTGAACGGCAGACCGTATCACGGTGTCGGGGTGAATTTCTTCCCCGCGCTGTCCCTCTGCCTTGACAGGGTCGTGTACGGCGATACGAGAACCGATGTCGAGGATTACATAAGAAAGCTGTCAGAAGCCGGCATTCCATGTATGCGCGTCATGTTCGGAGTGTTTTACGGGGAATACGTTCACCTCTGGGCAGAGAAAGAAAAGCGGGCTAAGTACCATGAAGCGTGCGACCTGCTTGTCTCCCTTGCGGAAAAGTACAGAATAGGGATAATCGCGTCTCTGTTCTGGAACGTCAATGCCTTCTGCGACTACGTCGGCGACCAGCTTGACCTGATCGCCGACCCGGAAAGCCGTTCGACAAAGCTGCGGCTTGAGTACGTCAGCGACATTGTCGGCAGGTACAGATTTTCCCCGGCGATATGGGCATGGGAGATCGGCAACGAGCTGAATCTTGCCTGCGAGATGACCGACACCGAATTCACCACCTCAAAGGGGGAAAGAAACCCTTTCCTGACGGAGTACCTGACCGGGTACTATAAGATCATCGGCAGGGCGGTGCGCGAGATCGATCCTTACAGGATGCTGACCGGCGGCGATGCGGCGCCGAGGACAAATTCAATGGCTCTGTACAGATCGCGGGGAACCGTAACAGAGCCGGAAAACAGCCGCGAGGACAACCGCGCCGCGCTTATGTGGTACACTCCCGCTCCGCTTGACACTGTCAGCGTGCACTATCCGGAGCTTCGGCTGATGAAGGAGTATTCGGAGCTTGCAAAAGAGCTGAAGATCGCTCTCTATGTCGGCGAGTTCCACGGAAAGCTGTTCGTGAATCCTCTCGACGCTCTCTCCCCGGACGAGAGCCCGGAGGAAAAGGCAGAACAGGACAGCTGGAACGAAATGCTTGACACCTACATGAAGTGCGGCATCGGGCTTGTGACCCAATGGTGCTACGGAAGCTATTCGCAGGGCAGAAACGTTGACCCCGCCAGCCTTGAGCTCGGCGCCGACGGCGGCATCGTTCAGAATCTCTACATCAGGGACGGCATTAACCGCGCGAATTCCTTCTATCAGAAAAACGGCATGGCAGACACCGCCGCTTACTGGGCTGAAAACCTCTGACAAAAAACCCTCATTGCGTGAGTTTTACGCAATGAGGGTTTTATATTTTTGGGGCGCTGCCCCAAGCCCCGCTCCCTTTCTTTAAAAGAAAGGGAGGGAAAGAAGAACTGGGAAAAGAATAATTGAGGGATAACAGAGATGAAGTACTTAATCACGCTGCTGCACAATGACTGTACGGCAACCATTAAAACTTTTTTCAGTTGCCTCTTTGCTTCTTTCTCTCAGAGAAAGAAGACGTTCTCCTCTCAAATCCCCTGCCAGAGCATAGCGTCGGCGACCTTCATGAAGCCGGCGATGTTTGCGCCTGCGACAAGGTTGCCCTCCATGCCGAACTCTTTTGCGGCTTCGGAGGCGTTTTTGTAGATGTTCTTCATGATGCCGCAGAGCCTTTCGTCAACCTCCTCAAACGTCCAGGAGAGGCGGAGAGAGTTCTGGGACATTTCAAGTCCGGAGGTGGCAACGCCGCCGGCATTTGCAGCCTTTGCGGGACCGAAGAAGACGCCGCTCTTCAGGAAGGTCTCGATAGCCTCGGGCGTGCTGGGCATATTTGCGCCCTCGCATACTGCCTTCACGCCGTTCTTCACAAGGAGAGCCGCGCTTTCGGCGCAGATCTCGTTCTGGGTGGCGCAGGGGAGTGCGATGTCGCATTTTATCGACCAGATGCCGGAGCAGCCCTCGGTATAGACAGAGCCGGGAACACGCTTTGCATATTCGGAAATGCGTCCGCGCTCGACCTCCTTTATCTGCTTGACGACATCGAGCTTTATGCCGTCCCTGTCATAGATATAGCCGTTGGAGTCGGAGAGCGCAACGACCTTCGCGCCGAGGGCCTGAGCCTTCTCGCAGGCATAGATCGCGACATTTCCGGAGCCGGAGATCACGGTCGTCATGCCGTCGAAGGACATTCCGTGCTCGCGGAGAAGCTCGTTCGTGAAGTAGCACAGACCGTATCCGGTTGCCTCTTTTCTTGCAAGCGAGCCGCCGTAGGAAAGCGATTTTCCGGTAAGGACACCGGTGTACTCGTTCATTATCTTCTTGTACTGACCGAACATATAGCCGATCTCGCGCGCTCCGGTTCCGATGTCGCCTGCCGGAACGTCGGTGTCGGGTCCGATGTGGCGGTACAGCTCCGTCATGAATGCCT
>FR891209.1:16720-23100 GCA_000433515.1 Candidatus Colimorpha enterica | reverse complement strand
CGCCCATGGGCAGTCCGGTCAGGGAGTTCTTGAACACCTGCTCGAAGCCGAGGAACTTCAGGATCGAGGAGTTGACCGACGGGTGAAGCCTGATGCCGCCCTTGTACGGTCCGATAGCCGAATTGAACTGGAAACGGTAGCCGCGGTTGACTCTTACATTGCCCGCGTCGTCTACCCATGTTACTCTGAATCTTATCGAACGCTCCGGCTCGGTCATTCTTTCGATTATCCCGGCCTTCACGATGTCGGGGCGCTTTTCGACGACAGGCGCAAGCGACTCAAGCACCTCTCTTACCGCCTGATGGAATTCGGGCTCTCCGGGGTTGCATTCAACAACTCTTTCATATACTCCGGCAAGGTATCCGTTTTTTATCGACATATTTATTTCCTCCGTATGTTCTGCAGGATTGATTTTTTATTTATCAATTATAACCCCGTTTTGCCCCGGTGTCAAGTGTTTTTTGAATTTTTTTGTTCGGTAGGCTGCAAAAACCGGGTTTTTCGGTCTCAGGCTCTGTCTTGATTTGTTCACAATAGTAGTATATAATATAGTGTGGACAAGTATCAGGGAAACGAGGACACGCTTTTGAACATCGCAAAGATAATGATACCCAAAGTCTGCACCGTTTTCATCCATGAGGACGACACCGTAAGACAGGGGATCGAGGTAATGAAGCGGCACGGCTATACGGCGATCCCGGTGCTCGACCCGGGCGAAAGATACATCGGATGCTTAAGCGACAGCGACATCCTCCGCCATGTGCTTGAGGCGGGCACCACCGACCTTAAGGAGCATGAGAAATACCGTATAAAGGACATACTCCGCCGCGATTTCTGCCCTCCGCTCGGCATTCAGGCGGATATCGACGAGGTCACCGACGCGCTTTTGCGTCAGAATTTTGTCCCGATAGTCGATGACAGGAATTATCTCTGCGGGATCGTCACAAGACGCTCGCTGATAATGTATTATTCCGACACCCGCGGATATGCGGTTCCGGAGTGATTTTCCCCGCGTTTCCCGGATTTTTTCGGAAAACCCCTTTTCAGATCCGCGGAAATGTGATAATATAGTAGGACATTATTTACCCGACGGAGGTTTTTATGGTCTTCCCGGCATCAATTGAATCAGGCTCGGTCTCCGACACCGAAAATGCCGGAAAAATGCTCGGGGAATATCTGCTTTCCGCCGGGGAAAACGATGCCTTCATTGCGCTTTACGGCGACCTCGGAGCCGGAAAAACCGCATTTGTCAGAGGGCTTGCGGAGGTATTGACACCGGGAGCGCCGGTATGCAGTCCGACATACACGGTCGTCAACGAGTACCGCGGAAAAAGCGGCAGGCGACTCTGCCATTTCGATATGTACCGCATTGCGGACGACGACGATCTCTATTCAATCGGCTTTTACGACTATTCCGGCTGCATCATGGCTGCCGAATGGTGCGAAAAGATCCCCTTTGCCCTGCCGGACGATTATTTCCGCGTCACAATCAGAAAAACCGGAGAGAACGACAGGAAGATAACGATTGAAAGAATAAGGGGAACGCTCAGAGAAACTTTTTGAAAAAAGTTTCTCCGAGACCTCTTCAAAAACTTTTGAAAAGGATATTTTAAGATATATTTTTTCAGTTGTCTCTTCGCTTCCTTCTCTCAGAGAAGGAAGACGTTCCTCCATATGAAAGAATGAACCGGCCGCGGCTCAGAGAAACTTTTTGAAAAAAGTTTCTCCGAGACCTCTTCAAAAACTTTTGAAAAAAGATATTTTAAGATATATTTTTTCAGTTGTCTCTTCGCTTCCTTCTCTCAGAGAAGGAAGACGTTTCCCCTTCAAAACCGGAGTTTAACCACATGAAAATACTTGCAATCGATTCAACAGAAACAACCGTTGCGGCGGCTGTTGCCGAGGGGCGGGAGCTTACGGCATCCGTGACGGTGAACGGACGGCTGAACCACAGCGAAACGCTTTTGCCCGCGATCGAAGAAATTATGCGCGGTGTGGGACTGGATTACGGCGACATTGACATTTTTGCCTGCTCGGAGGGTCCCGGCTCTTTCACCGGAGTGCGGATCGGCGCGGCAACGGTCAAGGGGCTGGCCTTCGGACGGGGAAAGCCGTGTGTCGGAGTCTCGGCTCTGCACGCAATGGCATACAATTTCATCGGCTTTTCCGGGATCGTCTGCCCGGTCATGGACGCCCGGCGCTCTCAGCTTTACAACGCGGTTTTCAGGATAAACGGCAGAGAAATAATTCGCCTCTCCCCCGACAGAGTGATCACTGCAGCGGAGCTTGCGGCGGAGCTTTCCGGATATCCCGGAGAGCCGGTATATTTCTGCGGCGGCGGGGATGGGTATATTTCTGCGGCGGCGGGTATGATATCGCAAGGGAAGCCTGCCGGGACAACCGGAATGTCGCGCTCACTCCGGAGCTTATGCGGTATCAGAATGCTTTTTCCGTCGCTCTCTGCGCACTTGACAGGTATGAAGGTGCCGCGGGCGGGGATTTCACCGACATTTCGCTCTCACCCTCTTACCTTCGCCCCTCATCGGCGGAGAGAAACCGGAACAGGATATAATTTAAACGGAGATGAATAAAATGAACACCACAAGAAAGATCGCCATCGGCTGTGACCACGGAGCATATCTGCTCAAGGAAAGCGTCAGACTGCACCTTGCTTCTCTCGGGTTCAGCTGCACCGACTTCGGCACCTACAGTCCGGAAAGCGTCAATTACCCGGTATACGCACACCGGGTCTGCGAGGCAATACAGAAGGGCGAGGCTGACCTCGGAATCCTTCTCTGCAGCACCGGCATCGGTATGAGCATGGCGGCAAACAAGCACCGCGGGATCAGAGCCGCGCTCTGCGGAGACACATATTCCGCCCGCTTCACAAGAATGCACAATGACGCAAACGTCCTCTGCATGGGAGCAAACGTCGTCGGCGGCGGGCTTGCGTTTGACATCATCGACGCCTTCCTCTCGAACGAATTCGAGGGCGGCAGACACAAGGTCAGGGTCGATATGGTTATGGGGTTTGAGAATAATCCGTGAGAGCTATATCATCTTTACGGTGACTTCAGACATCCCCACTAATTCATAATTTCTTAAAACAGTTCTTCTTTCCCCCTTTCTTTTCAAGAAAGGGGCAGGGTTTGGGGCGGCGCCCCAAAATAAATAATTATTCAGGATTCAAAATGAGCAACAAGGCGGTATGGAAGGGTACGGCGATAACCGCGCCCGTGCCTCCGGTCATGGTGACCTGCGGGGAGCCGGGAAAAGCGAACATCATCACGGTGGCGTGGACGGGGACGGTAAATACCAAGCCTCCCATGACATATATCTCGGTGCGCCCGACGCGGTACTCTTACGGCATCATAAAAACGGGCGGCGAGTTCGTTGTCAATCTCACGACTGCGGCGCTTGTGAAAAAAGCGGATTACTGCGGCATATATACCGGCGCAAAGGTGGACAAGTTCAGAAAATGCGGTCTGACCGAGGGACAGGCATCGGCAGTCAACGTTCCGCTGATCGCGGAATCTCCGGTCAATATCGAGTGCCGCGTCACGCAGGTGATTCCGCTCGGCAGCCATGATATGTTCCTTGCGGAGATCGTTGCGGTCGACATTGACGGAGAGCTTATCGACAGCTCCGGGAAGCTTCACCTTGAAAGAGCAGGTCTTGCGGCCTTTGCACACGGGGATTATTATGCCCTCGGCAAAAAGCTGGCTCCGTTCGGCTGCTCGGTGAAGGCAAAAAGCAAATCAAAAAAAGCACGTTGCCATTAAAATCAAGGAGTTAAACCGATGAAAAAAATAATCACGGCAATCACAGCCGGACTTGCTGTTACAATGCTTGTGAGCGCGTGCTCAAACCGCGGCGGCAGCACGGAAAGCGGAACAACGAATGAAACCGGTCCCGACAGCACCTCCCAGACACAGGCGCCCGATCCGGTCAAGGAAAACGGCTACTCGATAACCTACTACTGGGGCCCTCCGTATGAGAATTTCACAGAGGATGAGGTCATCCGGATGAAGGATGCCGGGTTCGACATCGTTCCGATACTGACCTTTCCGTGGGAGCCCGAAAAAATCGAAAAAGCAGTTGCTCTTCTTGAAAAGCACGGGCTGAATGCGGCGGTTAAAGACGGTATCGTCGAATCGATCTACAGCCGCGACGAGCTTCCGACGCAGGAAGAGGTCGATCAGTGCGTAAGGAAGCTGGTCGAACGCTACGGAAAATACGGAAACGTGAAGGAATGGGTGCTCTGCGACGAGCCCAACGCACTCAAATTCAAGGTCCTGTCGATGTTTGTTGATGCTATTCACCGTATCGACCCTGAGAGAAAAGCATATATCAATCTGCTGCCCACCTACGCAACCCCCGATCAGCTTAAAACAGCAACGTATGAGGAATATCTGGACACATTCTGCTCGATTGTCAAGCCGGACTATATAAGCTATGACAACTATGACTTCCTCGGAGGCGATACCACCTCTTCCCAGCGCGGAGAGTTCTTCCTGAACCTTGAATATGCCGCTGCGGCAGGAAAGAAATACGGCCTTGAGACAAGAGTTATCGTTCAGCTCGTTCAGCATATAGCATATAGCAATGTCTCTGAGTCTGAAATTGCATGGCAGGCAAACGCGTCGCTCCTTTACGGTATGAAGAGCCTGTCCTATTTCACCTACTGGCAGCCGGATAACGTCAATTATACCCCCACGTCAATGATAACAATTGACGGTGTTGCCACAAAGCACTACAACGATGTTCAGAACGAGAACAAAATTACAAGAGTCCTCGGCTCCGCGCTCTATGATACCGAATCCGAAAAGGTCTACCGCATCGGCGACAGCCGACTGAGGGGCGTTGACGACTATCCGGAAAACGGAAAGCTCGGCGCCCTGACCGGAGAGAATGCGCTTGTCGGGTTCTATAAGAACGGCTGGTTCATGGTCATGAACTCCGAGCCGACAAAAGCCGATGCTCCCTCCTCCCTCGTCATGAGCGGAAACGCGGCGGGATATGAGTGGCTCAACCCCGAAAGCGCGGAATGGGAGTCGCTCTCCGGCTGTTCATACGTCAAAGAGGCTGACGGAAAGCTGACCTTCACGCTTCCCGCAGGACGCGCGATGCTTGTCAGAGCAAAATGACCGGGAGAAGGTAAGTTTAATGAAAAAAATCGCAGTCAAAGGAAGGTAAGTTTAATGAAAAGAATCACAGTCAAAGAGTTATTCGCTTCACCGGAAAGCTGTTCCGGTAAAGAAATCACCGTTGCCGGCTGGTGCCGCGCAATCCGGGCAAACAACAATTTCGGCTTCATCGACCTGAATGACGGAAGCACGCTTCCCTGCCTTCAGGTGGTGTTTGAGGCTGAAAAGCTCGGCAACTATAAAGAGATCGCAAAGCAGAATGTCGGCGCGTCGGTCGCAGTGAAGGGAATATTCGAGCTGACGCCCGGAGCAAAGCAGGCATTTGAGCTGAAGGCTACGGAAATCGAGGTCACGGGGACCTCCACCCCCGATTATCCGCTTCAGAAAAAGCGTCATTCCGATGAATTTCTCCGCACAATTGCCCACCTCCGGCCGAGGACAAACAAGTACGAGGCGGTGTTCAGGGTACGCTCGGTCGCCGCTTATGCCATCCATAAGTTCTTTCAGGAGAGAAACTTCGTCTATGTCCACACTCCGATAATCACCGGAAGCGACTGCGAGGGTGCGGGCGAAATGTTCCGGGTGACCACGCTCGACCCCGACAGCCTCCCGCGCACCCCGGACGGAAAGGTCGATTATTCGCAGGATTTCTTCGGCAAGCCGACAAATCTCACCGTCTCCGGTCAGCTCAATGCCGAGACATATGCGCTGGCGTTCGCCAAGGTCTACACCTTCGGTCCGACCTTCCGCGCCGAAAAGTCCAACACTCCCCGCCATGCGGCTGAGTTCTGGATGATGGAGCCGGAGATCGCATTCGCCGACCTTGACGACGACATGGAGCTTATCGAATCGATGCTTAAATACGTCGTTGCGTATATCATGAAGGAATGCCCCCGTGAGCTTGAGCTGTTCGATAAATTCATCGACACCACGCTGCTTGACAGGCTTCACAACATCGTCGGGAGCGACTTCGCAAGAGTCACCTATACCGAGGCTATAAAGATTCTCAAAGAAAGCGGAGTCACCTTCGAGTACCCCATCGACTGGGGCAGCGACCTCCAGACAGAGCATGAAAGATACCTCACCGAGAAAGTCTACGGCAGACCGGTATTCGTCACCGACTGGCCGCGCGACATCAAGGCGTTCTATATGAGGGTCAACGACGACGGAAAGACGGTTGCGGCGGTCGATCTCCTTGTCCCCGGAGTCGGGGAGCTTGTGGGCGGCTCGCAG
>FR891209.1:16463-16708 GCA_000433515.1 Candidatus Colimorpha enterica | reverse complement strand
GGCGGCTCGCAGAGAGAGGAGCGTCTTGACGTGCTTCTTGAGAGCATAAAGAAGTTCGGTCTTGACGAGAACGATTACAGCTGGTACGTCGATCTCCGCCGCTACGGCGGGGCAAAGCACGCCGGCTTCGGCCTCGGATTCGAGCGTCTTATAATGTACGTCACCGGCATCGGCAACATCAGGGACGTTGAGTCCTTCCCGAGAACCACAGGTTCGGCGGATTTCTGATATCCTGACACAAAAAT
>FR891209.1:15352-16332 GCA_000433515.1 Candidatus Colimorpha enterica | reverse complement strand
CCCCTGCGGCGGTTTCGCGGTCAACGTCGTACTCGTCAAGCACCTTTGAAACTATCTCTTCCTCGGAGGTCACGTCCGGGAGGATATCCCATATGAACGCGGCAAGCTCGTTGAGAGCGAAAAGCCCGTTGCTGTCAAGGGTCGATTTTCCGACCGGGACAAGTATGCAGTCTCCGGCGATCTCTCTTTTTATCAGTTCCTTTTTGATTTCCATAGCGATTCTGTCCTCTCAGTCGTTTTTTCCGCCGAAGCGGCGTTCCGCCTCTTCAAGCGTGAAGCGGTAGATATCTTCGGTCATTTCACACACGTATTCCGGCGGGGTGTCGTAGCCGCCGGTCTCGGATTCGCTTATTGCGGCACAGATGCTGCACATATTCCGCTTTGCGCACGACGAGCAGGCTGACGGAAGCCGTATCGCCGCGGATTTTTCGCGTATCCGGTCCCATGCCGCATCAAATCCCGTTTCAAGCGGATAGGCGACCGGGGCTTTCATCAGCCCGCAGGGGAGCATTTTGCCCTCCCACGTCAGCCAGAAGCTGGCATTTCCGGCGCGGCAGGATATTCCCTCCGCGGTCGGGTCGCCGGGGCATTCCTCTGCCCTGCATACGCCTTTTCTCATGTTCTCGGCGCGTCCCCTGAACTCGTCGTCGGTGAATCTTAAGGTATCGTACCGCACCGAGGCCTCAGCCGCCTGCTCTGCCGTCAGTCTGCCGCTTCCGGCGCTCTTGTCATACCGCGTCGGCGGGTACATATATGACGATGCCTTGACGTGTACGCCGAGCTCCTTTGCGGTTTTCAGTATCTTCTCAAGGTCGGCGCTGTTATACTCAGTCAGCGAGACGTTCAGGCGGGTATCTATCCCGTGCGCCCGGAGGGATCGTATATTTTCGACCACCCTGTCATGGCACGGTATACCGCACATATTCTTATATGTCGCATCGCTTGCGCCGTAGAGCGAGATATTCATCCGGAACGGCGGG
>FR891209.1:4303-15312 GCA_000433515.1 Candidatus Colimorpha enterica | reverse complement strand
AAGGCGGTCTATGATCTCTTCATTCAGGAGCGAGCCGTTTGAATTTATCGAGATCATCAGTCCCATTTTCTTCATTCCGCGGAATATCTCAAAGAAATCCTCTCTGATAAAAGGCTCTCCGCCGGTGAGAAGCGCAAATATCATGCCGCGCTTCACCGCCTGCGAAGCAAGCGACAGCCATGCTTCCGCCGACAGCTCCCGCGCCTTCAGTCCCTCGTCAGTGCCGTGGATATAGCACATGGGACAGCGGAAATTGCACCGCGAGGTCAGCTCAAAATTGCCGGAGACCGGCAGTCCCAATTTTCTGCCCTTCGAGTGCAGATATGTTGAAAGATAAGGCTCTTCACGGTTCACGGTTCTGACTCCTTTATTTGGGGGTATGCCGGGCGCTGCCCGGAGCAATGCCTTGGCATTGCTCCCACCTGCCTCAAGGAACTTCTTGAAAGAAGTTCCTTGAGAATCTTCAAGAACTTTTGAAAATAATTATATATTTAATATGCCGGCAGTCCATTATGCCGCTGCACGATATCTGTTCCGTTATTTTAATTCCCCAGTTGCCTCTTTGCTTCTGTTCTCCTGCAGAAAATCCCTGTGGGATTATCTGCCGAGAAAGAAGACGTCTTCCCTCTCAAGCTCCTCCACCGCGCGGAGGTCGGGGGTGCATTTCTGGAGACAGACGGGAACAGAGGTCACGATTTTCCGGACGATGTCTGACGCGCGGGAAACCTGAGCGGTGTCCCATGTATTGACGCAGACGCCCTCCCAGACCTTTCTGAATGCCGCAAATCCGTGCAGGCGGGTAACAGAGTTCTCGTGTGCCTGCTCGATATAAACGATTGCCCTGAGCGGCAGTGTGCGGTTCAGGCAGATACCTGAGCTTCCGGAGTACGGAAGTCCGGAGGCACACGGAACCGAATCGATTATCCGCAGAACCGACCTGTCGCCGTTTATCACGACAGCCCCGCGGTTTTCGCGCCAGAGCTCCGCCTGAGTGGACTTTCCCGTCCCGGAAGGTGCGGTGAACAGCACAGCTTTCCCGCCGACTTCGATAAACGACGAATGGAGAATCGCCCCGCCCGCCATTCCGACAAGCCGCTCGGTTCCGATTGTCTCAAGAACTGCCGATGCCGTGATCTTTCGGTAAACCGAACGTTTCATAGTGATCCTGATACCGCTTTCACGGTATTCCGCAATTATTCCGGAATTGTCCGCGCCGTCTGAAAGTGCCCCGAAGCAGCGGACAATTGCATCGCCGCAGTCGTATTCCGTCATATTCGGAAGTGCCGCACGGATCTTTCCCTCCGGCATTATAAGCCTGTCCGCGATTCTGACGGTGACATCGGTCATCCCGGCGCGCGGCTCGCAGGCAAAGACCGGAAGCTCTCTGCCCTCGCTGAAATCCTCCCCGTCCGGGAGGTCAAGTGCCAGCCCGACGCCGGCAAAACCGTAATATCTCTTCATATAGCCTCGCCGACGGTCTTACGGGCAGGTGACAAAGACAACGGTGCTTCCCTTTACGGAAAAATGCCCCGCGTTTATCTGCCTTACCTCTCCCGGCTCAAGACCGCCGTTCACCGCCGCACGGTAGGTAATGCCGCCGTAATAGTACCCGTCGCGGAAATTCTTATAGAAAACCGTGACGTCGCCCTCTATTTTCTTCCCGGAAATGTTTGTCACGTTCAGCTTGCCGTCAAGCCCGCCGATCTTTATTCTGTCGCCGCAGAGAGTCGGTTCTGTTTCAAAAAACACCCGGTTGTTCAGCCGTCTGTCGGCAAAACCGTCGGCTGACCGATACTCCATCCGGTTTTTTTCAAGCAGGACGGCTTTACCCTTCGGCGGGAGGGTCGAAATGCTGAATTCCGCCGTCTCTGCGCTTCCGGTCAGGGTTATTTCCCCGTACTGAAGCGTCTTTTCCGAGCGGTTTTCTACGGTTATCATAAAAATTCCGGTAACGGTGTCGTTTTTGCCGTCCTCCATGTATGCGCCGCTGTATCTGCCGAAGCCGGTTATGAATATTCCGTCCCCGAGGTCGACCTCGGCTGTTTTCTTATCGGTATCCGGCATAACTTCGCTGTGCCGCTGTGAATTTCTGACCGTTGCATAGGTCATCACGGCGACTGCGGCAAAGATCACGGCGGCGACCGCGACGGCTCTGAGCCTTTCATGTGATGCTTTTTTCATACAATACAGCGCCGCCCCGCGATTTTTTCCTTTGCGCCTTCCCGGGATTTCCTCCGGGTCTGCTGCCGGCACGGAATACCGGAACTGCCGCCTGACGGAATTATGCCCGAACAGTTTTTTCTCATAGTGCTTCCTCTTGAACGCGGCACTCTGACCGACCCTGCCGCCAATGCAATAATTATATCACAGAACACGGTGTTTTGCAAGTAAGTTCGCTTGGTTTTTCTCTTTAAGACAAACAACCTACCCGCAAAATTGCGGGTAGGTTGGGGGAGTTATAGGTCAGAGGGAGTTGAAGAGCCGATTTGTTTCCGTCGGAACGTGATAACAAAAATTGTACTGCCCCTCATTCCCTTCCGTGATCTTAACCGTACAAGACAGCATTGCCTCGCTGAACGCCTGCCCTACTCCGGGAATATCCACACCGCACATATTCCATGACGGTGTATGTGTCTGATTCTGGCATCCTGCCGCAATTGTCGTTGCGAGAGAGAAGTCATCGAATATGATCTCAGGCTTTGTATATGCTTTTTTCATTTCAATGCTCCTTTCTCAGCCGAACAGTACGGATAGGATGTTCTTTATCAGCCTGCCGATGAAGCCGCCGATAAGTGCGCCTATGCTTCCGCCTGCAACCACGGGGGCGGTAACGGGAGCGGAAACATTTCCGTTACTGTCGCGCGCCACTACGCTGATTTCCGGGTTATCCTTGAGGATCCGGTCGATGGGCTTCTTCCAGATCCTGTTGCCTGTTTCACTGTCAACCGTGAAGTCGGTGACCTTTTCGCCGTCGATCTCGATACCGTCAACATCGGGAGAGGTAATGACAGTGATGTCCTTATCCTCGACTCTGACGTCAACCTTGCCCGGCTCGAACGGTGTTTTGGGGTTCAGAACCTCATCGACCGCCGAAAGTGCCGCAAGCGCGGACTTTTCGTCCATTGTGAGGCTGAGCGTATCGGTTGCCCCGGGCTTCTCGCTGTATGTCACCTTGAGGTTGGTAATCGAGAGGATGCTGTCAGCGTCGCCGACATTCATTATCACAACCGTCTTGCCGTTGAGGTCCTTGATGCTGCGATACATATCGGTTGCGGTTGCAAGAACGGTTCCATTCTCTGGCTCACTGCCGACCGCGAATATCTTGCAGGAGGCATTTTTGCCCTCCACGATATTCTTCAGTGCTATCTGAATGTCAGCCACATTTCCGGCTGCATTCAGCCTGAACGCGACTGCCTGACCATTTGCAAGATACAGCTCGTTGTTCGGACCGTAGCTTGTGTAGTCTGCCATGGAAACATTTCCGGTCTGACCGTCGATGAAGATCATGCCGTTTGCGGCGCTGTCAGCCGCGAAGGATTTGTCCCTGATAATCATATCGCGGAGCTCCACGTAGGTCGGCCAGCACTCGCCGTCAGCCTTGTAGGCATTTTCGTAGTTTTCCTGTGAGCCGCCTGCCGCGCCGGCAACTGCGCCTGCGGGATCATAGATTCTGACAGCGTCGAGCCAGAAGTCGTAGCTTCCGCCGCCGTTCTGTCCGTGCGAGAAGAAGTCCGCGTAGGCAACGGTGATCGTCACATCGTACTTTCCGTAGTCAAGATTTGCGACCTTCATGACCGGTATCTGCCAGAGAGCCTTTGCAGTGTCGGGCGCGGGAGTCCACTCTCCGGTCACGGAGTCATACGTGTAGCCGTAATAGGTGTCAACGAGATAGTTCTTGCTGTACCCGTTTTCGCCCGTCACCGAGACGACTATCGTGCCGCTGGTGTTGGTGGTCGCGCTTATCACGTCGAAGCCGGTGCCGTAGAAGCTGAACTTCGCCGTTGCGTAGTTGCTGCCGGAGACAGTCACCTTGTGGGCACTGCCGAGGGAGAACTTCGACATTGTGTCGTATGCCTGATCGTAGCCGTAGACATTGCCTTCGTGAGCTATGCGGTCGGCACTCTGTTCTTTGGACACCGTCGTGCCGTCGGTCATCCACGAGCAGCCGGAGCCTTCAAACCTGATGAAGTCGCTGAAGGTGTCTTCGTAGTAGACGGTTGTGGCGGGGATGATGGTGATGTGTTTATGGGTCGTAAGTCTTGTTCCTTCAATGTTAATATTAACATCAAGGACAATAACCTCTGCGCTGTCGATCGGAGAAGTGAGCGTGTAGGTCAGTTTCGTGTTGACCTTTTCGCCGCTAAGCACATAGCTTCCGTGTCTGACGTTGCTCTTTTCATCGTTGCGCGTTACGCTTTCGATGTAACTTGCAGCATCGGTGCCTATGTCAAACAGTTTTTCAATTGTCATCGGAAGACCGAAATCAACAACGTATGCCCTTGTTGTATCGCCGATGTTGAAGGAATAGAGCTTGTGTGTGTCGTTGCCCTTAAGGGTGCTGTTTCCTGCTATCGCGGTGACAGTCAACGTGTTTTCGTAGGTAAAGACATCATTGAGGTCCGGAGTGAATATGCCCCTCAGCCCCTTTACGTGAAGGACGTCGCCTGCCGGGAGTGTCAGTGTTTTGATATAGTTGTTTGCATCGGCATAGGAGGTAAAGGTATTTTTACCCGCCTCGTTGCTTTCAAACCATACCGTGAACGGTCCCTTAAGGTCGAGTTTTGCTTTTCCCGTTCCGGTGCTGTTGGCTCCGTTGCCGCCGAAGTAGACCGTGTTGCCGAATGTGCCGTCGTTATCTGCGAACACGAGGTTGGTCATGTCGGTGTTGCCGGTGTTGCGGACAACAAAATCGTAGATTACGTTGGAGTAGGACGGAACAGCAGAGCCTGAAGGAATGGGGGCGTTGCTGTTTTCGGGATAGGCGTTCTTTTCGACCTGAATTGCCGGCTCGGCGAGTTCTATGTTGGTTCTCATCGAGAAGTTGGAGTTATCCGAGCAACGCTCCATGTAGAAGAACGTAAATGTTGCGGGCTGTCCCTCAACAAGTCCGTATTCTCCGCCAAGCTCGCTGAGTTTTATCTCTTTGTAGCAGACGCCGTGCGCGCCGCCGAGATCCATGGCGAGCTTGCCGTTGATGAAGAGGTAAACATCGTCGTCGCCCGAGAAATAGAAATAATCGTTTTCCTTATAGGTAAACTGTGCGGAGCCGACAAGAGCGAAGTTTCCGTTTCCGGTGTATCCTTCTCTATTAGCCGATGTGGTATTTCCGTACAAAGCATCATAGCCTTCTCCGGCAATAGGCCAGAATGTATTTTCCGCTGATAAACCGGGTTTAGATGTAATAATTGATCCGGCGACATCCGTATTGTAAATATATCCGTTTACTTTATCGTATGTCGTTGCATATGCGGAATCATACACATAGCCGGCAGATCCATTTCCGATATCTTGGCTCTTTTTCAGAATGATGCCGCTGTAGACATTGGTTCCCATACCGTATATCGGAACGGTATGTCCGTTATCCGTTACCATATTGGTATCGGCGGTAAAGAGATTGTTAAGCAGATACCACGCAAGGTCATAAGCGTTGGAAATATTTTCATATGTGTGCGCATTACCAAACGCCGATGAAAATCCTGTCGTTGAGGTATCCGCGACAGATCTCGGAGCATTGGGTACAAGGAAGGTGTTGACTATTTCTTTGTTATAATTTGATGATGTATCATTAATTATTTTTTCATAGTACAATTGGTTTTCAAGCAAATAGGCAACCTGTTGAACCGTTGCATCGGTATAAACCGGTAAGCCGGCGGCGCTCAAATACTCTTCTACCATTCCGCTTCGTATCCAGCCACTCGAATATGAGTTAGACCATGGACCATTATCGCGTGAATATCTTCCACGAACCTCAAGCATGGTTCCGGGGACACTAAGTCCATAGGAAGCCCCGTCAAGTGTAAAACCGTAATACGGTTGAGTAGAGTCATAACCGTTTGCGGGATATGTGTCGGAATGAACGAGAGAATAACCGTATGAGGTACCGTTATAAGTATAATCAAACAGCAGACCGTCGGAGCGGTAATCGATAATCGAAATCGGAAGCGTAATCGAATCCGGGATTGCAAAGCTTCTTACCACATAAGTAAGCGTAACGGTTGTTGTCTCCGTCACCGTACCGGTCAGAGCGCCGGAGGAATAAGCATATCCGGAAATCGGCGGCGCCGTTATCGTATAGTCATAACCGCCGTTTAAATTATCGTACGCCTTTACTGTTCCCGTTCCGATCACATTGCCGTCGCACACGCAGTTGTAGGTGACGTCGATGGGAGCGCGCTTTACCTTGACTGTATATACCGTGTCTCCGATTGTTACAGTCGTTGTGCCGGCGGAAACGCCGGTAAAGACGATGGTCGTTGACGCGGCTGTTCCCGGAACCGTTTCCGTTTCAGTGGACTTGGTGTAAACTGTTATATTGGGAGTAGCACCTGTTCCGGGACCCCGTAGTGTTGATTCTTGTTGGGTACCGATATCGACATTCTGACCATCCTTAAGATAAGAATAGGTATAGGTATAGGTATAATAAGTGATGAAAAGCCATCCAGTTGTAGTACTTCTCTTGGCATATACCGGGTAATAGTTCTTCCCATCTGGCGTATAATAATATTCGCCTGCACGCACCCACGCATCACTATCTGCACTGATCAGATTATCGCAGGTGACGCTCGCCTCATTATAAGTGGTTGTTGTAGTCGTACTTCCCTCAACCGCGTTCTTACCGGTTATCTCGACGATTGCCACGCCGTCAGGGTTAAACTCATACGGTTTATAATCGCTTCCACCCTCGGCGTAGTTTTTGTCGGTGACAATGAAGGTTTCAGACGTTCCGCCGATGTCAAGCGTGATTTCCTGTGTTTTAAGCTCAACGTCGGTTCCTTCCTCTACAGTTGCATTAATTTCCACTTCCGAGAAATGCGGAACCGTGCATACAAGAACACTGTTCTCGTCGTCCTTTTTCACATCGACAACGTCGCTTTCCGTCGTTCCGACGTTTCCGGTGAGCGCGTCAATCTTATCGATGCCGAAGCCGTACTCCGACATTCTGCTGTTCCATGTATCATACGGGATCTTCAGCACCGCGCCGTTTTTAAAGGGAGCGCCGTTCTCCGTGATGGTTACGTCAAGCGTCATGGAAGCCGTTTTGTCCGATATGAAGATGGAAATATCAATCGTCAAATTATATTCGATCACTTCCGCACTGACCGAAGGCTTGAGAGTGACCGTTATTCCGCTTGCGGCATCAGTCAAGGTCTGCTCGGGAAGCTCCGGGGCTTTGAAATAGGCAGGGTTGCTGTCAGCCATCGTCGTGATGAGGTCGTAGACATTATCCCTGCTTGCAGAATAGTCCTTGTGAGGACCGTCGCACCACATGCAGAGCATACTGCCGACCGGGGTAACAGAGGATTTGTCTTTGACCTGAGTTACCGGAATAGTCTGAAGCGCTTTTTTAGAGTCGCTGTACCCCCACTGCCCGTTAGCGCCCCATGCCTCATACAAATAATCACCGAGGACATAGTACCAGTCATTGTTGGTATTGATGATTTTATATCCGGCTTGGGACAGTTCTGTTGTTGACGCATATCCGGTACCGTCAGTCCAATAGCAGACAAGAACGTCAGTGTCAATTTTTGCACTGGTGCTCAGAACCGTTCTGCAGAATCCGTCATTGAATGCAAGGGATGTCATTCCGTTGCCTTTGACAATTGCATTCAGATCATTTATATAGTTAACGAATCCCGCATACTTTTCAGTTGTCATGCTGTCAAAGCCGCATTCATCAGCTCCGAGATTGAAGTACTTTGAGCCCTTATCGGCAAAATACTTTGCATACTTGCTCACCAATTCTTTGGTAAGGTCAGCTGCCGCCGTGCAGGTCTGCGGGTCAAAGTACGAGCCTGAGCCCTGATTAATGTTCATTTCCGAAGAAATTGAGCTGTCAAGACTCTTCATCGCATCAAGCAGAGCCGTCATATGACCGGGCGTATTGAGCAGCGGAATAATCCCGATCCCTTTTGCCTTCGCATATGCCGTAATTGCATCCATATCTGTTTGGGACAGAATTGCGGAAGACGTGCTCTTCCCGTTCGAATAGGAGGTATTCGCACTTTGAATGGCGGTTTTAACTCCGTCGCTTGAGTGACTTCCCACCGACATATCATCAAGCAGGAATCTGAAGCCGTCATTTCCGAAAGCCAACTGCAGGTGTGTGTAGTGGTTCGCGGAAAGCTGGTCGATTATCCCCTTGATTTCATCGACGGAGAAGTACTTTCTGCCGCAGTCGAGGTGGAAAATCCGCATGAATTCCTCCCCCGCGGCAGTGGCTGCGGTACTGCCCTCTGCAGCCCTCACCCTCATTCCCCAGCCCAGAAAGGGCAGAGTCGAGACAACTGTGAGTGCCGACAGAAGCAGTGCGGTAAGCCGTTTGGTCAGTTTTCTTTTCATGTTTTTCTGTTTACCGTTCCTTTCAGACCCGGAGGTAACACGGGTCGCAACTTGCGGATATGTTCTGTGCGTCTCAACCGGATGAGACGCACATATAAACTTATTCACAGTATATTTTAGCATACATTTAATTAACAATCAAGCGGTTTTCCAAAAAAACAGTGACAAAAATTTTTTCATCCGGGATTCAAAACTGTTCCGGTTCACAAATTATCAAAAGAGTGAAAGCCGTTCTTTACTTTTCGCGGGGTTTATGATATAATCTAAGGTACGGATTTATTGCCCTCTGAAAGGTGGTCAGGCGCTATCGACAGTTTAACAGCACTATCGCTCACCGCGGCTTCGTCGGTTGCGCTGGCATTTTTAAGAAAGCGGCAGAACGGGATTTCCGACGACGGAACGGTTAACCGCAAAGCCGGATGGCAGGTGGCTGTCATCGCGCTGATGCTTGTGCTTTTCTCCGGTCTGCGGACGGGGTACAACGACACTTACACCTATATCTCGGTTTTCCGCGTCTCGCCGGCTGTCGGGGAATTTCTTGCCGACCGGGCGAATCTCGACCTGCTTCACAATCCGCTTTTTTATTTTTATATGTCGGCCGTCCGGACGCTGACGGCGGATTACCACGTTTTTCTGATGCTCTCCGCGGCGATAACTGTTCCGCTTATGGTCAGGTTCATTGCGAGGGTGACGGAGCCTGCGGAATTCCCGCTTTCGATGCTGCTTTTCATGACGCTCGGGTCATATGTTTTCACGATGGCGGCGATAAAGCAGTCGCTTGCGATGGCGGTGCTGTGTCCGGCGATCATTGCTCTGCGGGACAGGAAATATCTGCGGTTCTTCGTCTTTGTTGCCGTTGCGGCGCTGATCCATACCTATGCGGCACTGTTTTTCATTCTGCCGTTTTTCGGGGAAAAGCCGTGGCACGCGCGGTCGTTTCTTCTGATCCTCGGGTCGATGCTTGTGACGCTGAATTTCAGTCAGACGATATCGTCGGTGCTTGCATATGCCGACTCGATCGGAAAATCGATCTCGGCGGAAGAGGTTTTTGACGGAAACCGCATGAACATTTTCCGGGTCGCGGTCTATTCCGTCGTTCCGGCGGCGTCGCTGCTCTTCAGAAAACGGCTTGAGCCGGTGATGGACCGGACTCAGGCGATACTTATCAACATGAGCATATGCAGCCTTGCCTTCATGCTGCCCGGAACGGTGAACGGCGCGAATATGTTCGGACGCATTGCCGCGTATTTCGAGCTCGGCGCGGTATGCGTCATGCCGTGGATAATCGACACGGTGTTTGACAGGCGGTCTGCGCGGCTTGTCAGGGCGGCCTGCGCGGTATGCTTCATTGCGTTCGCGCTCTACGACCTGTCGGACTTCAATTACGGCTATTCGGCGATAACCCTCCGGCAGTTTATCGGCGGGCTTATCGGATAGAATACGGAACAGATCGGATTATCACGGAAGGAGGCGGTCGGCACGGAAAACGGCGGACTTCTGATATCACTTCTCCGCGCGTCGCAGGACGGGACACTACCGGCGCTTCCGGAGGATATTGCCGGGTGGGAGGAGCTTTACGCGCTGTCTCACCGGCACCGGGTGGAGGCGGTCATCTGCGACACGGTTCACGGACGGGATGAATTTGCGGCGCTTCCCGACGGGCTTAAAAAACGATTCATCTGCGATGCGCGGGCAACAGTTGCCGTGCAGTCAAAGCGATCCGAGGATTTTGCGCGGATATACCGGAGGCTCCGCGAAAAAGGGCTTTCGCCGCTTGTCGTGAAGGGCATTTCCTGCCGACGGCTGTGGAAGAATCCCGACGCGCGGCCGTCCGGGGACGAGGATCTGCTTATCCGTCCGGAGTGGCTGGGCGATGTTCTTGCGGTCATGGAGGAAAACGGCTTTGCCGTCTCCCGCGAGGGTGACGTTGTCTGTTATTCCCCGCTGTCGGGGCTGACCGTCGAGATCCACACGTCGCTTTTCCCGACGGATTCGGAGTACTTTTCGGGGTTCAACGGCTGTTTTGACAGGGTCTTTGAGTCTCCGGACCTGTTCACCGCCTGCGGGACGGAGTTCCTGACGCCGGAGCCGACGCTGTTTGTGACCTATCTGTTTCTTCACGCGCTGAAGCATTTCGTACACAGCGGTGTGGGGATCAGGCAGCTATTTGACATATCGCTTTTCGCCGGAAGCTGCGGACAGAAGACCGACTGGGGCTTTGTGTACCGGGCGGCGGAAAGTGCCGGTGCCGTCGGATGGTATGCGGCGGTGCTTTCGGTGCTGCGCAATGAAATCGGGCTTGACACGGTCAGCGCCGGCATCCCGTCGGGGCACATCGGACGGACGGACACCGCTCCGCTGATCGACGACATAATTTCCGGTGCGGTTTTCGGCGCCTATGACATGGCACGGCACCACAGCGGGAGCATCACCCTCGGCGAGGTCGAAGG
>FR891209.1:0-4223 GCA_000433515.1 Candidatus Colimorpha enterica | reverse complement strand
TTCCTTGATGACCGTCCGTTCCTGCTCCCCGCAGCATGGCTCCGCCGCATTGCCGGCTACCGCAAAGAAGCAAAAAAAACCGGCGCGTCCCTCTCCCGCAGTCTTGAAATCGGCAACGGCAGAAAAAAGCTCCTGAAAAAATACGGTGTGGGGAAGAGGAAAAGGAGAACGCCTACTTTCTCTGAGAGAAAGTAGCAAAGAGGCAACTGAAAAAGAATTAATTTGCGGCGAGTATATGTTTGTTGCAGCCGTCTGCCGCGCAACAATACACGTGCCAACTGAAATTTTACCTTCCCGAAATGGGACATCCACCCGGAGGTACAGATGAACCGACTGAGAACAGCCGTGCTTATCCTTTTTGCGATAACCGCGGCGGCATACGGATACATGAAAATATCGGAAAGACTTGCCGACGACACTCCGCCGGTGATAACCGCCGACAGCGACACCGTCGAGGTGAGCGTCAATGACGGCGAGGAAAAGCTCCTTTCCGGAATAAAGGCGACCGACCGTCAGGACGGGGATCTCACAGCCTCCGTGACGGTTTCCGGGATATCCAAGCTGATATCCGAAAACACGGCAAAGGTGTCGTACATCGTCTTTGACAGCGACCGCAGGATCGGTACCTACACGCGGTATGTGAGGTACACCAACTACCGCCGTCCGCGGTTTGAGCTTAAAAAGCCGCTTTCCTTCTCAAAGAGCGACGACATAACCCTTTCCGGCAGGCTTTATGCCTATGACGTCATCGACGGCGACATAAGCGGGTCGGTCAAGGTCTCGGCGCGTGACCTCACGGTAAGCGACAACGGGGTATACAGCATCACCGTTCAGGTGACGAACAGCCTCGGCGACACGTCGTCGGTCAGGCTTCCGGTGGCTATATCGGCAAATCCGGCGGCTGACCCGCAGATAGAGCTGTCGTCATATCTTGTCTTCGTCGGAAAGGGAGGCGCATTTGACGCAATGTCCTGTGTTCAGTCGGTGACCGAACCGTCGGGGGCGGCGGGCGACATCTCGAAGGTGACCTGCACCGGAAACGTCGATACCGGAGCTCCGGGAACATACAACGTGACATATCATTACACCGATCCGTCGGGACGTGCGGGAAGCGTGATCCTTACCGTAGTTGTTGAGGAGGGGAATCAGGCGTGAAAGACACAAAAAAGAGCATCAGTTTATCCGATATTTCCCCGGTCTGCCTGATAAAAACGCTGATACGCAATCTGTGGGTGGTAGTTGCCTGTGCGCTGATATTCGCGATGGGCGCGTCGCTGTTCATAAAATATATGCGTCAGCCGGAATACACGGCGACAATGACGTATGCAGTTACGACAAAAAAGACATCATACTATCCCGGCACAAGTGTGACCGCCGCAAAGGAGGTCGGAGCCGTGATGTCGGAGCTGCTCGGGAACGACATGATAATCGACCGGATAAAGGGCTGTTCCGACCGTCTTTCGGGATTTGACGGGAAAATTACGGCGACGGTCGTTGCAAACAGCAATTTTCTTGTCATAACCGCAACGGCATCCGACCCGGAGAGCGCGTTTTCGGCGCTCAGAGCATTGAATACGCTGTTCCCGTCGCTCGGCGATTTTCTGTCGTCGAACTCGGTCGTTCAGCTGATACGGAATCCCACCGTTTCCTCCGTGCCGACCAACCTGATAAACGGCTCGCGGATAAAGAAGCTCGCGGCGCTTGCCGGGGCTGTACTCGGCGCCGGGGCGATATGCCTGATATCTGTCATGCGCGAATCAGTGCAGACGAGGGAAGGCGCGCACCGCCTGCTTGACGCTCCCGTTCTCTCGGTGATACGGCACGAGAGGAAGAACCGGACGCCAAGGTCGCTGTTCAGAAGGAAAGGTCACGGGCTTCAGGTATTCTCGCCGACGACGAGCTTTGCCTATGCCGAGCAGATAAGCTCCGTCTGCGCGGCGATAGAGCATGAGGCTTCGGCAAACGGCAGAAAGATATTCCTCATCACCGGTGTCGGTGAAAACGAGGGCAAAACGACGGTTGCCGGAAACATTGCGGCGGCGCTTGCGATACGCGGCGGAAAGACGGCGCTTATCGATGCCGACTTAAGAAAGCCGGCGCAGAGCCTGTTCTTTGACAGGAAGTACAATGCGCCGCTTCCGCTGAACCGCCTGCTTGCAGAGCCGTTTTCCGACGAAAACCTGCTGAAATGCATACGGCGGCATGAAAAGCTGGGGCTTTATATGCTCTTCCCGCTCAAGCCCGACAGCCGCTCCACCGAGCTTATAACCGGAAAAACCATGCCCGAGCTTTTAAAAAGGCTGCGCCGCATGGATTACGTGATAATCGACTCGCCGCCCATGGGCATCTGCCCGGATGCGGAGGCGCTTGCCGACCTTGCCGACGCTTCGGTGCTTGTGGTGAGGCAGGACTACACCTCCGCCTGTGACATAAACGACGCCGCCGACGTTCTCCGCGGCGCAAGGGCTGAGTTTCTCGGCTGCATTCTCAACGATATGTGCGAAACCCGTGACTGCATACCGGGCGGTTACGGCTACAAAAAGAAATACGGATACGGCTATTACGGATACGGAAAAGCCGGAAGAAAATAAACGGAAGGGGGCACAGTTTTATGTCGGAAGAATCATCTGAACCGAAAATCGACCTTTATCGGGTCGTAACAAGAATACTGCGTGAGCTGAAGCGGACGTGGATAATCGTGCTTGCCCTTGCCGCCGCGCTTTCGGTGTACTCATACATAAAAGCAAAGCGCGCGTTTGTGCCGAGGTATGAATCAAAAGCACTGTTCAAGGTCAGCTTCGGCTACAATCCGGACAACATTCTGTCATCGACGTCGGTTTACGACAACACCGCCGCAAGCCAGCTTGCCGCCGCCTTTCCGAACCTGATAAGCACCGACGTCATGCACGATCTCATGCTCGACCGGCTCGGAAAGCCTTATATCAACGGCTATATCTCCGCGCGGTCGTTTGCCGATTCGAACCTTATGCTCCTCACGGTGAGAAGCACCTCTCCCGATGACGCGTACAGTGTGCTCTGCGCCGTCATCGACTGCTACCCGCAGGTCGCGGCGTACATGACCGAGAACCCGAATATCATAATCAGCGAGGCACCGTCAAAGCCGGTCGGGCCTTACAATTCCTTCTCCGGAAAGCGTCCGGCGGCTGTCGGCGCGGCTGAGGGGATTGTCCTCGGCATGATCATCGTCGCCGTCATCGCGTTCTGCCGCAAGACGATAACCTCCACCGACGAGCTGAAGGCGGTTGTCAATCTGCCTATCCTTGCGGCGTTCCCGAAGCTGGCGGTGAAAAAGCGCCGTTCGGGAGAGACATCGCTCCTCCCGGCAATGCAGAGGGGCAGCTTTGCCGAGGCGACGCGCGATATGAGGATAAAGCTGAAAAAGCGGCTCGGCGAAAACGATAAGATCATAATGGTCACCGGAACCCTCCCCGGCGAGGGAAAAACGACCGTGTCCGTTAATCTGGCACGCACGCTGGCTGAGGACGGGGCGCGGGTGGTTCTTGTTGACGGCGACCTTCACAGGCAGGATGTTGCCTGTCTTCTCGGCGAAAAGAACAAAAAGAGCGGGCTTGCAGATTTTCTTGACGGCGGGATTGCCCTGTCGGACTGCATTTCGGTGTCGGAAAAGTACGGTTTTTCGTATGTTTCCGGAAGCACCGGGCTTGAGAGGCTCTATTCCGCCGACAAAAAGAAGCTGGCGGAGTTCTTCGGCGCGCTGAAAAACGGGTTTGACTATGTGATAGTCGATACTCCCCCGTGCGGCGTGGTTTCGGATTCCTCGACTCTCTGCCGCTATGCGGACGGGATAATTTATGTCGTGAAAGAGGATTATGCAAGAAGGACGCAGATCCTTGACGCGATAAACGGTCTGTCCGACAGGGACGTTCCGATAATCGGCTGCGTCGTCAACGGAATTTCCGGCTCCGGCAGGCGCTACGGATACGGGTACGGATACAAATACGGATACGGGTACCGTTACGGCTACGGATACGGATATAAAAAGCGCGGATACGGCGGGAACGGATGATTGCAGACTGAATTACAAGCGGGAGCTTCTCAGCCCCCGCTTTTGTGTCGGAAGGATGCCGGAACAATGACGACGTGTCTGACAGTTGCAGGGGCGATTCACGAGTTGCACGTTCGTCGGGGGATGTTTCGGCAACGGAGATTGACCGACTGCGTCAGAGCCTATCCGTTTTTCT
>FR891208.1 GCA_000433515.1 Candidatus Colimorpha enterica | reverse complement strand
CACCCATCTTGATGGCAGATGTCGGGAAGCGGTAAATACGTGCATTCAGATCGTCTTCATTGGTAAGGACGTTTCGCATGACCTTTTCATCCGCTTGGGGAAGAAGACAGCTTCCGCAATCGAAAATCGGAGCGATTTCCGCTGTGTCGGTTTGGCTGTTGTAAAGGAATCCCCAGTTTCCGTTATGGCGGTCGAAGTTGCCAAGCAAAGCGTCAACTACAAACACATTCCAGAAGTGCTCGAGAAGCTTGCCGGGGTTCACGAACTGTTGCTTTTCGATCGATTCCAAGATATCCGACAACTCGGTTCCGCTGCCGCCGTGCTCGGAATCGATCACCGTATTCTTGATGGAGCAGAAGTCGTATAGCGTCTTTCCGTCTGCGGTAAAATCACCGCAAGCGCACACCACCTTTTCCTTGCCGCTTACCGTGAAAACTCCAAGCAGAGTCTGCTGTGCGGGAATACCAAGCATATTAAAAATACTGCTGCCAAGATGCTCACTGATACAACTGTTGGTGTAGGAGAGGTCGGTTGGCTTTTGAGCTCCGGACGGAGGGAATTTCAGCATATACT
>FR891207.1:80039-80680 GCA_000433515.1 Candidatus Colimorpha enterica | reverse complement strand
CGGTGACTTTTGTTTCTTGTTCGCTCATTTGTTGCGGTGCGGATAACTCTGCCATCCGACTGCGGCGGCAGGCTCCGCTTCCTTTCTTCTGCTCTTTTTATCGCCGCGTCGGTTTTTTACCCTCGGCTGACGTATACTGACCATTATTATATCAAATAATCCGGGGTTTGTACATACCTTTTTGAAAAAATCTTTACATTTTTTTGCGAAATTTTTTGTATGCGGTTACAAACCCCGATTATTTTAGGGCTTTGACCGATTGACATATTGCCTGCGTTGTGATATACTTAATGTCCATAAGACAAGGATTTACGTTTTCGGAGAAATACTATGGACATAATAAAACCGCGCACTCTGTCGGGCTTCATGGAGCTGCTTCCGGCGGACGAGGCTCTTTTTGACGGAATGGTTAAAACGCTTGAGGAGACCTACTCGCTCTACGGCTTCACGCCGCTTGACACGCCGCTTATCGAGGCGTCGGAGGTGCTTCTTGCCAAGGGCGGCGGAGAGACCGAAAAGCAGATATACCGCTTCACAAAGGGCGATGCCGACCTTTCGCTCCGCTTTGACCTCACGGTTCCGCTTGCCAGATACGTGGCGCAGCACAGCGGGGAGCTCCCGTTTCCCTTCCGCCGCTACCA
>FR891207.1:79779-80016 GCA_000433515.1 Candidatus Colimorpha enterica | reverse complement strand
CTACCAGATAGGAAAGGTCTACCGCGGAGAGCGGGCGCAGAGAGGCAGGTTCAGGGAATTCTATCAGGCTGACATCGACATTATCGGCGACGGAAGCCTTGATATCATGAACGAGGCCGAAATACCGTCGATAATCTACCGCGCGTTCACAAAACTCGGACTGCGGCGCTTCAGGATCAGGATCAACAACCGCAAGGTGCTGAACGGCTTCTTTGAGATTCTCGGGCTGACCGACAA
>FR891207.1:70395-79751 GCA_000433515.1 Candidatus Colimorpha enterica | reverse complement strand
CCGACAAGGCGTGCGACATACTCCGCACTGTTGACAAGCTTGAAAAAATCGGTACGGATAAGGTCGCAAAGATCCTCACGGACGAACTCGGGATCGACAAAGAGCGCACCGAAAGCATTATCGGCTTCATCTCGACCGGCGGCGACACCAAATCGGTGCTTTCCTCGCTTGAAAAATACCGCGGAAAGAACGAAACCTTCGACACCGGCGCCGATGAGCTTGCAACCGTCATAAGGAACATGAGCGGCTTCGGCGTTCCGGACGATTTCTTCACTGTTGATCTGACGATCGCGCGCGGGCTTGACTACTACACCGGCACCGTTTACGAGACGGTCATGTCCGACCACCCGGAAATAGGCTCCGTCTGCTCCGGCGGACGGTACGACAGCCTTGCCGAGTACTACACCGACAGAAAGCTCCCCGGAGTCGGCATTTCGATAGGACTTACCCGCCTGTTCTTCGTGCTTCAGGACAAGGACCTCCTGAACCGCGAATATCCGTCCTCTCCGGCTGACGTGCTTATAATTCCGATGACCGACGATATCGCACCGGCAGTCAGTCTTGCGACATATTTCCGTGAAAACGGAATAAGGACACAGCTTTACAGCGAGAAAAAGAAATTCAAGGCGAAGATCGGCTATGCAGACAGGCTCGGAATCCCGTTTGCCGTCTTTCTCGGCGACGATGAAATCGAAAGCGGCAGAGTGTCGCTCAAAAACATGAAAACCGGGGAACAGTTATCCCTTACCCGTGAAGCGGCGGCGGAAGCCGTCCTCGGCGGGATCGCGGAATCGGCCGGTGCGGCGATAATCAAGGCATGAGCCGGAGTTTCGGCAGAACTGAATTATTTACCGAAAGGAAAAAAACATGATATTCGAACACGGAGACAGAATAGTATTTGCCGGCGACTCGGTCACCGATATGGGAAGTGCCTCTCCGGTCGGCGACCAGTTTGCCGAAAACCTCGGACGCAGCTATGTCAGGATCATCGACAATATGCTTGCCGCATGGTATCCGGAACGCATTATAGCCATACTGAACGCCGGGATAAGCGGGAACACCTCGCGCGACCTGCTTGCAAGGTGGGACAGGGACATACTCGGCTGTTCGCCGATGTGGGTCAGCATCTGCATCGGCATAAACGACGTCTGGCGTCAGTTTGATATGCCCGCATATCCTCAGTGCGCAGTCGCGCCCGATGACTATGCCGCAAACGTCGAGAAAATGGTGGTTTCGGCAAAGGAACGCTGTAAAGGCGTTTTCCTCATGACCCCGTACATCATGGAGCCCTGCCGCGAGGACAGAATGAGGGCGAGAATGGACGAATACGGCAGCATCTGCCGCGAGATCGCAAAGAAGCACTCGGTCACTCTTGTCGATATCCAGAGGGCATTCGACGACTTCTTCCGTTACCGTCACTCAGCCTGCATTGCATGGGACAGGATACACCCGAATCAGGTTGGCGCAACGGTTATCGCGCGCGAATTCCTCTCGCACTGCGGCTTCGACTACACGCACAGCACCTGATATTGCTTTGAACACCCGCCGCGGATTGACTTTCCGTGGCGGGTTTTTTAGCATTTGCGGCACACTTAGTTATACGATATTGAAATGGCGGAAAAGCATGATATAATAGTATAGCGGATTCCCTTCCGGGACACCCGGCAGGGGCAGCAGAACGATAATCCGACCGCATTCACGGTCATGAGGTGAAATATGGGCGCAGAAAGAATAAAAATACCGTTCAGTGAGCTTGACCGCATTTCCGACAACCGGAAAATGAGCTTTGCACCGACGGGTGTCAGCTTTTCGACCGCCGACGGAAAGTGGCAGAGGGTGTTTGACGCGGCGGAAAGGACGGAAAAAAACAACATCGTCTTGTGGCACGGAAAGCGTGTGCTTGTCGAGGGCGGTGTCTATCAGGGGCTGTGGCTTGAAACCCAGCCGATGGGCGGGGATATGTACTCCGACAGATGCCCGGAGACTGCATGGAACAATCAGAACATCTTCATCGACCTGATACGCGATGACGGGCGCATTCCTTCGGTCATACGGTTTGAGGACGACGGCGCGGAGGTCATGTATTCTCATTTTCAGGGCTACTGCTTCCCTTATCACGCCCTGAACGTATGGTACCGTACCGGGAAGGATATGCACTATCTGAACCGGCTGTATGACTGCCTGTCGCGGTTCGACAGCTATCTGTGGCGCACGCGCGACACCGACGGCAACGGCTGTCTTGAGTCCTTCTGCGTCTGGGACACCGGCGAGGACGGAAGCACACGGTTTTTCGGTGCTCCCGACGCATGGGGCAGCGATACGCCGCCTTACGGTCAGGCAAAGCTGCCGTATGAATCGATGGATGTAATGGCATACTGCTATGACGGAAGGGTCACCCTTTCGGAAATAGCGGCGATACTCGGAAACGGCGAGGAAAAGAAGTGGCGCGACGGTGCGGAGGCTGTCAGAAAGACTCTGAACTCCTACCTGTGGCGGGAGGAAAAGGGTGCGCTTTACGACCGCGACTGCGACAACAATTTTCTTGACACCCTGATACACAACAACCTCCGCGTCATGTACCACGGCGCGTATGAATATGACAAGGCAATGCGGTTCGTGAGTGAGCATCTTCTGAACCCGGAGGAATTCTTCACCCCGATGCCGCTTACGTCCATCGCGGCAAACGACCGGCTTTTCGTCTCGGATCCGGACAACAACTGGAGCGGTCAGCCGGAGGGGCTTACATACCAGCGGTCGCTCCGCGCGTTTGAAAATTACCGGCTTTATGATCTTCTTCCGGTGTTCGGGCAGAAGCTCTGCGGTGCGCTGGCGCAGAACGATCCGGTCATCTTCACCCAGCAGTTCGATCCGTACACCGGAAAGCCGCAGGCGGCATTCTGCACGGCGACAGGCGACTACGGACCGACGATCCTTGCGTTTTTAGGCTACACCTCGCACCTGTACGGCGTTGAGCTTGTCAGGGACACCGCCGTCTTTTCAACCTGCCCCGTCTCCGGCGGTTGTGAGTACACGCTGACCGTCGGCGAGAAAGCCTTCACCGTGAAGAACGACGGCAGAAAAGCCGCAGTGTCGGTTGACGGCAGGGAGATAATCACGGTTCCCGCCGGAACACGGGTCGTCACCGATGCGGGCGGAAATCTGATAAAGACTTATCCGGCTTTTTCGGGCACGGATGCATGATCAAAAAAACGTCCTGTTTGCGAGACAGGGCGTTTTTTGTTCAGGTTGGGATTCGCGCAGTGTCCGGTCCGGTTTCTCCGGAGGGGAATTCCGGGGGAAAACGGGGGGACGACACGGGGAAAAATATATGATAAAATGTAAGTGTCGGTCAGAGCGTGATATTCTCACAGCCGAGCTGCTTCTTGTACTCGACGAAGTCATCGTAGTTTCCGGTGCGGTCAGTCCAGCTTCCGTCGCCGCGGATCTCTATGATACGGTTGGCAACGGTATTGACGATCTCATAGTCGTGAGAGGTGAAGAGAACGTTGCCGCGGAAGGACTGAAGCCCGTTGTTGACGGCGGTTATCGATTCAAGGTCAAGGTGGTCGGTCGGCTGGTCGAGAATCAGAACATTTGAACCGAAAAGCATCATCCGGGAGAACATACACCTCACCTTTTCGCCTCCGGAAAGGACGTTCACCGGCTTGAAAACGCTGTCGTTCGAGAAAAGCATCCTGCCGAGGAAGCCGCGGAGATAGGTCTCGGTCTGATCCTTTGAATACTTTCTCATCCAGTCAAGGATGGAGTCGGTGCAGCCGTTGAAATATGCGGTGTTGTCGTGCGGAAAATATGACTTTGTAATGCTGATGCCCCACTTGAAGGAGCCGGAGTCAGCCTCGGTCTCCTCCATCAGGATGCGGAACAGCGCGGTTATTGCCGGCTCGTTTCCGACGAAGGCAATCTTGTCGCCCTTTGCGACGGTGAAGTTCAGTTTATCGAAAAGCAGTCTGCCGTCCTCGGATTTGGTAAGCTCCGAGACGGAAAGGATGTCCTTGCCCGCTTCCCTGTCCATTTCGAAGCCGATGAACGGGTATCTTCTGCTTGAAGCCGGCATTTCCTCGACCGTCAGCTTGTCAAGCAGCTTTCTTCTTGACGTTGCCTGACGGGATTTCGATTTGTTTGCCAAGAAGCGGGAGATGAAGGTCTGGAGCTCCTTAATCTTGTCCTCGTTCTTCTTATTCTGCTGCTTGATGAGCCTCTGCATGAGCTGGCTGGATTCGTACCAGAACTCGTAGTTTCCGACGTACATCTTTATCGCGCCGTAATCGATATCGACGATGTTGGTACAGACGTTATTCAGGAAGTGGCGGTCATGGGACACGACAAGCACGGTTCCGAAATAGTCGGCAAGGAAGTCCTCGAGCCATGTCACCGCGTTTATGTCAAGACCGTTTGTCGGCTCGTCGAGAAGGATTATGTCGGGGTTTCCGAACAGAGCCTGCGCAAGAAGCACCTTGACCTTTTCGCTCTCGCGGAGTGCGGACATACTGTCGTACAGAACGGAGTCGGGGATACCTAGCCCCTGAAGGAGCTTTGACGCGTCGGATTCCGCCTCCCAGCCGTTAAGCTCGGCGAACTCTCCCTCAAGTTCCGAGGCGCGCATTCCGTCCTCGTCGGTCATTTCGTCCTTTGCGTAGATGGCGTCCTTTTCCTTCATGATCTCATAGAGCTTCATATTGCCCTGTATGACCGTGTCAAGCACGGTGAAGGAGTCGTAGGCAAAGTGATCCTGCTTCAGGACCGACATACGCACGGTGTCAGGGATGGTGACGCTTCCGTGGGTCGGCTCAAGCTCTCCGCACAGGAGCTTTAAGAACGTTGATTTTCCGGCTCCGTTTGCACCGATTATGCCGTAGCAGTTTCCCGGCGTGAATTTCAGGTCAACGTCCTTGAAAAGCAGCTGTCCGCCGAACTGAAATGTTAGATCTGATACTGTTATCATTTATACTGAATCGCCCTTTCGGTAATCATATAAAAATAAGTATACCATATATATTCCCGTGCGTCAAGTAGATAAACCCGCTTTTTCCGGAATACCGACCGGGAATGACGCTATATTGTGCCTTATTCACATTTTCCGGCGCTTTTCGGCACGTATCGGGGAGGAATGTCACGGAAAACGATTTTTTCACGTCCGGAACAGATTTTTGTAAAAAACTATTGATTATTTTCCGCGGTTGTGATATACTATTTCAGATATATGCATATGTACATATTAAATACCGTGTGCTGTGCTTCAAGTATCAAAGCGTACTGATGAATCTATTACGGAGGTCATGATAAGTGCAAAAAAAGATCAGCAATTACCCTTTCAAGGGTACCGCCGAGCAGAAGGCAAAGCTCGATGCGGTCATCGAATCGAACAGGCATGACAAAAGCCGTCTGATGGCGGTCATGCAGGAGGCTCAGGGCATCTACGGATACCTTCCTTATGAGGTCCAGAAAGCAATCGCCGACGGAATGGACGTTCCGGTCGAGAAGGTTTTCGGAGTCTCCACGTTCTATGCTCAGTTCTCGCTGTCCCCGAAGGGTGAGAAAAACATCTCGGTATGTCTCGGAACCGCCTGCTATGTCAAGGGCTCGGGCGAAATATTCGACAAGCTCTCCGAAAAGCTCGGCATCGGAGCCGACGAATGTACTCCCGACGGGAAGTTCAGCCTTACCGCCTGCCGCTGTATCGGCGCCTGCGGTCTCGCTCCCGTTCTTACGGTGAACGAGGAAGTTTACGGCAGACTTACCGTTGCCGACGTGGACACCATTCTTGCAAAATACAACTGAAAAGTATCATTCAACCGGCTTTCCTTTGACTCTGGAATCGGGAAATGCCGGAAAACAGGAGGAAAAAGCACTGATGAAAACAGTAGCAGAACTTAACGCCATCCGCGACAAAGCTCTTGCTTCCATCGCGCTCCGCGGCGGAGACGAAAAGCTTGCGGCGGTCAAGGCGGATTATAAGAAGAACGTTCTCGTCTGCGGCGGTACCGGATGTACATCGTCCCACAGCAAGCAGATCGTTGAGGCTCTTCACCGCGAGATCAGGGCAAACGGGATCGAAAACGATGTAAAGGTCGTCACCACCGGATGTTTCGGTCTCTGCGCTCTCGGACCTATCATGATAGTTTATCCCGAGGGATGCTTCTATTCGATGGTCAATGTCGATGACATTCCCGAGATCGTGAAGGAGCACTTTGTCAACGGACACATTGTCACCCGTCTTCTTTATCAGGAGACTGTCGGAAACGACGGCGTTATCAAGTCGCTCAACCAGACCGACTTCTACCGTAAGCAGATAAGGGTCGCGCTCCGCAACTGCGGCGTCATCGACCCCGAGAATATAAACGAATACATAGCACGCGACGGTTATCAGGCGCTTGCAAAATGTCTTACCGAAATGACTCCCGACGAGGTCATCGCAACCGTTTCGGAATCCGGTCTCCGCGGACGCGGGGGCGGAGGCTTCCCGACCGGACGCAAGTGGTCGCTCTGCGCGCCCAACAAGGCTCCGCAGAAGTATGTCGTATGTAATGCCGACGAGGGCGACCCCGGCGCGTTCATGGACCGTTCGGTGCTTGAGGGCGACCCGCACTGCGTGATCGAGGCTATGGCCATTGCAGGCTACGCCGTCGGTGCGACAAAGGGCTTTGTCTATGTCAGAGCCGAGTACCCGATCGCTGTCAACCGTCTGCAGAAGGCTATTGACGACGCAAGGGCTGCAGGAGTTCTCGGAACCAATCTTTTCGGAACCGGATTTGACTTTGACGTTGAGATCCGTCTCGGCGCGGGCGCATTTGTCTGCGGCGAGGAAACCGCGCTCATGACCTCCATTGAGGGCAACCGCGGTGAGCCGAGACCCCGTCCTCCGTTCCCTGCCGTCAAGGGTCTTTTCCAGTCCCCGACGGTTGAAAACAACGTTGAAACCTTTGCGAACATTCCCCAGATAATCCTGAAGGGCGGAAAATGGTTCGCAGCCATGGGAACCGAGAAGGCAAAGGGCACGAAGGTCTTTGCTCTCGGCGGCAAGATAAAGCACACCGGACTTGTTGAGATCCCGATGGGCACCACGCTCCGCGAGATCGTTGAGGAGATCGGCGGCGGCATTCCGAACGGAAAGAAGTTCAAGGCTGCTCAGGCAGGCGGACCTTCCGGCGGATGTATCCCGGCTTCCCTCATCGACACCTGCATGGACTACGACAGCCTTGCCGCTGTCGGATGCATGATCGGCTCAGGCGGTCTTATCGTCATGGACGAGGACACCTGTATGGTCGATATTGCGAAGTTCTTCCTTGAGTTCACGGTTGACGAGTCCTGCGGAAAGTGCACTCCCTGCCGTGTCGGTATGAAGAGACTTCTTGAGATCCTTGACAGGATCACCCGCGGTGAGGGCACGATGGAGGACATCGACAAGCTGGATGAGCTTTGCGCTTACATCAAGTCCAACTCTCTCTGCGGTCTCGGACAGACTGCTCCGAACCCCGTTCTTTCGACCCTCCGTTTCTTCCGCGACGAGTATGTTGCGCACGTTGTTGACAAGAAGTGCCCTGCGGGCGTCTGCAAGCACCTGCTCAGCTTCTCTATCGACAGAGACAAGTGCATCGGCTGCGGCAAGTGCGCGAAGAACTGCCCCGTTGACACGATCCACAAGACCGATTACGTCGCTCCGGGTCACAAGCTCGCATCCTATGTGATCGACGCTTCCAAGTGCGTGAAGTGCGGCGCCTGCATGTCCGGCTGTAAGTTCGGTGCAATTTCTAAGAAGTAAGAAGGAGTACGCTGAATATGGAAATGGTTAATTGTAAAATAAACGGTATCGCCGTAAGCGTACCCAAGGGCTCCACGATTCTTGAAGCTGCGCGTGCCGCCGGCGTTGAGATCCCGACCCTCTGCTACATGAAGAAGATCAACGAGATCGGCGCCTGCCGTATCTGCATCGTTGAGGCTACCGGTGCGCGCGGACTTGTTACCGCCTGCGTTTACCCCGTATCCGAGGGCATGGAGGTCAAGACCAACACCCCGAAGGTTCAGGCGGCAAGACGCACCACGCTTGAGCTTCTGCTCTCGACCCACGACAAGAAGTGCCTCTCCTGCTCCCGTTCGACGAACTGCGAGCTTCAGAAGCTCTGCCGCGAGTACGGTGTTGAGGAAAGCCGTTTTGAGGGTTACAAGCCGCATTACGAGCTTGACACAAGCACACCTCACCTCGTCCGCGACAACAACAAGTGCATTCTCTGCCGCCGCTGTGTGGCTGTCTGCCGCGAGCAGTACGTCTCGGTCATAGGGCCGAATGACAGAGGTATCGACACCAGCATCGGAACCGCGTTCAAGGTAAACCTCAGCGAGGTTCCCTGCATCTCCTGCGGTCAGTGTGCCGCTGTATGTCCCACCGGTGCCATCACCGAGAAGGACGACACCGACAAGGTATGGGAGGCTCTCGGCGACCCGACAAAGCACGTTGTCGTTCAGACCGCTCCCTCCGTCAGGGCTACCCTCGGTGAGTGCTTCGGAATGCCGATCGGCACAAACGTTGAGGGCAAGATGGTCTCCGCTCTGCGCCGTCTCGGCTTTGACAGAGTGTTCGACACCGACTTTGCCGCCGACCTCACGATCGTTGAGGAAGCGAACGAGCTTGTTGAGCGCATAAAGAACAAGGGCACTCTCCCGATGATCACCTCCTGCTCGCCCGGATGGATCAAGTTCTGCGAGTATTATTACCCGGATATGCTTGACCACCTCTCGTCCTGCAAGTCTCCCCAGCAGATGGCGGGCGCGGTAATTAAGACATATTATGCCGAAAAGGCAGGTATCGACCCGAAGGATATCGTTTCCGTGTCGGTCATGCCCTGCACCGCGAAGAAGTTCGAGATAGGCAGAGAGGACCAGAGCGCATCCGGATATCCCGATGTTGACATCGCGATCACCACACGCGAGCTTGCAAGGATGATCGAGCGCGCAGGTCTTAAGTTCACCTCCCTTCCCGATGAGGAATTCGATTCCCCGCTCGGCGAGGACACCGGAGCCGCAGTTATCTTCGGCGCGACCGGCGGAGTTATGGAGGCGGCTCTCCGTACCGCCAACGACTGGCTCACCGGCAAGGACAACCTTGATATCGACTTCACTGCAGTCCGCGGGACCGACTCCATCAAGGAAGCCTCCGTCGATATTGCCGGCATGACCGTCAAGGTTGCCGTTGCTTCCGGCGGAAATGCCGCGAACGAGATCATGAAGAAGGTCAGAAGCGGCGAGGCGGACTGGACGTTTATCGAGATCATGGGATGCCCCGGCGGCTGTGTAAACGGCGGCGGTCAGCCCCTTCAGCCCCCGTACGTCCGCGACACCGT
>FR891207.1:66972-70332 GCA_000433515.1 Candidatus Colimorpha enterica | reverse complement strand
CCATGACGCTCCGCAAGTCGCACGAATCGCCTGTTGTAAAGGCTCTTTACAGCGAGTGGTACGACGGCTTCGGCGGTCACAAGGCTCATCATGACCTGCACACCTCCTACGTTGCAAGGAAAAGATAACCGGTAGACTTTTACCGGAATACAGAACCCGCTGTTGCTTATGTGACGGCGGGTTTTTCTGAACGAATTTTTCACGGTGCCGTAACCCGTGCGCTTTTTTGCTGTTATAGCTGATGAAAGGAGATTTCAAATGGACGATATGGAAATCATTAAACTGTTTTTTGCCCGCTCCGACTCTGCCGTCGGTGAACTTGACGGCAAGTACGGAAGGCTGTGCAGGCACATTGCGGGCAACATTCTGCACAGCAGCGAGGACACGGAGGAATGCGTAAGCGACACATATCTTACGGCGTGGAACACCATCCCGCCGAAGGAGCCGCTTCCGCTGTTCCCCTACATCGGCGCGGTTCTGCGGAATCACGCTTTCAACCGCTATTCCTACAATCATGCGGCGAAGCGCAGCTGTTCGTGCCGGGAGATCGAGAGCGAGATTGAGAGCTTAAGCTGCGGAGACGACATCGGCGACAGCATTGATTCCGGGATCATCACCGAGTGCATAAACCGGCTTCTGCGCGCCGCTGATGAGGTGAACAGGATGCTGTTTGTCAGGCGCTACTGGTACTGTGACGGGCTTTCCGAGCTGAGCCGCCGCTCGGGGCTATCGGAGAATGTGATAAAGTCGCGGCTTAAACGGATGAGAGAGAAACTGAGAGCCGATCTTGAAAAGGAGGGTATTACTGTATGAAATTCAACACATTCAATGGCGCGATGAACGGGATATGCGCGGAGTTTGTAACCGACGCTATGTATTACGGTGAAAACCGGAGAAAGCGGCTTCTCAGGCTGCCTGTCGCCGCGCTTATTGCGGTTATCACTGCTTTGATTCTTGCTCTTGCAGCCGGTGCTTCGGTGATATTCGGGTGGGACGGTGTGCTTAAGGACTATCTCGGTATTTCCGGGACGAGGGAGGATGAGTTACGGAATTCCGTCATGGAAATAAATCAGAGCCAGACCATTGACGGGCTGACGGTCACTGTCCGGCAGGCGTTCGGGGATGCTCATACGGTGTATGTGCTGGCGGAGGTGAGGGTGCCGGAGGGGCTGCCTCTTGACGGCAGACTTCAAAGCATCGTTGTAAATATTGATACTAAAAATTCAAGCGGTTCTTATAATTTCGCCTGCATGAACATTGATGAAGAAAGCAGAATTCAGACTTATCTTATAACATTTGCTTCTGACAAAAAAATAATCGGCAGGCACATGACAATTACATTTGATACTTATGTCAGCCTGCCATACGTTGAAAAACTCATAACAGGCTCATGGAATTTCAAATTCAAGCTCAATTATGCCGATGCTTCAAGATGCTTTGTACTGAACGAAAAATGCGGAAACCTAACAATAAAAGACGTGATTATTTCGCCCGCTTCAATAATGATCTCGGTTGAGGGACTTCCGGATGATGATCTCAGTCTTGATGAATTCAGCATAATTCTCAATGACGGGAGTGAACCGGAAATAATCAGATATCAGTATCTCGGCAATGGCGGAGGAAAAGAAAAGAAGGTTATAAGCATATACGGCAAATTCAGAAAAGTTATTGATGAGAAAAATGTATATGCTGTTTCGATAAACGGGCAGGTTTTTGTACTTGATTCAAAATGAAATAACGTTCCCATAACCAAAAAAGCATCCGTTGGCGTACCTGCGATAAAGCAGGTGCGCCAAGCTTTTATGTCCAACTCAATTTTTGGTTTATAACCTCTCAATTATTAAGAGGTGGACAAATCGTCAAAAACTTGATATAATATAATCACAGACCGGTCAAGTAACGAAATCAGGAGAATTGTTTATATGACATTTGGACAAAAGATAAAATCACTTCGACGAGAAGCAAATATGACACAAGAAAATCTTGCAGAACTTCTTTCTATTTCTCCGCAGGCAATCAGCCGTTGGGAAACAGATGTTGCTATGCCCGACATTTCTTTATTGCCGCCGCTTGCCAATTTATTTAATGTAACCACCGATTATCTGCTTGGAATGGAAACCTACCAAAAGGATTTGAGAAAAGCGGAGTTTGACGAAGCATTCCACAAATATTGGGAACACGACGACAAAGAAAAGAATTATCAAATCGCCCTGCGTGCGGTTGCTGAATATCCGGGAAATATGGAGTATGTGGAATGGCTGGCATCGGCAGAGTATTATGTTGCTATGCCGACCTTGGATAATAGTGAATATACGCGTTTGCTTGAAAGTTCAGCAAAACATTATAAATTGGTTTTGGATAACACCAAGGATTCAAAATTATATTCCAAAGCGTTGTTCGGAATCGTTCTTGCACTTAGCTGTAATCAAAAAAAGGACGAAGCCAAACAATACGCTATGTTAGAAGAGGATGAGGAGAAAAGAGATGAGCTGCTTTGTTGGTGCTTAGAGGGTGAAGAAAGGAAAAAGCATTGTCAGCACCTTACAAATACAAAATTAAATAGCTTTCTCTTCCAACTAAAATTCGGTCAAGACTCAATTGACGTGTATGATGCCGTTGAAAAAATACTGAATATTATGTTTCCGGACGGTAATTTTCAGTATTATCACAATACTCTGCAATATAATTCTATCAGCAAAGCCTTTTGCTTCTGCAAAACGCAGCAATATGACCGTGTATTGGAAGAACTGAAAAAAGCAAGGTACCATGTGGAAGAAATGACAAAAATAAATCACCAAAAGACAATAAAGTTCACTTCTCCGCTATTTTCACTTATTGAAGAAGAGCATCCCGTTACAGATTCCGATATAACCGATATTGATGATTTCATTCGGTGTTTGAATAACAACCGTTGCTTTGATCCTATCAGGGAAACAGAGGATTTTAAAGCTTTGATGACATTATAACCCAACTTCTGCTCGCGCGGGGCTTCGCTTTTGTGTCCACAAAAGCAGTGCTTGTCAGGAAAAACAGACAGACTTTCAGAGCGCACAAACCAAAGGCTCCCTTGTGTAAAGGGAGCTGACGCCGAAGGCGGCTGAGGGATTGTTTTCGATGAAATTTTTGCTTTTACAATCCCTCCGTCTTGCTTCGCAAGCCACCTCCCTTTACACAAGGGAGGCTCATTACCGCCCGACAGTACACCTAAAAGGTGTAACACACTATACCTTGCAGGGCAAGGCGTGTGAAAAGGAGTACGAACAAATGCCCGTACTCCTATTGTTTTTTCGGCAGGTAAAACCTGCTTTATGGAAGGCACCCCTTTGGATGCTTTTTTGGTTAAATGTTGTTCAGACCGTC
>FR891207.1:62285-66871 GCA_000433515.1 Candidatus Colimorpha enterica | reverse complement strand
TCTTTGCGACGAGGGTTTCGACCTTTGACTGGATGAATCTCTTGAGCGGGCGGGCACCGTAGATCGGGTCGTAGCCGTTTGAGATTATATAGTCCTTTGCCGCGGGGGTGACGTTCAGCTTTATCTGTCTGTCGGCGAGGCGCTTTGCAAGGTCGGCGACAAGGAGATCGACGATGCCCTTTATATTCTCGCGGGTAAGGGGTTTATAGAATACAATTTCATCAAGACGGTTGAGGAATTCCGGTCTGAAGCTGCGTTTGAGCAGAGCCGAGACCTTTTCGCGCGCGTCTTTTGAGATATCTCCGTCCGCACCGATGCCGTCGAGGATGATATCGGAGCCGAGGTTGGAGGTGAGGATGAGGATCGTATTCTTGAAGTCAACGGTTCTGCCCTGACTGTCGGTGATCCTGCCGTCGTCAAGCACCTGAAGAAGGACGTTGAAGACATCGGGGTGTGCCTTTTCGACCTCATCGAACAGAACTACTGAGTAGGGCTTTCTTCTGACCGCCTCGGTAAGCTGACCGCCCTCATCGTAGCCGACGTATCCGGGAGGCGCTCCGATGAGACGGCTGACGGAGAATTTCTCCATGTACTCGCTCATATCTATCCTGATAAGGTTCTTTTCGTCGTCGAACAGTGCCTCGGCAAGGGCTTTTGCAAGCTCGGTCTTACCAACGCCGGTAGGTCCGAGGAACAGGAAGGAACCGATAGGTCTCTTCGGGTCCTGAATTCCGGCTCTTGAACGGAGGATGGCGTCGCAGACCTTTTCGACTGCCTCGTCCTGACCTATTACCCTCTTATGAAGGGTATCGTCGAGGTGGAGCAGCTTCTCGCGCTCGCCTTCCATCAGCTTGGAGATCGGGATTCCCGTCCAGCGGGCGACGATCTTTGCGATCTCCTCCTCGGTGACGGTATCGCGGAGCAGAGTTGTCTGACTGCCGCCGTTTGCCGCCTTTTCTTCCTCTTCGTGAAGCTCTTTTTTGAGTGCCGGGAGTTTGCCGTATTTAAGCTCTGCGGCTTTGGCGAGGTCGTAGGAATTCTGTGCGCGTTCAATGTCGGCGTTGGTTTTATCGATCTCCTCACGGAGCTTCTGAACCTTGCCGATGGAGTTCTTTTCGATATCCAGCTTTGCCTTCATTGCGTTGAACTTTTCGCGCATATTGGCAAGCTCTTCCTTTGCCTTTGCAAGTCTTTCGAGAGAGAGCTTGTCGGTTTCCTTTGAGAGTGCCGTCTCCTCTATCTCAAGCTGCATTATCTTTCTTGAGATTTCGTCCATTTCGGTCGGCATGGAGTTCATTTCGGTCTTTATCATCGAGCACGCTTCATCGACAAGGTCGATTGCCTTATCGGGGAGGAAACGATCGGAGATATAGCGGTTTGAAAGCACCGCTGCCGAGATGAGCGCCTGGTCGTGGATCTTTACGCCGTGGTAGACTTCATATTTTTCCTTCAGCCCGCGGAGGATGGTTATCGTGTCCTCGACCGAGGGCTCCGGGACCATGACCGGCTGGAAACGTCTTTCAAGGGCGGGATCCTTTTCGATATACTGGCGGGATTCGTTGAGGGTCGTTGCGCCTATGCAGTGCAGCTCGCCTCTTGCAAGCATCGGCTTGAGCAGGTTGCCGGCATCCATTGCGCCGTCGGTCTTGCCTGCGCCGACTATTGTATGAAGCTCATCGATGAAGAGGATGATCTTCCCTTCGCTCGATTTAACTTCATTCAGGACGGCTTTCAGACGCTCCTCGAATTCGCCGCGGTATTTTGCGCCGGCGATGAGTGCGCCCATATCAAGCGAGAATATCTCGCGGTCCTTCAGATTTTCCGGGACATCGCCCTTGACGATACGCTGGGCAAGTCCTTCGGCTATTGCGGTCTTACCGACGCCGGGTTCACCGATGAGGCAGGGGTTGTTTTTTGTCTTACGGGAAAGAATACGGATGACGTTTCTTATCTCCTCGTCACGTCCGATGACCGGGTCGAGCTTCTGGCTCTTTGCAAGCTCCACAAGGTTCTGACCGTACTTTTTGAGGACGTCGTAGGTTGCCTCGGGGTTTTCGCTGTTGACGGAGCGGTTGCCTCTGACGCTTTTAAGAGCCGTGAGGAATGCCTGATAATTCACGTTGCAGCGGGAGAAAATGTCGCGGAGCTTTCTGTCGGGCTTTGAGATAAGCCCCATCATCAGGTGTTCGACCGAGACGAACTCATCCTTCATTTCGGCGGCTTTTTTTTCGGCTTCGTTTATCGCCGCGTCAAGCTCGCCGGACATATACATTTTGTCGCCCGCGCCGCTTACCTTCGGCAGAGCCGATATTGCGGCGGAAAGGTCGGACACCATGCCGGAGACATTGGCATTCATGGATTTAAGAAGTCCGGGGATAAGTCCGTCGCTGTCGGATATCAGCGCGGAGAGGAGGTGTACCTGCTCGAGGGTCTGGTTTCCGTTTTCGACGGCAAGAGCTCTTGCGTCGCGGATTGCTTCCGTGCTTTTCTGGGTGTATTTTTCGATGTTCATTATATTATCAACACCTTTCGGTTCTGATTTCTTTTTACGATATTTATGATACTCCTGTTCTGTGAATTTTTTAATATATTAATATTAAGTCTTTGTAAACATTAGCACTCTCGTTGTTTGAGTGCTAAATTAATATTTACAAAACACGGTTTACTTTTTTGTCCCGATGTGATATAATAGATTTATATTGTAACAGGTAGTTCAATGCAGTTGGCTTGCGTCGGTTCTGCCGGTCGGTTTTCAAGCACTCCGGCAGTTGGTCTGCCGAAATATATAAAAATACTCCGAAAGGAAAATAAACAGATGTCAGAAAAGAATTACCCCACGCCTCACATAAGCGCAAGACCTGAGGACATTGCGGAAACAGTGCTGATGCCCGGTGACCCGAAAAGGTCGGAATTTGTTGCGAAGAGCTTTCTTGAAAACGCCGTTCTGTTCAACGACGTCCGCGGTGTGAAGGGCTACACCGGAAGCTGGAAGGGACACCGCGTCTCGGTAATGGCAAGCGGCATGGGTATGCCGTCAATGGGAATATACAGCTACGAGCTTTTCAACTTTTTCGGGGTCAACAATATAATAAGAATAGGCTCTGCGGGGGCGATGACCGAGGGTCTGAAGGTGCGCGACATAGTCCTTGCAATGGGCGCCTGCACGAATTCTGCGTTTGCGCAGCAGTATTTGCTTCCCGGCAGCTTTGCACCGATTGCTTCCTACCGGCTTTTAAAGGCGGCGGATGAGGTATCGGCAAGACACGGGATAGCTCCGATCGTCGGGAATGTACTGTCATCCGACACGTTTTATGACGACGACCCGGAGGCTAATGCAAAGTGGCGGAAGCTCGGTGTGCTTGCGGTCGAGATGGAGGCGGCGGCGCTCTACATGAACGCTCTCCGCTCAGGGAAGAACGCGCTTGCGATCCTGACGATCTCCGATCACCTGATAACAGGCGAGGTGACAACGGCGGAGGAGCGGCAGAATTCCTTTACCGACATGATGGAAATCGCGCTTGATACAGCGATTGAATGTTGACGCGGGGCGGAATTTATATTATAATAGTACAATAGCATGATGACTGAAATTCCGAAGGGCGTGATGGCAATCAATACCGAAAAATATACTTTTGACAGGCCGGAGTACTTTGACCTTGACCAGATCTTTGACTGCGGGCAGTGCTTCCGTTTTGACAGGAACGAAACCGGCGGCTATGACGGGATCGCGTTCGGAATGCCGGTCACGCTTACTCAGGACAAAGAAACCGTAACGGTTTTCGGAGCTGCTTCCGACAGCTTTGAGCGGGTATGGAGGGATTTCTTCGCGCTTGACGACGACTATTCCGGTATGCGGGACGATATTTCGCACAGATTCGGAGACGACCGGACGATAAAGAGCGCGATGTCTGCCGGAAAAGGTATCAGGATACTTCACCAGGACCCGTGGGAGACTGTCTGTTCCTTCATAATCTCGCAGAACAACAACATTCCCCGGATAAAGAAGATAATTTCGGCAATGTCTGCGCGGTTCGGCGAAAAGAAGATCTGCGGCGGGAAGGAGTATTACGCATTTCCGACTCCGGAAGCCCTTGCAGCGGCTGGAGAAGAGGAGATTTTCGCACTCCGCACGGGATTCCGCGCCGCTTACATATATGACGCCGCCGCGAAGGTCGCGGACGGCAGGCTTGATCTTGAGTCGCTGCGCGCTCTTCCGACGGATGAGCTGATTGCGAATCTTATGACCGTAAAGGGTATCGGTCCGAAGGTTGCCTCCTGTGCCGCGCTGTTCGGGTTCGGGAAAACCGACGCTTTTCCGGTCGATGTATGGATGAAAAAGGTCATGGCTAAGTATTATCCCGGCGGGCTTGACATTCCGTCGCTCGGAAAATATGCCGGGATAGCTCAGCAGTATCTCTTCTATTACGAAAGGTATCAGGTTGAAAAACGGGCATGATAGAGCTGCTCTCGAAAATTTTCATAAAAAACCGGGATGACCCGACCTCTCCCGAAACGCGGCGGGCTTACGGGACTCTCTGCGGTGCGGTCGGGATCGCGTTCAACATCCTGCTCAGCATCGCAAAGCT
>FR891207.1:54257-62218 GCA_000433515.1 Candidatus Colimorpha enterica | reverse complement strand
GATGAACAACCTTTCCGATGCCGGCTCGTCGGCTGTGACGCTTGTCGGCTTCCGGCTTGCGGGGCAGAAGCCCGATCACACGCATCCGTTCGGCCACGGGAGAATTGAGTACATATCCGGGTTCATTGTCTCCATGATAATAATCCTCATGGGATTTGAGCTCGGAAAGTCCTCTGTTGAAAAGATAATCTCACGCGAGACATCGGAATTCAGTGTTGTGACGGTCGTTATTCTTGCTCTTTCGATCGCAGTCAAGCTGTATATGTACCTTTACAACACCGCGATTGCGAAAAAGATATCGTCTGCCGCGATGAGAGCCACTGCCGCAGACAGCCTCAGCGACTGCATTGCCACCGGCGCGGTGCTTGTCTGCACTGTTGTATCAGGGTTCTCTTCCCTTCCGCTTGACGGCTGGTGCGGGCTTGCGGTTTCGGTATTCATTCTCCGCTCCGGGATCATGACGGCGAAGGACACGCTTGACCCGCTCCTCGGAACACCGCCGGATGCCGGATTCGTTGACAGGATAAAGTCAATCGTCATGTCATATCCGGAGGTCAGCGGTATGCATGACCTGATCGTACACAACTACGGTCCCGGCAGGACGATGATCTCGCTTCATGCCGAGGTTCCTCAGACTGTCAACATACTTGAAATACACGACACGATCGACAACATCGAGCGGCGACTGGCAAGTGAGCTGAACTGCAATGCCGTGATACACATGGACCCGATTGCAACCGACGACGAGCTTACCGTTTCGACGAGGGAAAAGGTCGCGGAGCTTGTCCGCGCGCTTGACCCTGCCATCACGATACACGATTTCAGAATGGTTGTCGGGCAGACGCACACGAATCTCATTTTCGACATGGTCATCCCGTTTGCATTCCGCCTTTCCGACAATGAGGTAAAAGCGGAGACAGACCGGCTTGTCAAGGTGATCTCACCCGACTACCATGCTGTTGTAAACATAGATAAATCATACACCGACTGAAAGGAAAAATACCATGGATTTCTGGAACGATCTTTCAAAGACAATATACAACGCCGCCGACTACACCGTAAAAGGCACCGAAAAGCTGGCGGGCATCGCAAAGCTGAAATACCGTCTGAATGCGGTGAAAACCAAGCTTGATCTGTGCTACAGGAGCATCGGCGAGATTAAATATGCCGAAAAAAACGGCGAGACCGTCACAGACGATATGTACTCCGGGCTGTTTTCTCAGGTAGACAGCCTTGAAGCGGAGAAAAAGCAGATAGAGGATAAGCTTGCCGACATGAAGGACTATACCACCTGCCCCCAGTGCGGATACCGGGTCGCGCGCGGGCTTGCCTACTGCCCGAAATGCGGCGAAAAGCTGGCAAAATAACAACTCCGTACCCCGGTTATATTTAAATGATTTCAGTCAACTGTGAAAATTTAAGCCTGTCGTTCGGCGCCGAAACGGTGCTTGAGAATGTTTCCTTCGCGCTCAACGAAGGCGACAAGCTCGGTATCATCGGCGTGAACGGTGCCGGAAAATCGTCGCTTTTTGCGATGATCACCGGGAAATATCAGCCGACCTCCGGAGAGGTTTTTATCTCGAAGGGAAAGACCGTCGGCATTCTTGAACAAAATATCGAATACGATTCTTCGCGCACGATTCTTGACGAGGCCATAAACACTTTTTCCGACCTTATTGAGACGGAAAAGGAGCTTGAAAATCTCCGCATGGTATCCGAGCAGACCGGCTCTGAAGCCGATGCAAAGAGGTATGCCGACTGTCAGGAGAGCTTTACCTCGGGCGGCGGGTATGAATTCCGCGGGCGGTGCAGGGGGATACTGAAAAAGCTCTCTCTGCCCGAGGCTTTGTGGGACAAGCCGGTTTCGTCGCTGAGCGGCGGGCAGAAAACACGCCTTTCGCTTGCCTGTCTGCTTTTGCGCGATCCAGACATAATCCTTCTTGACGAGCCTACGAACCATCTTGACACCGACGCGCTTTTCTGGCTCGAAAGCTATCTGAAGGCAAGCCGGAAAACAATTCTTGTTATATCCCACGACCGGTATTTTCTTGATTCGGTCGTAAACAGGATACTTGAGATCGAAAACAAAAAATCCCGCATATGGAACGGGAATTACACCGGATATGTAAATCAGAAGGCGATTGACCGCGAAATTCAGGAGCGCCACTATGTCAATCAGCAGAGAGAGATAAAACGCATCGAAGCGTACATCGGGCAGCAGCGCCGCTGGAACCGCGAGAGGAACATAATCGCCGCGGAAAGCCGTCAGAAGCTGCTTGACAAGATGGAGCGTATCGAGCGTCCCGAGGCGCTTCCCGACAGGATCAGGATGACATTTGACAGCTCCGGCGAGAGCGGAAACGACGTTATGTCGGTACGCGGGCTTGCGAAGAGCTATCCCGGAAAAGCGCTTTTCGATTCGGTCTCATTCGAGGTAAAAAAGCATGACCGGCTTTTCATCTGCGGAAAGAACGGATGCGGAAAATCGACGCTTATCAAGATCCTTGCGGGGCGCATTTCCCCCGACAAGGGCTTTGCATCCCTCGGCTACAATGTGAAGATCGGTTATTACGATCAGGAGAATCAGGATCTGCATCCGAACAACACTGTCATTGACGAGCTGTGGAATGCATATCCGACAATGACCGAGACGACCGTCAGAAACGCGCTTGCGCTTTTCCTGTTCAGGGGTGACGACATCTCGAAAAAGGTCTCGGTTCTGAGCGGCGGCGAGAAGGCGCGGCTTACTCTTGCGCGGCTTATGCTGTCGAAGATGAATCTGCTCATTCTTGACGAGCCGACGAACCATCTTGACATAAACTCCCGCGAGGTGCTTGAAAATGCGCTGTCGGGCTTTGACGGAACGATCATTGCGGTGTCGCACGACCGTTATTTCATAAACAAGCTGGCGACGCGTATCCTTGATTTCGGAGCAGAAAGCGAGCATCATCTCTTCGCTTTTGAAGGTGGGTACGGTGAGTACCTTGACTACAGGCGCAGACATCTCACATCTTCTGAAGAAGAAGCAAAAAAAGAGGCTGTCGTAACCGCGTCAAAGGAGCAGTATCTGAATGCCAAGCGTGAGCAGGCGGAGATACGGAAATCCGAGCGGCGGTTAAAGAATCTGAAGGACGGCATTGCCGCGACAGAGAGCCGCATTTCGGAAATCGGTGAGGAAATGACTGTCTGCGACCCGTATGACCATGTGAAGCTTGCCGGGCTTGAAAAAGAGCAGACTGAGCTTGAAGACAGGCTGCTTTCGATGTACGAAGAGCTTGATGCTGTTGAGGGGTTATGAGAGGGACACGCCGGGCTCTGCCCGGACCCGCTTAAGAAACTTCTTGAAAGAATGTTTCTGAAGATGCTCCACATCTTCTTGAATCTTCAAGAACTTTTGTACTGAGAAAGAATATTGGTTTTAACCGATAGTATTACAAAAAAACCGCTTCCATGGACGGAGGCGGTTTTGTTATGCTGTTACATCAGAGCTCGAGGAAGTCTTTTCTGTAGGTGACGCCGAAGGTATCGGCAAGGGCTCCGAGCTGTTTATCGGAGATACGGCTGATTATCGGAAGGTGAGAATACTTGAGGTAAAGTTCTGCGCCCTTCTCGACGGTTTCAATAAGTCCGAAGGTTTCGTCATAGCTCTTTCCTGCGGCGTAGATGCCGTGCTGAGCCCATACGACTATGCGGTACTCTTCCATTTTCTCTGCGGTTGCCTCGCCGATCTCGTTGGTTCCGCAGATCATCCACGGAAGAACGCCGATTCCGTCCGGAAAAACGACAATGCACTCTGTGCAGCTGCCCCAGATGGTTCTTGTGAAGGATTTATCGTCAAGAGGATGGATGTGGGTCATTGCAACGGTATTTGTCGGGTGGCAGTGCATGACTACGCGGTTGAGGGGATCGACCTTAAGTCTTGCCATATGGCTCATGAGGTGTGCCGGAAGCTCGCTTGTGAATTTACCTCCGTCGGAAAAGCCCCAGAGAAGCTCTGCAGTCTCGCCGTCCCCGCCGATTCTGATAACGCCGAGGTTGGCGGCGGGATCGTCGTTGACGTTCTTGAAGTACTTTCCGGTTCCGGTGACAAGGAATATCTTTCCGATAAGGCTCTCTGCCCTGAAGCCGATCGGGATGGTTCTGACGACGTTGTTTATATCAAGATAGTCTGCGACCTCGTCGGTATCAAGAAGGCAGCTGATATTTCCGCCGTTTCTTTCATCCCAGCCGAGGCGGTACATATTGGCTGTTGTTTTGCACATTTCGTTGATGAACGGTGCGCTGAAAATATTATAATACATAAATTTACTCCTTCTGCGGAAAAACCGCCGTCCGGGAAAGCAGTCGGACGACGGTTTTTATCATTGAATATCTCAGTCGAGCTCGAACATCTTTACAAGATCGACCGAAACGGGACTGTTATCGGGATTTGTCTCCATGATATCAGCCATATAGTCCCACCATCTGCGGCAGACCTCTGTTTCAGCGCTCCTGTTCCAGAGCTCCTCGTCCTCAAGTTCGATATATCCGAAAAGGATATTCGAATCGGGGTCAAGGTAAATGGAGTAGTTATGACCGCCGTATTCGTGGATCATATCGACCATTTCTCTCCAGATCAGATTGTGACGTCTTCTGTATTCTTCAGCCATTCCGTCGAACAGCTTCATCCTGAACGCTTTTCTTATCATTTTGTTTACCTCAACATTATAATACATTTACGGCAGCATTTCAAGAAACACACTTCACGATATTTGTGAAATTCACATCGATTTTTTGATCATTTTAACACGAGTGTGAATATTAACATCCACGCGGAGTCAGTTGCCGCTGACCTTTGCGCGATAGCTTTCGACCTCCCAGTTGACGATGAAGTCAACAAGCTCCTCGCTCATTCCGGAGTAACCGCCGAAAAATTCCGAGTTCGAATAGACCTTCACATGGTCAAGGAAGACGTTTTTCACGGTGTCAAGCTGCTTTGCATCGGTTCCGAACACAAACGCGCCGCGCCCTCTCACGATCACGACACGGGGGTTGTAGCCGTTGTCGGATGCGAAGTTTTCAACCGCGGATTTAAGTGCTTCCGCAGTGATATTCATATCGATCACAAGATATTTTGCCTTGCAGTAAACGATATGGTCGGGGGTCGGGCTTCTGAATGACGGGTCGAATGCCGCGATCTCGGGGGAGCTTACATATTCGCGGTGTCCGGTTCCGAGGAGTGCCGAAAGCTGACCGCCGAGATACTCCTTCCAGCCGTAGATGACGGAATTCAGCTTGCCCATCACGTCCGTAACAAGTGCGTCAATGTCCTCTGTCGAATCGGCGGCAAAGAAAACGCCGTGGTTCTGAAGGAACAGAAGATCCGCGTCGGATCCGGTCTTTGCCTTATATTCGGAGAGCATTCTGCGGCAGATATCGGCAAGGATGTAGCCCGGTTTGCAGGCATCGACCCAGACGGAATCCGGGAAGATCTTTGCGGCGATCTCTTTTCCGTTCTTTCCGCAGGTCATTCCGTTGACGGCTGCGGGATGGACGTGGAGAACAAATTTCTGCGGGAAGAGGTTGTGGAGCAGTGTCTCGACGCTCGGGCGTCTTGTCTCGCCCTCAAGTCTTGCAGCCATCATGTCGGCAAGGACCTCGCTCTCGCGGGTCTTTTCGTCGTCGGAGTATTTTTTCTGCCACATTGCATCGAGCTTTGAACGGTACAGGCGGACAAAATCGCCTGCCTTTATTGTGGCAAGGGAGGTTCCGGAGCCTTTCACATACAGTGTGTCTCCGGTCTTATAGGATGTATTCCCGCCCCCGGCGAGAACGTATTCGGGATTGCCGCCGTAAAGGTTCGACATTTCCTGAAGCATTTCAAGTTCTTTCATGTTCATAATCCATCCTCCGCACCGGCGGAGGAATCCTTTCGCGGTTGATGATTCAGACTTTTATAAGCTCGCGTGCCGCCTTCATATCGGTTGCGGCAAGGTTTTCGTATTTTATAAGCGTATAAGCGGCTTCGACGAGATGCGAAAATTTCGGGTCGTCGTATGCCGGGCAGACAAACTTCTGCCTCGGGGAGTTGATATCCTCGCCGCTTATCTGGAAGAAGTGTCTCTCCTTGCAGAGGGACATGACGCGGTCGAGCTGTTCTGCCGTATTTCTTGTCGGCATGAAGGTGACGGCGTCGAATCCGTACTCCTCTATTACGTCAAAAACGTCGTCAAGGTAGTCGTCCTCGAACTTCTGCGCCTTCTTGTCTCCGGTGACGGAGCTTCCGACATCGCCGAGGTAGGCATATGCGGAGATTCCGCCGAAGCGTCTGACCATATCGGTATACTCCTGTACCGAGGGGAGCTCGTCGGTTGCCGGGATGTATATCTTTTCGACAAGGTTGCTCTTGAGTGCGCCGAGAATGTCGTACTCGTAGAACTTAGGCGTGTTCTTTCCGTCAAGGATATTTGCCTCCGTCTTTCCGGAGACGGGGATGCCCATCACGTCCTTCATGAAGGCAACGACCTCTGCCGGCTCGGAGTATCTTGCGGTTATCTTCTTCGCAAGAGCGAACAGCAGGTGTCTCTCCGTGACCGACGTGACAGACAGCGGGAGCACGTCGCGGTCGAAATCAACCGTTATGCCGAAGCCTCCGGTAAGGCGGTTGATGTTTTCTGTCATGCCGCGGTTTCTGATGTTCCTCTTTGCCCTGAACGGCGCGAGAAACTCATCTACCTTTTCGATATTGTCGTGAGGAATGCCGTGCATGACGACATATGCGACCGAAAGCTGGTCGGGGTTGTTCAGGCGTCTGCCGCTGAGCTTTGTTGCAGACATATCGATGCGGCACTCGGCACCGACAGTTACGGGAAGCCCGATTATTCTGCCTGCCTCAAGGAATTCACGCGCTCCGGCTGTCGTATCGTGATCGACTATTCCTGCCGTGGCAAGACCGCTCATATACGCGGTGTATACGGCATCGGTCGGTGTATAGGGCGAAAAGGAGTGGCAGGTGTGTATGTGATTGTTTATATAGTGCGTCCGCGGCATTTCCGGCAGGGACACATTTTTAAGATCTTCCGGTTTCATTGAAAGACTGTTTCGATCCTTTCGGTTGTGACTTTTCGGTCAGGCAGCATACTGTGACACTGCCGTAACACGGGATATGGGGCTGACGCATTTCTGCGGCAGCCCCGGATAAATTATACTCTCTTGAAGAGGACTTCCTTCTCGTACTTCTCGATCTCGTCCATGAAGCTGCCGTCGGACGGAACGCCGTTTCTTTCGCAGAACTCGTTCCATACCGCTTCTGCCGGCATCATCTTGAACTGCTCCTGCATCACCATGAGCTTTGTGAACTTTTCGTCGTTCTGAAGCTCTGTCAGGTACTTATGGGGAGTGAGGAAGGCATACAGAAGCGCTTTTCTGAAGCTGGTGATACCGACGACCCATGCGGCGACGCGGTTTATGCTTGCGTCAAAGAAGTCAAGCGCCATTGCGATATCGTCCATTCTGCCGCTTGCAACGATCTCCTTTGCGATCTCTTTTGTCTCGTCATCGAGACGGACAACGTGGTCGGAGTCCCAGCGCATCGGGCGGGTTATGTGGAGCGCGAGCTTCTTGTTGAGGAGCAGGAGCGAGGAGATCTTGTCGGAAACGACCTCGGTCGGATGATAGTGACCGTTGTCCATAAGCGGGACAAGTCCGTTCTGCTGGACATATCCGAGGGTGAACTCGGAGGAACCGACGGTATAAGCCTCAAGACCGATACCGAAAACCTTGGACTCGAGGGTGACAAGCACCTTTTCATGGTCATACGGCATGGAGATGATCTCGTCGAGGGACTTCTTGAATCTTGCGCGCGGTCCGATCCTGTCGGCGGGGATATCCTTGTAGCCGTCGGGGATCCAGATATTCATGACACAGGGCTCGCCGGTCTCCTCGGCAAAGTACTCGGAAATTCTGATGCAAGCCGTGACGTG